>JAQVCX010000004.1 GCA_028689545.1 Parabacteroides sp.
GGAACAAGGTCTGCAACAACAACCCGCTAGTAGCCAAGGAAGCTCCAGCCAACAACGCCGTCAGGGCCTGAGGCAAACGAGATTGCAGCACGATATTCTGCCACGCGATCTTATCCGATCCCTTCCCTAGCAAAATATCCACCACATGATCCAAAGGGATCGGCACGGCCCCATACGCCAGCCCCCCTACAAAAAGCCCCAAAAGAACCACCCCTAATAACGGATAAAAAAGTAGCGCTTGTTTGTTCATACCTCCTCACTTCTCTGATGATAGCTCGGCATCTTCTCTATAAGCGGCAGATACATAGTCTTATCCATAAAATAGAAATTATCATTCCGCATCCGATTGAAATCAGATATTCCATAAGGGATCCTCTTCACTTGACTCATATTGGAAATATTTTGTTGTTTGGCAAAGTTAAGCCATTTTACAAAACAAACAGTATAATGAGCCCTTTAATAGTAGTGCCAAGCACCGTACAATCTAATCGTTTCACAGGGGTGAAGAGATCTTTTCACCTCCGTGATACGATCTTTTCACCTAGGTGATACGATCTCTTCACCTAGGTGAAAAGATCTGTACATATACAGGCAACAAGTAAATAATACGGACAGATAATATAAACTCCTCCTTTTATCAACGAGACATGATGGGGCGCACAGTATAAGGAATGGAGCAAATATAAAAAGGCCGCCCCATTTTATTGAGACGGCCTTCTTTGATATGGTATTTAGAATATTAAACTATTTCGAGAACGCAGGGTAACCCGGGTTCTGGGTCAACTTATCATTGGATTGATAAGCATCTTGAGATACAGGGAACAATTTCAAGTAAGCATCCGCCTTTCTTGCGCAATTAGAAGCGGACCACATACCTTTCTCATAGACACCAAAACGGATATCATCCTGACGGTTGTGCAACTCCCAAGACAATTCGAAGCGACGCTCCAACATGACATCATTTAACGTGACGGTAGCCTTGTTATGATCGGAATCTCCAAAAGCACGCTCACGAACCTGATTAACCAAACTGGTAGCCTCAGCTGCGCTACCACCACTGCGAAGCAAAGCCTCCGCCTTCATCAACAATACGTCTGCGTAGCGGAAGATGAAGAAGTCATTACCCATAGCGTTCGTCAAAGAGGGAGAATCAAACGGCCACTTTTGGCAACGTGCGCCATCATGCTGGTTAACAGCTCCCCATGTCGTACCATCATACTCCGTACCCGGAAGCATAGCTACATCGATCGTATGGTTCAACTCGAAACCGTGATCGGTCATGATCACCTCACCCGTAGAGGAATTTATCATCTTACCTGTCAAGTAAGTAGCGGCCTTACGAGGATCATCATCAGAGAATTGCTTTACATAATCCGGCTGAGCGCATACACCATTCCAAGCAGAGATACCATTGTTATAATACATCTGATCTTTGTAGTGCAACGTGCGGTTCATCAACTGCCAACGATTATCCTTATCACCATCAGACTCAGAGAACGGAGCCGCTAAGATAGACTCATTGGAACCGCTGTTATCCAAAGCGAAATTCTTCTTAAAGTCAGACTCCAACGTATAGCCCATGGACATAACTTTATCGCAACTCTCAACCACAGTTTGATAAGCGTTACCGGAATAGCTAACACCCCAAGCCTCAGCGTTCAGACAAAGCTTTGCCAACAACGTATAGGCGGCACCCTTCGTAAACTTACCGTAATTACCATCACGATCCGGACATTGATCCTTGATTTCGTTCACCTCCGTGATCAACCAGTCAAAGACTGTCTGACGAGGCTGGCAAGTCGGAAGCTCTTTATCTACATAATCTGTCACCAAAGGGACATTGCCCCACTCATCCATCATCTTATAAATCCAAAAGGCACGTACACCTCGGATTTCAGCGATCAACTGCGTTTTTCTAGCGTCGCTCAAGATTTCGGAAGCCTTTACCACCTCCATATTGGAGTTACAAGTACCGATCGCCTCTGAAGCTGTGCTCCACGCATTCTTGATACAAGATGTCTGCGCAGTCCATGTGTGCATGTAGATCTCACGGTATTGACCACCGTCATACCAGTCACCACCCTTACGAGTCGGCGTTACGGCATCAGAACCAGACATTACATCCAATGCCAAGAAGTTACCATCGGCAGGATATTGTTTCAATGTTTTATATACGGTACCTACCAATGCGTTAATCTCAATCTCGGTAGATCCAAAGGAGTCAGCGGAAAGCTTATCGTACACCGTCTCATCCAAGTTCGTACATGCCGACATGGAGAAAAGCAACGAAGCACCCGCTAAGAAAGATATTACTGATTTCTTTTTCATAATGAATGTCGTTTAAAAATTAGAATGTTAAGTTAGCACCAAACGTAAAGGAACGTGCCTTTGGCATATAGTTTCTCGGCTCGATACCCGGTGACAAACCGGCGTTATTATCGGAAGCCTCACCACGGAAGTTTTCAACCTCTGGGTCTAGGCCACTGTAGCCTGTGATTACGAACAGATTCTGAGCTGCCACATAAATACGGGCCTTGCTCAACCAATCGATTTTCTTCGTATCGAAAGTATAACCGATAGACATGTTGTCCAAGCGGGCGAAAGAAGCATCCTCCAAATAGTAAGAACATACGCGAGAGTTCTCCTTCAAGGTTGTCAGGTCACTACCCTTCATTGCGTTGGAACCTGCGATATATGTATTGTTACCATAAGCGGCACGCGGGTTGTTCAGCACATCGTTACCAATTGATCCACGGATAAAGATGCTGGCATCCCAATTCTTCCAAGAGAATGTATTGTTCCATCCGAATGTCAGATCCGGCTGTGCGCTACCTACGTATGTACGGTCATCATCAGAGATCTGTCCGTCACCGTTTACATCTTCCATGATGAACTTACCATTCTCGTCAATGCCATTGCACTTCAACATAAAGAACTGACCTACAGGATAACCTTCCTCTACAATGTGAGAAGTCACGCCAGATGCGCCACGGATCCAAGGGTCACCTACATAAACACGGCTGGTAGAATACAAGTCGTTAGACAATTTCGTGATCTTGTTCTTGTTGTGAGCCAAGTTCAAAGAGGTATTCCAGCTGAAAGTCTTGTTACGGATAGCATCAAAGTTCAACTGCACCTCAATACCTTTATTGCTCATATCACCTACGTTAGCAGCGATCTTGTCATAGACATAAGTAGGGGTAGGCACCGCATAATTATAAAGCATATCGGAAGTCTTCTTGTCATAGTACTCAACCGTACCACCCAATCGACCATTAAACAACTGGAAGTCAATACCTACGTTAAACATTGCTGTCTGCTCCCACTTTAAGTTCGGGTTGGCATTCTGAGATACACGGAAAGCCGTGGAAGAACCACCATTATCAAAGTAAGAACCATACGGTTCATACAACTCCAAGCTCTTATAAGGTCTCAAACCATCTTGGTTACCCGTGATACCGTAACCTGCACGCAACTTTAAGTCTGTGAGCCATTTGATATCCTTCATGAAACCCTCTTGAGAAACACCCCAAGCAGCGGATACAGAGGGGAACCAACCCCACTTGTGATTGGCACCAAACTTAGAGGAACCATCACGACGAATTGTAGCAGTGATCATGTAACGCTCATCATAGCTATAGTGCGCACGAGCAAAGAAAGAGATCAACTTATACTCATTCTTGCTAGAAGTAACGTCACCTACGAGCAACTTGTTACCTGCCTGTATAGCGTTAGCACCCATAGAAGCTACCGCGAAGTTTGTAGCCTTAGAATATTGAGATTGATAGCCGTTAGACTCCCAAGAGTAACCTAACAAAGCGTTTAATTTATGTTTCTCATCCGCACCGAACGAACGGTTGTAATCAGCAGTCCACTCCATCAAGTCGCGATCCCATACGAAGTTACGTCTGATGGCATAACCATCACTACTATCTCCTAATGAGTTACCAGAACCACCACCCAAGGCGTTTTCCGGGCTTTCCCATTGGCTATAATCGCTAGTGAAACGACTCTTGTACAAGTTCACCTTCACGTTCAATCCTTCTATTATCTCGAATTGAGCGTCACCTTGCCCATAAAAGTAACTATCCTTTTTCAATTTATAGTTCTCATCTTGCGCCTTTACCATGTTACCTTGATTGTACGCATGGTCATTATCTACATAATAAGAACCATCCTCATTGTAGACAGGTATTACTGAGGGATTGTTATAAGCCGCAATGAAGTAGTCGGCAAATGTAGCCTGGCTATCCGTAATAGTACCCGATCCGGTCAAACCAATACGTAAACGGTCGTTGATAGCGCGTTGCTGGAACTGGAAGCGGAAGCTATGACGCTTCATCCAGTTATCACGGGCGATACCCTTACGATCCAAGTATGTATAAGAGGCACGATAGTTATTCTTAGATCCACCACCAGACAAAGACAAGGAATGATTTTGGGAAACGCCTGTACGAAGCAACGCTCCAAACCAGTCCGTATCAGCGTTATACTTATCATATATACTAATGTCATTACCTAAGTCCTTGTTAACCGCACGCCACTCAGCCGCATTCAACATATCCGGTTTATTCGCAACGTTATCCATTGTCACATAACCGTCATAATTGATTTGCGTCTTAGATCCGGAACCTCTCTTTGTAGTGATCAAGATTACACCACCGGCGGCACGGGAACCGTAAATAGCGGCGGAAGAGGCATCCTTCAACACAGAGATAGACTCGATATCGGAAGGAGATACGGTTGACATATCGCCACCCGGTACACCATCGATGACGATCATCGGGCCTTGGTCGTTCTGCAACGTGGAAGTACCACGCAACTGGATCTGAGAACCGCGAGTCACATCACCAGAACCAGAAGTAATCTGTAAACCAGCTACTTTTCCTTGTAATAAGTCAGAAGCATCACGATTGACACCCTTGTTGAAACTTTCCTCGGATACGTTTGCCACGGATCCCGTGATTTCCTTACGAGTCTGCGTACCGTAACCGATAGCGACAACCTCACCTAGGTTCACTACGGAAGGAGCCAACTTAACCTCGACGGACTTGCGGCCCTTAACGCCTTCCTCCATCGTGTTATAACCAATAAAAGAGAATTGAAGAACGGCCTTCTTCATGTCATTTACCGTGAGCGTGTAATTACCATCCATATCGGTAATGGTTCCATTAGTGGTACCCTTTTCTACGATGTTCGCACCGATGATGGGTTCGCCTAGTTCATCCAGAACTTTTCCTTTAACAGCGCCTGATTGGGCAAAGGCCACTGTCATGCAAAAAGACATCAACACTGAAAGTATCGCTACCCTACAGCGTTTGAAAGAATCAAAAGTTTTCTTTCGTTGCATAATTACTTAATTTTTAGGTTAACTATTATTGAATTCACAAACACAATTGAGAATCTTCGATGCAAATATAACTTATTTTTTAAAATAAACCATGATAATGTAAAAAAACATTACTTTTCCATCCGCTCCTTCTCCTTTATCATTCCATTCCTGTACGCGTAAAGAAGTTTCTCTAAGTCCTTGATCTGGCTTTGCAGATCCGACCCCTTGTCCGTATCTTTCACCATCTGGCGATGGGAGCTGAGTTCTACCACGATCGTGGTGGATTTGATATCCAAACCTTCCTCGATCGCTTTCGCACGGGATTCGAAGGGTTCGTGTTGCACGAGCTGGAAACCACGGGAGTGATATACTAATGTATAGCCGGCTATACCGGTTTCCATGTGATACGGGCGGGAGAAGCCACCATCGATCACCAGCATCTTGCCGTTCGCCTTGATGGGATTCTCTCCTTGGTTGGAACGGACAGGGACATGCCCGTTGATGATATGCCGATGCATACCGGTCACCCCGAACTCCTCCAATATCTTATCGCAGATTTCCTCTTGCTCTCGCAGCGTATAATAAGCGCCTTTTTCCTCCTTGTGCGTCTCGGCCTCCTCGATAAAGGCACGCTCGAAGGTGGCCATCTTGCTTTTATCGAACAACGGGGAGTCTTTGCCGCCCCAAAGATACCAGATATAATCGTGGGCGTATTCCACCTCTTCCTGCTCGCCGGTCTTGAAATAAGCCGTACGGATCAGTTGGTCCACACGGTCCAGCAAGGCACGGCCCTTATAATCCTGCCCCAAGATGCGTACCGACTTGAATGTACCATCCGGGTTCATCGGGATAGAGGCATGAAACAGCAAGTTGGAATTACAAACCTGATACATCCCCCCATGGCGGAAGAAACAACGCATATGCTTTTTCATCTTCTCGCTGCTCTCGAAAGAATGCAAGATCTTCCGGATCAAATCCTCCTCCTCGATAGAAAGGCGATACGGATCTTTCGGGTCTAAAGTAGGCCAGTTGATATCCTTTAGCGTATATTCCTTTCCATCGATCTGAACCACTCCCCGCTTCAGATCGATATGGTGCAATAACATCCGGTCGTCCATCTCGAACTCCGGACGACGGCGGATGATCTCTCCCTCCAGCTTGAACTGGATGATGGTGATCGCCTTGTGCATCTGGGCGATCAGGCGGGTGGTCTTCTCATCCAGCACGTTATCGGCAAACTTAGTCTTCGGCATGAACAACGCGCAAGGGTCATTCTCGTAGGCTTCCATGGCGAACGTGGCCAATGGCAAGAGGTTGATGCCATAGCCATCCTCCAAGGTAGCCATGTTACCAAAGCGCAAGCACATACGGATCACGTTGGCGATACTTACCAGATTACCGGAAGCGGCCCCCATCCACAGGATATCGTGATTGCCCCATTGAATATCGAAATTATGGTAATCGCAGAGGATATCCATGATCAGATGAGCGCCCGGCCCCCGATCGTAAATATCGCCGATGATATGCAACAGGTCGATCGTCAGCCGCTGGATCAGGTTGCACATGGCGATAATGAAATCGTCGGCACGTCCCGTAGAGATGATCGTACAGATAATCTGATCCACATAAGCGGATTTGTTCGGCTCCACGGAAGACTCATGCAACAGCTCCTGGATGATATAGGAGAACTCCTTGGGTAAAGCCTTACGTACTTTCGAACGGGTATATTTGGAAGAGACGTTCCGGCAAACACGTACCAATTGATTCAAGGTCACTTGATACCAATCTTCCAGGTCTTGCTCTTGGCTCTTGATCAGTTCCAGCTTGTCCTCCGGATAATAGATCAAGGAACAAAGCTCCTTCTTCTCGGATTCCCGGAGCGTGTTGCTGAAAATCTCGTTCACCTTGCGCTTCACCGCGCCGGAAGCGTTCCGCAGCACATGGCTAAAGGCTTGATCCTCGCCATGCAAATCGCTTAAGAAGTGCTCCGTCCCCTTCGGTAGGTTCAAGATCGCTTCCAGATTAATGATCTCCGTACTGGCATCCGCGATCGTCGGGAAACTCCGTGCCAACAATTGCAAATACCGTAAGTCGTTCTGCACAGATTCGGCTATACTATCTTTTGTCATCTTATCTCTTAATTTATACGCGAATATAAATAGATCCGGTCATTTAAACCGAACCTGCTCTGGTTTATTTTTCTCGGCTACTTGCTGGATCTCGTAGGGGCTGATCTCTACGGCACCTCTCGTCAATTCAGGGATGTTGTAGGAATACAACTGGTAGTCATACTTATCCGGATCTTCTTGAGGCAATAAGAAGGGTTTCGAAGGTTTGCCGTCTTTCCCGATATAGCAAATATAAGGTAAGGTATATAAGCCATTCTCCCGGCGGCTACTAAATACGACCCAATCGCTATTACTACTCCACGAATGATAGCTATCCGTATCCGGGCTATTCAGCGCGGACATATCCACCGCCGTCCGATTCTCCAGATCCATCATCCGTATCTCCGCGTCCGAATGCCAGATAGGGAACTGCCCATAGGCGGTTTCCGTGTACATCAAGAAACGCCCGTCGGGAGAGATACGAGGAAATGTATAGCTCAAGCTATCCGCACGTACCAACGTATCGATCGGGAAGCGGATCTCCCCGCGATCCGGATCGAACGCTACCCGACAGAGATTATAACGCACCTTATCATAACTCTCCGGCATCTTCCGGGCCGGGGCGGTGCAGAAATAAAGCCATCTGCCATCCGGAGAGAACGCGGGGAAAGTCTCGAAAGCGTCTTTCGTGATCAAGGAGGCTTTCGATAGGATTTCTTTGTTCGCCACGTCATACACGACCACGTCGGACTCCAAGTCGAACACTTCCATCTTTTTCTCTTTCACGGAATGGAAGAACTGCTTGATATCATTCACTGAAGTGGTGATATAGCGTCCGGACGGATGCCAGAAAGGATACGTCAGATTGCTGATCGTCCCGTTCGTCTTCGTATTTAATTTGCTGATCGTCTTGTCTTGGACAATATAAGTGCCGCCATTCGCCGCACGCATATGAAACATCATCTGCCCCGGATCTCCCATACAAAAAGAATGGCAGTTCATGCAATTATAGCCGGTCATATCGTTGCGGATGATCGGCTGCTCGGCAAACGACTCCAGATCCCGCTGGTAGATACCTACGATATGCCATTTCTCGTATCCCGGCTCTATCAGGCGGTAAACCAAGTGGGAGTCGATCGGCCGCTCGCTGATATAGACCGGGAAAGAGGCCCATCGCGTCCATTCGCCCGCTTGTTTCGTGGCGATCTCTACCGGAATGGATTTCCCTCGGTTTTCCCGGGTCATACGCGCCCACGCTGCCGGATCGATTCGGATCGCGTCGGTCCCGTAATACTCGTGGTCGCCTATCTTGGCGTAACACTTCTCAGCGGGCACATCGATCCGGAAGTTCAGCGGAGCGATATTATAAGGGACGGTCACGCCCACATAGTCGGGGAATATAGCGGGAACATCCGTGCGTTCATGCGCCACGGACGCCGGCTTTTCTTGATTACCGGTATAGATCCAGACGGGTATCAATATCTGCAATATCAGATATACGATCACGAAACGCCGGACGATCTTTCTTTTCTTTGTAGTATCCATGTATTATTGTCGTTTAGGAGTCGGGGTAAATTGAGCGTAATAATAATAGGTATCGCCAAACTGCTGCCTCAAGACCGCCGGCGGCATAGAGCGCGCCACTTTCATGAATCGCAGGAAGCGGTTCTGCACCTCCGGACTGATCGGGTAACTTTTGAACGCCTCCGGGTCTTTCTGTACGGCGGAGAAGAACAAGCAAATAGCCTCTTGATAGAGTACCGGAAATGCCTCGCCCCGTTCTTTCATCAATTCCATATAATGCATAAAAGTCATCAAATCCTTATAAACCAACAGATACCCCATCCCATACTCGAAAGCCGGACGGTTATCGGCATGGTCGTCGATCAAGAAAGCCAGGGCGTTCGGAAAGATCAAGGTAAGATCCAACGGATTATCGGTGATCGGAAGCATCGCCCGTTTGGCCGCCACCCAATCTTTCGAGGCACAAGCCACGGGGGCCAGCAACGGACGCTGAGCCGTCGCCCAATCCCGGTAATGCGGGTTCGATTCCAGTATCTTGATGTATTTCTCCGCGGCACGATATTCGCCGGTCACCAGATAAGTCTCCACCAAACGCTTCATCAAACGAGGTTGCACGCACCGCTCGGAGCTTAATACGCCCACAAAGGCGAAACGTTGGGCGGCGTTCACTTGCCCGACTTGCCAAGCCACCTCGCTCGCCTCGATCAATCCCATCCGGCTTTTCGGATCACGCGGGATAAAGCCACCCTCGCCGATCTGGGGGAAACGCATCAAATCGGAAGTAAAACGCCCGGTTTTCGATAAGGCCAAGTTCAGGTAAACCAAGGCATCCATATCCCGCACCGGATGCGCACGGGCATGCGAGACGATCTCTTGCCATTCACCCCGCCGCGCATAGTAATCGTACCGATAGGCCTGCTCCATCGGATCTTTCTGATAGAGAATCCCGGCGATCATCGCTGCCAGGAGGAAGGCGCAAGAAACGATCCGTTTCCACGATTCCTTACGGATGAAGACCCGGTTCCTTATATAATAAAGGAAGAGAGCGACCAAGGGATAGGAAAGCGCGATATATCCTAACGAATCGGGCACCGGATATTCGGGATGGCATAGATGTTTGCTGAAAAACGCTTCCCGCATCGGAAGGATATAAACCGTGCGCATGGCGATGAGCGGTAGCAACCCTCCCCAAGCGATCGCGATCATAGCTGCCCCGAAACGAGCCTTGCCCTCTTTGGCGAGACACTCATAAACCGCGATCAATAAGGCCAGCAATAAATTAGCGGGTGCCGCGAGAAAATAAGAGATCCCTAAAAACAAGAAGCCCGAGAGATAACGCACCCAATCCTTCTGGATCGAAGCGTATAAAAGCGCCAGAACCTGCACGAAAGCGAGCGTCACGAGCAAGGCGATCGACTCCTGCGGATAGATCCAAATTAAAAAAGAGGGAAGAATCGCCGCCAGCATAGAGGCACGCGCCCCGCAAGCCTTCAGGTAAAGGAAAAAGCAACCGGAGATCAGCCCTAGCAATAAAGCGATCACCACCGAGGCCCCATACGGATGGATAAACGCGAGCGACAGGAACTCGGTTACGTATTCATTCCATCCACCCGGCTCGGCCAAGCGATCCTGGAGATAACCGCCGGTAGTCTGAAACATCATATACTGCTCCAGGAAACGATACCAATACCGAAAATTCAACTCTATGAATAGGAAGCTTCCTATAATAAAAAGGAATAGTAGAATGATATTATTGTTAACAAATAGCCTGTTCTTCATCTTATAACTGTTTTTCCGGGCGTAAAGATAGGAAGTATATAAGAGATCCACAAAAGAAAAAATCCCGGACAGTGCTTCCTTTTCCTCAGAAGTACTGTCCGGGACTCCGGATGATGCTTCTTTTTTTCCGGAAGCACTATCACGGGCTGTGACAGCGCTTCTTTTTTTCTGGAAGCACTATCCCGGGTTGCGACAGCGCTTCTTTTTTTCCGGAAGCACTATCCCGGGCTGCGACAGCGCTTCCTTTTTTCCGGAAGCACTATCCCGGGTTGCGACAGGGCTTCCTTTTTTCCGGAAGCACTATCGCGGGTTGCGACAGGTTACATTTGTTGTTCGCTGCCGGCACCTGCGCCGCTACCGCTCTTCACATCATCGTTGCTGATGCCTCGTTTCACTTTCTTGATGGCATCTTTCAAGGTACCGAACCGATAGGATACGCTAACCATCAGCATTCGCATCGTACGGTAATTGATCTCGCGGCGGAAGAAGGTATCGTCGGAAGAGGTGTTTTCCATCTTCATCCGTTTCCAGAACGGGTTTTGGAAAGAGAGCTGCACGGAGAGCTTCTTCTTCAAGAAATCCTTGTTCACGGAGATCCCCGTGAAATAGAACGGGGAGCCTTTGCCCTGCAACTGTATCCACGGGGAGAAATATCCCCCTTGTACGTTCAAGCGGAAATCCAACGGGAAATTAAACTGCGTGCCGGCGAAGATACGGCCGCTGAATCCACTGTTCGCCATATCGTTCATCTCGCTCTTCAAATCCGTATAGTCCAGCCCGCCATTCAGATAGATACGGAATAAGGGGACCGGGTTCCAGTTCGCGTATACGAATAAGCCGGTGGATTGTTTCTTGCCGATATTGCCGTAAGTGGTCTGGAAAACGCCCGGGGCCTCCGGGTTGATAAAGGTATATCGCTCGATGGAATTATTCACGAACG
Organism: Parabacteroides sp.; assembly: GCA_028689545.1. Taxonomy (GTDB): domain Bacteria; phylum Bacteroidota; class Bacteroidia; order Bacteroidales; family Tannerellaceae; genus Parabacteroides. Next base: position 11,684 of record JAQVCX010000004.1, read on the forward strand.
TATAGGTAGCGCTGGCGTTGACGCTGAACTTCTGGGCGAACATACTATAGTTCAAGTTGATGTTGTTGCTCTTCTCCGAGTCCAGGTTCGGGTTACCGTAGGATATGTTCTGCGGGTCCGAGTTATTCACGTAAGGATTCAGATACCAGATACCCGGCCGCTGGATACGCATATTGTATCCCAGGCGAAGCTGTTGCGCCATACTCAATTGGTAAGAGACGGTAGCGTTGGGCACCACGTCGAAGTATTGGGTGTCGAAGTTCATGTCCGGCGCCATCTCGTACTTCACGGCCAAGGAAGTCCCTTCCGCGCGGACACCCGCCTTCACGCCAAACTTCTCGAACTTCATCGAATAACCCAGGTAAGCGGAATAGATATGCTGGGTATGGCGGAAATGGCTATCCTTGGAGGTGACATCCTCCCATATATTCAGCGAATCGCTGAAAGCGGTACGATCCGTGTTACTCCGGCTCTGGCGGAAGATGTATTTCGCGCCCACCTCCAAGGTCTGGTCCTTCCAGGTAGGAGTGGTGTAATCCACCTGCCCGGTATGCTCGTTCGTGGAAGCCTTGTTGATGTTGTTTTGCGGATAGCCGAGCCGAGGATTGTAGTTCACCACATTCGTTAGATCCGTATAATCCTTGTTGTCATTGGGGGAATGGCTGAAACGATAAGAGACCGTCAGCAACTCATCTTTTTTATGGGTAGAGTGCTGGTAATCCACGTTCAGGTCCGTAGAGCCAAACGTCTCCGTGCCCTCCGAGTTACGGTTATAATCGTACACCGGATTATGGTTGACATCCTGCATATCCACCTTGTATTCGGAGAGGTTCGTCATCTTGCCGTGGAATAAGTTCGCCCCCACGGTCAGCAGGTTCAAGGAGTCGATCTCATAGCTACCCTCCAGCGAGCCAAACTGGAAGGGGCCGGAGGTTTTCCTGCGCCCGTTTTGCGTCAAGAAATGCTGCCCGTCATTCTCCAAGTCCTCACGCATGGAGACAGACTCATTCCACGGCTCGCGGTTATAGTTGTAATTGTAATTCGCCGTCAGTCCGAACTTACCCGCCTTTAGGGATACATAGCCGCCGCCACCTACACGGCCTAGCGAGTTGCCGTTCAGGCGGACCGTACCGGTATACCCCTGCAACGCGTTTTTCGTCGTGATGATATTGATGATACCACCGATACCCTCGGCGTCGTACTTAGCGCCCGGGTCCGTGATCACCTCTATGTTTTTCACGGAATTGGCCGGCATGCTCTTCAATACCTCGGCGGGATTGTTGCTCAACAGGTTCGAGGGCTTGCCGTTCATATAGATCTTGAAGTTCGTGGAGCCTTTCAATTGGATCTGGTCATCCCCGTCGACGGTTACCATCGGCACCTTGCGCAGCATCTCCAACGTGTTGTTGGTCTGCGCCTCCGGATCATCTTCCAAGCTATAGGTAAGTTTATCGATCTCGGCCTTCACCAAAGGTTTCTGCGCCGTGACCGTCACCTCCCCCAGCCGCTGGTTATCCTCCTGCATATAGAGCTTCCCCAAATCCAGGCTCCGTTGTTTATCCGAGATCGTAAACGTTTTCTCGGCAGGAGCTTTTCCAATAGATTGCATTGAGATGATATATTTCCCGGCACCGCTCAATGGCGCTTGAAACTTACCATCCACATCACACGCCAACAGCTTGACCGGCTTCTCGGGGGTCTTCGCGAAAGCGATTCTCAACGTCGCGTAGGGCACGGACTCGTTACTCAGCGAATCCATCACCTGTCCCTTAATCGAATAAGGGCCTGTCTTATCCGCCTGTGCGTACAAGGGCAGCGCGAAGAACAGTACCCATAATAAGGCAAACAATTTCTCTTTCATACATTCTTTCATTCTATTACTAAATATAATCTTTTCGACTAGAAAATAACCTGTTTACGATTTTGTCGTACAAATAACGACATTTATAACGTTCACTTTTCTTTTTTCTTCTAAAGAAGTATGAAAAAAAGACGGGAGGAAAGGGGCATATCCTTCAATTATCATTACTTTCGCGTACATAATTCTTTAAAATACAATGCGATGAGAACTATCTTTTGTGTATTAGCCACTTTGATGTTGGGTCTGGCAAATCTGCAAGCCCAGGGTTTAAAAGCCATTAAATTGAACGCTCCCGACAAGACCCGAGGCGCTTCGGTGATGAAAGCCTTGGCAAACCGCCATTCCGAGCGTGAGTTCGCCAACAAGAAACTCAGCCAACAAGATCTCTCCGACTTGCTATGGGCCGCCATCGGCATCAACCGGGCAGACGGGAAACGCACGGCCGCTTCCGCCTTGAACAAGCAAGACGTAGATGTTTATGTATTGATGGAAGAGGGCGCTTATCTGTATGACCCGAAAGCCCATCAACTGAACCCGGTAGCGGAAGGCGACCACCGTCCACTGATCGGCGGTAAGCAAACCTCCGTGAACTCAGCCCCCGCTTGTCTATTGATGGTCTCCGATGTTTCCAAATTCGGCAATGTAGGTACACCGCAATTACGTGAGCGTTTTGGAGCGTTAGACGCCGGGCTGGTCTCTCAGAATATCGCCCTGTTCTGTTCCGGATGTGGCCTGGTGACAGTTCCCCGAGGCAGCATGGAGGCAGACGCTTTGAAAAAAGTATTGAAGCTATCCGACTCCCAAATCCCGATGATTAATCATCCGGTAGGTTACGCTAAATAACAGGAGTACCCCCATCGCCTCACGGCAGTAGTCGCATAAGCCAACACCACTACTGCCGTAGGCTCACGAGACTACTCTTGATCGCTCACGAGAGTAGTCCCGATTAAATATAGATATCCCTACCCGTTGAATATGCTCCTTTAGTTCCGGATTTCTCAATTCATAAAAAAGAGATAGATCGAATTGATAAGGTAATAATAGATCATCTATCGCCAATGAGATTTGGTTTAAATCACTTCGCGTTAAACAAGAACCAACCAACGAGATATCCACATCCGAGAAAGGCTTATAATTGCCTTTAGCACGCGAACCATAGAGAATGACCTCCTCAATAGGCTCAAAACGAGCGAAAAGCTCTCTCAACTTCCGCAGTTCTATATCACTCAAACCATACTCCATTTCACGAATCAATTAAATTCACTTTTCAATATCAACAACATTTTTTCCTCAAAACCGCAAAATAACGGATAATAAATATGCACGATATTTTTATAAATCCCGGAAGCTACGTCATTATCATAATTATGAGAAGTCAAGTTACGATCCTCGATCGTCTCCATCCATCGTTTATCCTCTATAAGACCTATCATCAAAGCCTTTCGCATAGCGTCACGTGAGCCCCTAATATCCGTATACCCTTGATACTCCGCATAGTCCTTCATCACTTTCCATGCAAGTTCATGCGTATACTCAAAGCGTTGTATCAGTCCTTCCTGAAGGAGTTCATCTACATCATCCTCAAAAGCCAATCGCCCGGAAACAATGCCCACCGCTTGACCTAATTTAGCTAAAGCCTTACGAAAATTAGAGAATCTCTGCGACCAACGTATATCCTGTTCCATATATAAAAAACTTTAGGATACGAAGATACAGAAAACAGGGGATATTCCCCCATTCATTTATTGAAAAATGCAAGCCAACCGGTCAAAGCCAGCAACGCGAAGATCACTACCAAGATCGTATTCCCCCAGCGAATCAGGAAAGAAGGCATCTCTCCGATCATGTTGCGTACCTTCTCGCTACGCAATTCGATACGGTCTTGCTCGGAATCCGCTTTTTTCTTCATCTCATTATAGGTTGCCATATTTTTAGTTTCCTAGTTCCAATTGATTCTTTACTAAGTTGTAATAAGCGCCACCGCGCTTGATTAAGTCCTCATGCGGGCCTACCTCCACGATACGGCCTTTATCCAGTACCACGATTTGATCGGCGTTGCGCACGGTACTTAATCGATGGGCGACGATTATCACCGTCTTACCCTGGTAAAAGTCCGTCAGATTCTCCACTATAGCACGTTCATTATTCGCGTCCAACGAATTCGTCGCCTCATCGAAAAAGAGATAAGAAGGATTCTTATAAACCGCACGGGCTATCAGGATCCGCTGACGCTGGCCTTGGCTTACTCCTTGACCATCCGGACCTATCACCGTATTATATTTTAGGGGTAAGCGCTCGATAAATTCCTCTATATTGGCGATACGGGCCGCCAATAATAAGCGAGATTTATCAATCTCACCGTCATCCACCGCGATATTGCGTGCGATCGATTCAGAGAACAGATAACCGTCTTGCATCACCGCCCCGCATTGCTCACGCCACCATAAAAGGCTGAAAGATCGCAAATCATTTCCACCTACCCGGATATCGCCTTCTACCGGATTATAGTAGCCCAATAATAACTTGACCAAGGTTGTTTTCCCGCTACCGCTCGTCCCTACGATCGCCGTAATCTTGCCTCGGGGTATTTTAAGGTTTATCCGCTCCAAGACTTTCGGCGAATGGATGCCCTCATATTGAAACGTCACGTTACGAATCTCAATGTCCCTGTCGCTCCCGTTAAAACCGGTTATCATACGTTCCGGCGTCTCCTCTTCTTCCCGATCATGGATCTCGCTCATCCGTTCAAGGCTGATCTTCACGTCTTGCCAACTATAGAGGAACTGCACGAACTGTTCCACCGGAGCGTTCAACTGCCCGATAATATACTGTATAGCCAACATCATACCCAACGACAGGCTACCCCCGATCACAGCGGTAGCGGCAATTACCGTAATCACGATATTCTTTACCTCATTAATCAAGATACTGCCGGCCTCCTGACTTTGTTGTAATCGCATCGATTCAATATTCGTCCGAAACAAATCCGCCTGAATATCTTCCCACTCCCAACGCCGACGGCGCTCACAATGCTGAAGCTTGATCTCTTGCATACCGTTCAATAGCTGCATGGTTTTCGATTGATTACGGGCTCGTTGCTCAAAATAAGTATAGTCCAGCAAACGGCGTTTTTCAAGGAAGAATGTCACCCATACCGCATATAAGGCGCTACCCAGTACGAAAACAAAGAATATCAATCGATTATAATAAAGCAATACCCCACCGAACACCACGAAGCTGAAAGCGGAAAAAAGCACCGTCAATGTCTGAGCCGTAAGGAAACGTTCCACACGCTCATGATCATGGATTCGTTGCAAGAGATCGCCCGTCATTTTCGTATCGAAAAACGACATGGGTAATCGCATCAGTTTGATCAAGAAATCGGATAACAAGGAGATATTCACCCTCGCACTTATATGCAGTAATATCCAGCGACGGATAAAGTCTACCGAGGCACGGCTCAAGACCAGCATTAATTGTCCCGCCAAGATCAGGTAGATCAGATTCAGGTTCTTAGTAGCGATACCTTTATCCACGATCGCTTGGGTCAGGAATGGAAAGAGCAATTGCAACACGCTTCCCAGCGCAAGCCCCAGCAACAACTGGATAAAGAAACGTTTATAAGGTTTCATATACCCCCAAAGGAAATGAAAAGGATCTCTTCCCGTATGGCGTTCATCTTTCCGCTCATAAAAAGCGGGGGTCGGCTGCAAGGCCATTAATATGCCTTTCTCCTCTCCGCTCGAACGGGTACTGATCCAAGCGTTACGAAGCTCTTCCTCATCGATACGTAACAAATTCTTTCCGGGATCGGCGATATAAAAAACAGATTTACCATCCCGTTTCTTTTTAACGTCATATAATACGACAAAATGATCTTGGTTCCAATGGAGGATACAAGGGAAGGGACGTTGCTCCACCATCTTCCCCAAGGTCATTCGTCCACATATCGTACGGAATCCTATATACTCGGCAGCATCAGCGATACCCAGCATAGAGACCCCTTCCCGGGTAACGACACAAAGGTTTTGCATCGTCTCGGCGGAATACTCCTTGCCGTGGAACTTGGCGATCATGCGGAGGCAGGTGGCACCGCATTCCATGGAGTCGGGTTGTTGGATGTGAGGGAATTTCAATGCCATTTCCACGTTTTTATAATTAATTATTAAAAAGCAATTCACCACAAACCCAAAATTCTCCTTTTAGAACAAAAAGCTCTTCCTTCAACAGCAAATTCTCAGATCCCATATTTACATATTTTTAAACTATCGTAAAAATACAATTAAAATTTCAGACGTTATCTAACAAGTACCTAATTTTCATCTAACAAGAATCTAACAAAACAAGAGAAATACATATTTTTCAAGATTATTAATTAGCTTCACATCGGAAATAACGAATCTATCATGAAACACTCCATCTATATTGCGACCACTAAGTTTCTAGTCTTAACACTCAGCCAACGACAAAGTATATATCCATTGGCACTTGAAGTATATCTTCTGTAAAAGTTCTAACGCCGTGCTCTCCGGTACAGAGTTATTTATCCGCAGGGAATCATACTGTGTTATTGTATATTTCTTAAAAACCGATCACATAGTAGTTCGCTTTACTATCTATAGAAACGGCAATTACTATTAATAGAAATACGAAATACCATCTATAGAAATGGATGCCTTTATCGGCGTTTTTTGATTAACGTCTAATTATCAGACAGGTAAGTTACAACTTCAACATATTGGACTTATTGTATTTTTTATGAATTATATTTGATGCGGTTACCCTGCCAGAAAATACGCTGAACGTTTTCTGCCCATAAAAGGTATGTGTATATCAACACATGCTGAAGAATGATAGAGACTCCTTGCCATGGAACTTGGCGATCATGCGAAGGCGGGTGGCACCGCATTCCATGGAGTCGGGTTGTTGGATGTGGGGGAATTGCATACCAAATATGTTTTTATATTCCAATGTCAAAAACTCAACAATCACCTCTTCTCATCATTACCAACATCCTTACCTTATATATTTGTTCTTAACCGTATTGAAGTAATAAGAGATGGATAAAGACACTCTTTTATAGTCCAAATCATTATAAATGATAACAGTATATATTATCAATACGCATATAAGCCTTAGTCCTTCCCGTTGCGAGCAAATCCGCAGTTCGCATATTTACACGCAGACGATCACCTAAGAATCGCTTGGACACATAGGCATCCCACAAAAATACATCTCCCATATAATCTATCTCTATATATCCTTCCGTACTATAAGAGATTCAATAGACAACCGGCATTGTTGATAATTCCGATGAATTCACCTTGTTATCCAAATTTTTACTGCCTCTTTTCACCATTCTTCCCGTAGAGAAATTCCACGTGAAACGGACGAACAACATTCTGCCATTGTCCCTAATCGAAGTCCATGTTTTCCGTTGGAACGCAGAAGAGATCAGCTCACTACCTGCGTCCCACTGCTTAGCGAATGGATAATATAATCCAAGGCCAATGGTATATCGATCTCGATTGTATTGCAATGTCGCAGTAGAAGACAAACTTCGGTATTCTATTCGTGGGCCATCCAGATACTTATCTCGTATCTCCCCCGTAACATTCAATGAGAAATCCTTATAACTGGCATTCGCTCCAAATTCTGCGCTAAAATTGTTCAGACGAAGGTTATAATTCACGCCCGATGTCCGGTAATGAGAATATCTTAATCGAGAAGATAATGTAAGGATATTATTGAATAATCCTCTGTAACGGCCATAAGCCATTAAGGAATAGCGTTTCCGATGCCCCTGATTCAATAAACCATAGACAAACATTCTCGATTGCTCATCAAAATAAACATGATCCGCGATCGGGCTATTCTCACGGTAGTGATACCCCGAGAATTGTAAGTTGAGATTCTTGAGATTCAACGAGTAACTCAACGAGTTCTCGTAGGCATAATAGGCTGACAAATCCCGGTTCCCCTTGGATAGGGAATAGGGATTCATGACTTGCTCAACGTCACTTAATTGCGATATTTTTGGATCCGTGGAATAAACTTCAAATCGATAACGTAATATCGATTTATTCGGAAAGCGATATCCCACGCTGATATTGGGCTGAAACGACCAAAACGTAAACTTGTCTCCTTGGCGCTCATAGTGGCTCATCGCTCCAGAAACACCCGCGCCATAAAAAAGATGCTTCGTGATATTCCCTGAAATTTGGGCATACGAATACACGTAATTATTTTTCGTCTTTTGGGAGTTTACTTCCATGGAATAACGATCATCCTCGTCAATGTATCGTTCCTTGAAACCTATCGATAACCGATGTCCCTCCGCAATTTGATTATTATATTTCAGCTCACCGATCAAACTATATAACGTACCCTCCGCATCGAATGCCGTATAATAACGTTCCTCTCCGGTCTCCTCATTCCAATATTCCATATCCGAGTTATTGTAACCCGCTACGGCATTTATACTTATATTTTGTCTGGGCGTGATTTGCTTTTGGAAAAACAAATCTATTTCCGGCAAGAAATTACGAAACTTTCGCCCACTCGATTGACGGATATCAAAAGATTTATTTGCATACACATTAGCAAAATAGCGTTTATCCGTATAATCATAGGCCAATCGGCCTATCGCACTAAACAGATAATTCTCTTCTTTCATCGCACTGTATGAGAGTGTCAGATTATGTACTTGTGACTTAAAAGGAGTATTCTCGCCGATATATTCGCGAAGGATTTCCGTTTGGTCCGGATAGGTATATCGCTCCGTCTGGTCAGTCAAACGCTTCTTGTATTTCCGATACATAGTGTTATAACTCACCCCCATCTCCGAGCGTTTATAATTCCAGCGCATATTCACGAAATCATTTCCAAATCCTACGTAAAGCGCATTCAGTAAACTTCCAGAGAAACTAAAACCCGTGATCGGTTCCTTGGTCACGTAATTGACCACAGCCCCTAATCCTTTCCCATACTCCAAGCCAGGATTATCGATATACTCAATTTTTTGAATGTTCGAAGCCACTAAGGCATCTATATCCCGAATGTTCACTTTCCTCCCGTTCACGCGAAATTCCACGGCTTTATCCATAGCGGTAGCCGTCCGTTCTACCGGATTGACATTCAAGCCCGGCAACATCATATTCGCCAATAAGTCCAACGGGGTAGCGGACTGTTTAACCTGTATACGATCCGGATAAGCGATCATCCGGTCTAATTCTATCACTTGCGAAGAAGCGACCACCTCTACGCCCTCTACCATTACCTCATCCATATCCAGCTTGATTTTTCCGAGATCTTGCTTCTCTCGCACATTTACTAAACCTATTCGACGCAGTTTATATCCCAAGAAAGAGATTTGCAAATAGCCATGCACAACCGGATTGCATTTTAACAGGAATTCTCCCTTCTCATTGGAGGTCTCCCCCACAAGCAAAGCGGAATCCGCCTCATTATATAGAGCGACATGCGCACCAGAAAGCGACTCTCCTTCAGCATTAACAATAGATCCAGAAAATTCGATCTTTTTCTGCGCCCCTACGGAAAGCGAGATAAAAAGACTACATAGAAAAATCAATGCTTTCATAAATTATTTTTTACTGTTTGATATACAATATTCAAGTATGGATTCCTCGAAAGACATATCATTCTGCCTGGACATGGAACATCTGAATGCCTTTGACCTCAATTGGGCTTCTTCAAAAGAACGAGGACACTCCCCCCAACATAAGGGCAAATACTTGCAAACTTTACATTGTTCATTTTCAAAAGGACGATAACCAAAATATTTTTCCTCAAAACCTGGAATCAACCAATCTATTTTTCCCTTAGAATTCAATCGTCCCAAAGCTTTTTCACCCGAATACTCCTCGCAAGCCGTACATTTATAAACATCGCCATTGGGAGCGATCGTATTATAATTTTTCCGGCAAGCATAGCACCGAATATAAGAAGTATTCAAATAGGTTTGCGGGGAAACCTGAAAACCTCGCCTCGTAGCCTCTTGCACAAAACAAAGATTCTTTATTTTATTTTGATCTGATAATTTCACTTGCCAAACCTTTCGCAATAAGAAAGACACACGAGACTTATACGATGGATTTAATCGTTCTTCAATCTGATCAAGAAATAGATCCGGATCCAAATTTTCATTATCATAATTAATCCGAATCATCACATTCGCATATTCCAATATTTCACAAATTAAATTGATTCGTTTCAAAATCTCATCAAAAGAAGACCTATTTGGTGCTACTCGTATCTTATCGTGAAACTCACGCATCCCATCCAAGGTTATTTGAAAGCCAGTCATATTTAGAGATTTCATCTTTTCCAACATATTTCTAGTAAATAAATAACCATTAGTTGTTGCACCAGAACTGAAAGGAAGATTATATTCTTCACAAACCTGCTTCGCATAAGAAGTAATAGGAATGATCACTTTTTCAAAGCCCAACAAAGGTTCACCTCCAAACCATTCAATATTTAAAGACTGAATTTCTTGTTCTTTAATTTTATAAAATATATGCTTCTTGACTTGCTCAACAACTTGCTCTGTCATAAAACTTCGTTTATGGTGCTGAACGCAATACCAACAATTAAAATTACAAGAGAAGGTAGGCAGAATAGTTAGCTTATAATTTAAACGATTCACTTCGTCCGCATTCTTTTTATAAACATAAGCTAATTCATTTTCAGAGTCTTCTAATACGAAGCGTCCTTCTAACAAGTTTTTTCTAAAGTTAGGCAAATCCGCCAATCGTTCATTTGGATTAGCTAAAAGTTCTTCCAACATCAATTTGTATTCTTTTTTAAGAATAAAAAATTTAAATGTAGAGGCATTGAAGCAATACAGATTCTCTCCTTTTTCCAGTAAAAAATTGTAACGACTACTTTTCATGAATATGCAATATTACAATATAAAATCAAATATCTATAAATAAGGAATACAACGCATATTGATTTGTGTGTTATATGCGTTGTGTTTTCCTTTTTACTTATTACAGGTAACATTCTCACATTTATTGCCTGCATCAACATCACAATCTCCATTCTTGCAGTCACCTCCTGCTTGCGCCCCACCTTTCACTTCACGTCCCTCCAATAGAGACAATTGCTCGACTTCGAGTTTGAACAACTCTTCTTTTTCCTTCGCATCCATAAGCATTGAATTTAATTGTTAAACAATAAAGGCTCTTTATAAGAGCTTAATATTTTTCATGTATATTGAAAGGATAAGGAATCTTTCGTCCATCCTCAATCCAATACCATTCGTCAGTCTCTTCATCATAAATCCATTCACCACCCTTAATGGCGAAAAGTTCTTCTTTCGACAACAAATCACCAGTTTCCATGTCTATATGTTTTTTAGTTTGTTACAAAAATATAAGTAAAATTTCGTACTCTATCTAACAAACATCTAATTTTCATCTAACAAGAACCTAATAAAATGAGAAAAACGCATCTTTTTTAAGATTATTCACTATCTTCACATCCAAAATAACAAATCTATCATGAAACACTCCTTATATATCGCTACTATTATGTTGCTAGTCCTGACACTCTCCCAAGGATACTGGTTATACAATATATATAACGCTGAAAAATATAAAACGCAAGAAGTCCTTGAAGAGCTATTTGAAGAAGCTATCAAGCAAGAAATGTCCAAGCGAATGGTTAGCGACAAACCGAAAGACCCCAACAACCCCAAAAGAATCATAAGGAGAGCTAGTGACATGACTCCGGAAGAACGAGCCAAGCTAAAAGGGGACACGATAACCATACCACAAATAAAAAATCGGAATCTAAAAGATAACTATGCCGACCTATTAGCGCAACGTATGCAAGACGGTCTACGTAATGCGAATAGACCCTTAAAACCAAATGTATTAGACAGCCTATTCAATAAAGCATTAACTGATCACAATTTACAAGCAATATCTTATATAGAAATATCAGACTCTACCCGGCAAACCGTAAATACGGTAGGAAAAAAATTCAACCTTTCATTTTATAAGTTCCAAACAGAAAAGCTCCCGATAGGAACGCAAGGATTACAATATGTACAGGCTTTCGTTAAATTACCTCTTTCTGGTATTTTTCAACGGATGCTTTTGGCATTTATCGTATCTTGCCTAATCATCCTAACCTCAGCGGGCTGTCTATATTACCTATTACGCACCATCCGTAAAGCCCACACCCAACTCCGAGAACGTGAGATAGCCGTACACAGCGCCATCCACGACTTGAAATCTCCGCTGAACACGGCGTATGCCTCTATGGATTTTATCGCTAGCCTAGAGAAAGAACCGATGAAAGTGAATATATTAAATACCGGAAAAACTCAGATAAAACAGTTGATAGAGATCATCGAGTCCATGCTATCACTACTGAAAACAGCGGATGGGAAAGCGAGCGTACGAAGGTCGCCTATAGAAATCAAGTCATTTATTGAGCAAACCTACCAAGCGATAGTTAGGCTCTACCCTAACAAGAAGCCCCTATTCATGCTGGAGAAAAGCGAAAATTTCCCCGACACCATCGAAGCCGACACCGTTCGGCTGGAACGTTGCCTCCGGAACCTGTTGGAGAACGCATTGAAATATTCGAATGACGATGTACAAATTACCGTAACATTGACTATACGAAACGATCATTTCCGAATAGCCATCAAAGACAGCGGTTGGGGAATCCCGAAGAAAGCCCAGAAGAAACTCGGACAACAATTCTTCCGGGTGAAACAAGCCGACAAGCCTGCGCAACCGGGATATGGATTAGGGTTGAGTAGCGTAATGCTAATGGCTAAAGAAATGGGTGGCTTCCTGACTTTTCAGAGCGAGGAAGGTGTCGGTTCAACGTTTTTTATTAACTTGCCAGCCGAAAACTCATAACACGATATGGAAGATAAGCAGAAAGTGATCTTTATCGAAGATGATCTTAACTTAGCCCAAATCATCTTAATGGCTTTGCAAAGTAAAGGATACGAGGTTTGCTATGCCAACACGTTAAGTGGCATTCAAGACATGATAGAAAAAGAAAGCCCTAATATCCTGCTTCTCGATCTGGAAGTAGGCAATCAAAACGCATTGGAGTATTTGCCTTTTATTTGCGCCAAGCACCCATCATTGCCCATATTAATCGCCTCTTCCCACAACGGCGGAGAGGAAATAACACGTTGCTACGAAGCTGGGGCCGATCTTTACACGAAAAAACCGTATGATATACAAGAAATAGATTGCCTGATCCAACGGTTTTGCAAAAAGGCCAGTCCGATATCAAATATTCTATCTATTGGAGATTACCAACTGGAACTCTCCACTCACAAATTATTCTATAAACAAGAGCCGTCTAAAACATTAAGCCCTAAAGATTTCAAGTTACTCTATCTGTTATCCGAGCAATTAAATCAGCCGGTAAGCAAAGAAAAGCTTTTTCATGAAATATGGAATGGGCAAGAAGCTCATGACAGCCTAAATAATAGCATCTCACGTTTGCGCAAATTATTGGAAAGAGATACCACACTTTCAATAGATGCCGTAAAAGGAGTCGGATATATATTATCAAAAAAAGGCCAACTCCTCTCATCGTAATCCGGAGCGACTTATTGTCTGAAATTTGTCTTGGCATTCTAAATAACATGTTCTACGCTACACAAAGGATCTTTTGTCATCCACTCTTGCTCTCACTTTTTTGTCCTTAAACAGGTAAATCCTGTTATTCGCAAATTATACCATTTGCCGCATAAAGAGTTTTCATTACCTTTGCGGAAAATTAATAGAAATGTTATCGTTCTTTATCATACTTCCAATCCTGTATCTTGCAGGGAATATTTATATCTATCTAAAGGGAAAACAGGCTTTGAAAAGCCAGTCTACCGGAGTGAAGGTGTTGTTATCCATTATTTTTTGGGGAGGAGCTTTGTCGTTCTTCAGTAGTTTTCTATTCCGCAATCTGGATATGCCGGCTTCTTTCGCTCAAACGGTTTCCCAGGTAGGGACAGGATGGCTCGTATTCACTTTATACATGGTATTTGCCCTGTTGGTATTTGATATCTTACGACTTTTCCATCTACATTTTAAATACTCATTCTATCTATCTTTATTCTTAACACTCTGCTTATTAGGATATGGAAACTATAATTACCAACATCCTGACACACGAGTCATAAATATGGTTATCGACAAGCCGGCCGATACCGATGGGCAACCACTGAAGGTAGTAGCCATTAGCGACGTACACTTAGGATACGCTACCAACAAGACGATGCTTGCCGGATATGTAGATATGATAAACGCCCAGCGCCCGGACATTGTTCTTATAGGTGGAGACTTGATAGACAACAGTGTCGCACCTCTGCAATACGAGCATATGGAAGAGGAACTGTCCAAGATCTACGCCCCTTTAGGCGTTTATATGGTACCGGGCAACCATGAGTATATCAGTGGCATAGAGGATAGCGAGAGATTCATAGCGCAAACGCCCATCGTATTTTTACGGGATTCCGTAGCGATCTTGCCCAATCAAATCCAACTCGTAGGACGGGACGATCGGCATAACAAAGGACGGAAAACGTTAGATCAGCTTACCGCGAACCTTGATAAAAGCAAACCTGTTATCTTATTAGACCATCAACCCTATGATTTAGGTAAAACGGAAGAGGCGGGTGTAGACTTACAGTTTAGCGGGCATACACATCGAGGACAAGTATGGCCAATGAACTGGATCGTGGATCATCTGTTCGAATTAAGTTACGGGATTAAAAAAATCGGAAATAGTACGATTTATGTCTCATCCGGCTTATCTTTGTGGGGACCTCCTTTTCGTATCGGTACGAATAGCGAGATGGTGGTGTTCAATATTACATTCAAAGAGTAAAGATGAAGGTATTTATTCAATCAATCGTAGCACAGCTATTACTAAATCCGTATATCTTCTGGAGAGGATACCAAGCGCTTCCTCCTAAGAAAAGTTGCCGGATTCCTTTTATCTTGTTTTTCATACTCGAGCTATCGCTTTATTTTTTCGGATTTATTTTTAGGAACGAGCTGCCGGACAACGTGATAATCACCATTCAATATATCTGTAACACTTGGTATATAGCATCCATTTACATCACTTTATCTCTCTTGGCACTCGAGTTGATCAGGCTCTCCCAACGTATCAGGCCATGGTTTCCCAAATGGATAACGGGGTATTGGCAACGAGCTAAGTTAGCCCTGCTCTTTCTTATCGTATTCGGTGTCACCGGTTTAATGATTCACGCATACCATACGGTAACAAATCCGATTGTTACGGACGTATATATCACCTTGCCCAAAAGCGCGGGGAATCGAGATAGCCTGACAATTGTCATGATGAGCGACTTACATATCGGGGAGGTTATCGGAAAGGACTTGGTACAAAAATATGTGGCGCTCAGCAACGCACAGCATCCGGATATGGTGGTATTAGTGGGAGATATCATGGATTATGAATCCCGGTTCGCGGAAAACGCCCACATAGAGGATGATTTAAAACAATTAAAAGCTCCGTTGGGCGTATATATCGTTTACGGGAATCATGAATACCGGGCAAACCGGAACGCGAAATATCGTTGGCTGCAAAAGACCGGAGGTACGCTACTGATAGACTCGGTAGTCCAACCGGATTCTACCTTTTATTTGATCGGGCGGGATGATTTCATCAACAAGAAGCGAAAATCGCTTCATTCGTTAATGGAAGGGGTGGATACCCACAAACCGATCATCGTATTGGATCATCAACCTTGGTCGTTCGCCGAGATGAATATGAACGGGGTGGATCTGGGGTTGCACGGACATACGCATAACGGACAGTTATGGCCTTATCCCCTATTGATGAAACTGGTATATGAATGTCCGTATGGATACTATAAGAAAGGGCCTACGCAATTTTATGTATCTTCCGGCATTGGTATAGCGGGGCCTCCTTATCGAGTGGGAACCGTCTCGGAATTGGTCGTATTGCATATAAAATTCGCATTGTAGAGACGGGGCATGCCCCGTCTCATCCCCTCAAACTGGTATCTTAAATTACTGTTTGACAGCAGAAGACGGAGCATGCTCCGTCTCTACAGATTGTGCCGTGGTAACTGCAGGAGTACTGAGAGTCTCGTCATATAACTTAGGATCACCCAATACCTCCAACGCTTTCTCCAAGACAGGATCATCTTTCAAGCTTTCCTGCAACTCACCTCGTTGGTAATAATAACGTTTTACGATCTCGGCGGCCATTACTCGTTTCACCTCATCCTTGAAACGATCGAAGTCCCTTTCCAGATTCGGAGTCAGCTTAGCCTCTAATTCCTTGAACGCCGTAGAATCCTCTTCCAGGTATCCCTCGAACTCGGCTACCTCTTTCAAGTTCTTCAGCACTTTCTCGCTTTGGCGGTCGTACGTGAAATTCTTAGACTTGGCGTATTGCTTCAACGCTTCGAAATCCTCATCGGAAACCGTAAATCCCTCGACGGGAGCGATTGTCTTATGCTTTTGTACCCAATCCGTAACGAAGTCGAACAAGACCGTATCCGCCGCCAAATAATACATCATGGTCGGCACTTTCGGCTCCTTCACCTCAAACTCCGGACGTACGCCACCACCATCACGAACCGGACGTTTCTTGGACGTATAGAATACGGACGTCAAGCTATCCGGAATAGCCGCCACGCTGCCATCCTCTTTCCGGTGCGTATAATCGATCTGTTGGATGCAACGCCCACTCGGAATATAGTATTTGCTCATCGTAATCTTCACCTTGCCATTATAAGGCAGGTCACGAGGCGCTTGCACCAAACCCTTACCAAACGAACGCTGTCCCACCAACACGGCACGGTCCATGTCCTGCAACGCTCCGGACACGATCTCCGCGGCAGAGGCCGAACCCCCGTTGATCAATACCGCCAGGGGCATTACCGTATCCAAAGGCTCCGTAGAGGTTCGGTACGTACGATCCCATTGCTTGATCTTCCCTTTCGTAGAAAGCACCTCGCTGCCTTTCGGCACGAACATACTAACAATTTGTACGGCACCTTCCAGCACACCGCCGCCATTACCGCGCAAATCCAATACCAAAGACTTGATCGCATGATTTTTCTTTAAGTCCAAGAATGCCTCTTTCACCTCTTGAGCGCTCTTGATAGTAAACGCCTTTAGATAGATATAGCCGATACTGTCATTCTTAACCCCATAGTAGGTAACCTGAGGTGTCGTGATCTGCTTACGGGCAATCTCTATTTTCCGGGGTTTCTTCTCACCCGGACGTTGGATCGTCAAGACCATCTTCGTATTGGGAACTCCTTTCAACAACTCGCTGACCCGCGAACTTGTCGCCTTGGAAACATCAACCGTATCGATCATCAGGATCATATCGCCCGGTTTCAGACCCGCTAAATCCGCCGGCATACCTTCGGTAGGCTCAGCGATCATTACGCCCCCCTCATTATTACGTTGACGGATCAAGGAACCGATACCTCCGTATTCTCCGGTAGTCATCAGGTTCAATTCCTCCATATTTTGCTCAGGATAGTATTCCGTATAGGGATCTAAGCCACTCAACATCGACTCGATACCCCGCTGAACGGTTTTATCCACATCCACCGAATCCACGTAGAACATCTCTACTTCTTTCAATAAAGCATTGAAAATGTCTAGGTTCTTACTCACCTCAAAGCGGTTATCTTTCTGCGCCCATCCCGGCACTACGCTACTTGCGACAAACAGCAAGCAAAATAAACCTATAATTCCTCTTCGTTGAACCAATCTGCACATACAATATTTAGTTAATTAACGGCATAAATGTAAGGAATAATACGCCGCCTAAGCCAATATCCCTTTTACTTTTAACTTTATTTGTTCCCATTTATCATCCGGTATCTGCGGACCGACAACATCGATCACATAGCCCGACAACATCGATCCGATGCGCGCGGATTGCACCAATGATGCCCCTATGGATTGACCGTATAAGAATCCGGCGGCGAAGTTATCACCGGCGCCAGTCGTATCGATAGGCTTGCCCCCCTCAGCCGGTACCGTATAAAATTGGCCATGACTACCGATCAAGGCACCCTCCTTTCCCAGAGTAACCAAGGAGACCTCAACTAGCTCAGACAAGGTACGTACGGCATCCGTAGCCTTTTGCCCCGTATAAGCTTCCGCCTCACTCTCATTAGAGAACAAAATATCCACATATTTAGGAATGATATCCTCCAGCATTCCTTTAAAAGCATTCACGATATTGAAGTTCGATAAATCCAAGGCCACCTTCAAGCCTAGTTTCTTGGCCTTTTCCATCGTAGCGCGAACCAATGGCTCATTTACGAGTAAATATCCTTCTATATATATACATTGATAGCGGCTCAACATATCCTCCGTGATCTCATCCGGCGTAATTGTTGGACCCGGGCCAAGAAACGTACCCATCGTACGCTCACCATCCGGCGAGATCAACACCGTACAGCTACCGGAAACACCTTCCGTCCGGATCAAATGAGGGGTAACTCCTGCCCTTTTTATCGCTTCCTCATAAAACACACCGACCGAATCATCACCGATCTTACCTATAAAGCCGGAATTAGCGCCTAAATACGACATCGCACGCATCGTATTACAAACCGACCCTCCAGGGCTTTGCGTACGAGGCAAATGCTCTTGCGCCGTACGGATAGTGACCATTTGATCCCTGTTAATCATATCCATAGCCCCTTTTTGTATACCGATCTCCGGTAAGACATCATCATTCTCTAGCTTCAATAAAACATCTACTAAAGCGTTTCCTAAACCTATTGTATTCATTTTTTCGAAATTTTTATCGCAAAGATATTGCATATTTCGAAAATACCCCGTACTTTTGCAGTGCAATTTCAGAAAGGGGTTACGGAATGACCTTTGAAAGAGCGAAAATATTCTTCCTTAGCTCAGTTGGTTAGAGCATCTGACTGTTAATCAGAGGGTCCTTGGTTCAAGTCCAAGAGGAAGAGCGAAAAGACATCGGGAAAGACTGAAAACATATTCTTCCTTAGCTCAGTTGGTTAGAGCATCTGACTGTTAATCAGAGGGTCCTTGGTTCAAGTCCAAGAGGAAGAGCAAAAAAGACATCGGGAAAGGCTGAAAACATTCTTCCTTAGCTCAGTTGGTTAGAGCATCTGACTGTTAATCAGAGGGTCCTTGGTTCAAGTCCAAGAGGAAGAGCGAAAAAGAGAGATACTTAATTAACAGGTATCTCTCTTTTCTTTTATCCTTTTTCCGTTATCCACGGACTTATCAACAAAGTTATCAACAATTCACTCGGTTTTCAACAGGGTTATCAACAACCCTATAGATCCGCATTATCCCCTCCAAGCGATTAAAAGCAAGTTCTTTAATTCCTCCGAAAGGACTCCACGGCGCATATTGGGAAGATGAACGTTATCCCGCAAATCAGCCGGCATATCTTTAATAAGTACATCCGACTCCAACGAAGCCTTATATATAAACTCCGTATCAAATAAAAAACTATTCACCCGGGTTGAGGCCAAGAACGATTTCCCCCGCTGGTAAAAGCCCTTCAATCCTCCTTGGGCATCCGTATGCGTTAATCCTAGAAGCATAAAATTCAATATACGAGAAGCATAACTCATTATCTTTCTTCGGGTACTTAAATGGGTATAATACGTATGATTTCGCACAGCGATAACGACATCATATCCCGACTCCAGCCATTCTACCATCCTGCAGATAGAATCCGTCTCATACGGGAAATCATAATCCGTATATAAAGTAATGGACGAGGTGGAATGAGACAAGCCCGTCCTAACAGCGGCTCCTTTCCCCTTATTCGTATCATGACTTACGATAATCGTATCGGGGAGAGCCTCCAGAAGACGTCCTGCCGCATCCTTCGTGAATCCTCTCCGCGAAGCGTCGTTCACGACGATGAAACGGAGTGAGCGGCCTTTCAGCATCTTTACCAATTCCGCGTGTTTCTCGATCATCAAGCGTTCCCAGCCTTCTTGTGGGTTATAGCAAGGCAAGATAAGGTCGATCGCCTCCTCCTTACCGGGGAGAGTCTTCGGCCGGTGAAGCGGCTCTGAAAAATCCAAGGTCAATTGCTCCCATACGATCTTACACCAAATCAGCACACAAGGAAGCGCTTTCAACGCATAGGGAATGACATACGTTTTCCGGATATAACGAGGAAATATATCTGTCGGGGAAAGGGAAGTAAGAATAAAGCAGAAAACGAGAAGTACCGTATTCAAGACAGGAGTAGTCTTACGGGTAGGCGTACCTATATACCAAAGACAGACGGCAACCATGGCACCCAAATATCCACTATTCTCCGTACCGGAGCTAAAAAGAACCATGAATAAAAGAGTGGAACAAAGAAAATGGATCCGGAACTGCCGGTTATCGTATTGATTGACCCTAAAATAAGGGGCAATAAATAAGAATAGCCCCGGGATAATCAGCCAGAGATCACTATACGTAGTGACTCCCGAAATCTTACGGACCATCCCCAACAAAGAGATATTTGTATAAGGGGTAAATAAATTCTCCACATTCTTATCGAGAAGTACCTCATACCATTTCATGTATTGGCTTGCCACATATTGGGGAGACGTATATAGCATCGGAAGAACATACAAGACGATCCCCCAGAAAACGAGTCCTTTCAAAAAGGCGATCCGGCGTTTCGAGAATAGCAGGAAAGCAAGGCCCACAATGCCATAAATCTTGGTCATCGTACCCAAGACGATCATTAACGCCGCCCAAAACTCCTGTTTCCGCTCAATGAGAAGGAAGGAGAACAAGATCATGCCGGCTATGGCTATGTTAAATTGCTGCATAAGGACACACGTAAACAACTCGTTCAAGCATAGCCATATGACAAATGCCTGTTTCCAGTCCGCCAATCCTAGTTTACGGATAGCCATATAAAGCAGCAAGCTATTCGCGAGACACCATAGCAACATTCCCATATAAGGAGAGAAGAAGGAGAAAGGCGCTATTATGGCCGTAAAAGGGATCCCGTATAAAAACCGGTCGTGGTATTCATCCGGATAATACGCATAAAGGTCTTTCAATTCCAACGCATGGAAAAAGGAAGCCCTATAAATCATAAAGTTATTATAAGTCCTCCCTACAGGTAATTTCAATAAACACGCGATAAGGGCCGTCGCGAACCAAGCAAATCCTACAAACCTCGGATTCTTAAATATCGGGCGCCCAAAAAACTCTCTTAACATAGCCTCTTTTATTCGTTACAACTCCACTTTCAAACAAGACCTTTGGCAGTCTTTCTATATATAGACGCGCCAACGCACAAAAACCCCTATCTAAAACAGTAGAAAAAAGGCAAAAAGCATTTTTTTAAGTATTATCTTCGCGACATGGGAAAGAATAAATTAGCTAAGTTTGACGATATGGCGGGCTATCCGCACGTATTCCAATACCCTTTCGCGGCCTTACAAGAAAAAGGGTTTGACATGAAAGGACAGTGGCATGAACGTTTTTTCAAGAACGATCACCCGATTGTTTTGGAATTGGGATGCGGAAAAGGGGAATATACCGTAGGTTTGGGAAAGCTTTTCCCCAATAAGAATTTTATTGGTGTCGATATCAAGGGGGCACGTATGTGGACCGGAGCGAAAGAATCGCTGGAAGCCGGGATGAATAACGTGGCTTTCCTACGTACCAGCATCGAATTGATTTCCTATTTCTTCGCCCCGGGCGAAGTAGCCGAGATCTGGATCACCTTTCCGGATCCTCAGATGAAAAAGGTCAATAAGCGTCTGACCGGAACCCGTTTCATGAGAATGTATCGGGAAATCCTTTCCGGAGAGGGTATCATCCATTTAAAAACGGACAGTAACTTCATGTACACCTATACGTGCGAGATGGTAAAAGCGAACCACTATCCCGTATTGTTCAGCACAGACGACCTCTATCATTCCGACCTCGCGGATGACATCCTATCCATCAAGACCTATTACGAGCAGCAATGGCTGGATCGTGGCTTAGACATCAAATATATCAAGTTTGTTTGCGAGGAAAGAGAGCGACTGGTGGAGCCTGACATAGAAATAGAGTTAGATCCTTACCGTAGCTTCAATCGCAGCAAACGAAGCGCTTTAGCTTCTGGGAAATAAAAGAATGACTTAAAAAATCAACAGATATGACAATCTATCCGAATCTGATTATTGAGGCGTTGAAGAACGTTCGTTACCCGGGTACGGGAAAGGACATCGTTTCCATGGGCCTCGTAGAAGACAACATTCGTATCGATGGTATGAATGTCACCTTCTCGTTATTATTCGAGAAGCCGAATGATCCATTTATCCGCTCCGTAGTAAAAGCCGCAGAGACAGCTATCTTAACCTATGTGAGCCCGGAGGTGAATATCAAAGGGAACATCACGGTAAAGGCCCGTCAGTTGGCTCGCCCGGAACCGGATAAGTTATTGCCGCAAGTAAAAAATATTATCGCCGTATCCTCTGGTAAGGGGGGAGTGGGCAAGAGTACGGTGGCCGCTAATCTGGCTGTCGCTTTGGCCTTACAAGGTTATAAGGTAGGATTGCTGGATGCCGATATATTCGGCCCGTCACAACCCAAGATGTTCAACCTGGAAGAGGCTCACCCTTACATGGAGGAAGTGGACGGACGGGAATTGATCAAACCCGCCGAGAATTATGGCGTAAAGATGCTATCCATAGGCTTTTTCGTTAATAAGGAAGATGCCGTCTTATGGCGTGGAGCCATGGCTAGCAATGCCTTGAAGCAATTGATAGGCGATGCCAACTGGGGGGAGCTTGATTACTTCCTGATAGACCTGCCTCCCGGAACGAGCGACATCCATTTAACCTTGGTGCAAACCTTAGCGATAACCGGGGCCGTGGTGGTAAGTACGCCGCAAGAGGTCGCTTTAGCGGACGCTCGCAAGGGCATCAGCATGTTCACTGGAGACAAGGTAAATGTGCCTGTTTTAGGATTGATCGAGAACATGGCTTGGTTCACTCCCGCGGAATTACCGGAGAATAAATATTATATATTCGGTAAGGAAGGGTGTAAACGCCTAGCCGAGGAACTGAACGTGCCGTTACTGGGACAGATTCCTATCGTACAAAGTATCTGCGAAGGAGGAGATCAAGGTAAGCCGGTTGCGTTGAACCCGGACTCGATCACGGGAAAGGCCTTCCAAGAATTGGCGGAGAACGTAGTCAACCAAATAGAGTATCGCAACGAGCATCTGGCTCCTACAGAGCGAGTGATCGTAACCAAGAAATAAGGGCGATTTATACGTATATACGTGTGAGGCCACACGTATATACGTATCACCCTACACGTACGTTCGTGTTGGTCTACGCCTATATACGTATCTACCCACACGAACGTACGTCTTGATTAATACACAAAATCCTTCCTGCGAATAAACGCTACCGTACGATGTATTTCCGTGTACATGATAATATCCTCGTCGATAAATGGCACCTCTTTCCGGTAATCCTTCAAGAACTTCTCTAACACCGGGGAAGTCCGGGCCGGACGACGGAACTCGATTCCTTGCGCCGCATTCATCAACTCGATCGCCAAGATATGATCCAAGTTGTCCATGATCTTGAACAGCTTCGTAGCGGCATTCGCCCCCATACTTACGTGATCCTCTTGCCCGTTACTGGATACGATGGAATCGCTGCTCGCCGCATAGCAATACATCTTATTCTGGCTTACCATACTGGCGGCCGCATATTGAGGAATCATAAAGCCGGAGTTCAAGCCGGGATTAGCCACCAAGAACTCGGGCAATCCCCGTAGCCCCATGATCAATTGAGCGACCCGACGTTCCGATATGTTTCCTAACTCGGCCAAGGCAATCGCCAAGAAATCATACGAGATCGCCAAGGGCTGACCGTGGAAATTACCGCCGGAAATAATCTTATCCTCCTCCGGGAAGATTGTCGGGTTGTCCGTCACGGAATTTATCTCGATAAGCAATACATTCGCCACATAATTGATCGCGTCTTTCGTTGCCCCATGTACTTGAGGGATACAACGGAATGAATACGGGTCTTGAACATGCTCCTTTTTCCGGGCGATTAACTCGCTACCCTCCAATAACCGTCGGAAAGCGGCCCCGGTCTCGATTTGTCCGGGATGCGGACGCATCTGTTGGATACAATCCATGAAAGGATCGATACGCCCATCGAAAGCCTCCAAGGATAAAGCCGCTATCAAATCCGCTTTCTTGGACAGGCTAAACGCACGCATCAAGGCAAATATGCCATTGGCGCTCATAAATTGCGTACCGTTCAATAAAGCCAATCCCTCCTTGCTCTTCAGCTTCACAGGCTTCCACGCGAACTCGTCCAATACACTAATCGCTTCCCGTTTGCGGCCTTTATAATAAACGTCGCCCACGCCGATCAGCGGCAAGAACAAATTAGCCAGAGGCGCTAAATCGCCGGAAGCGCCTAAAGAGCCACGATCATACACGATCGGAAGCACGTCATTATTGAAAAAGTCCAGAATGCGTTGTACGGTGATCACCTGTACGCCACTATGCCCCAGCGAAAGGGCATGCGCCTTCAATAACATCATCAAACGGACGATCACCGGGCTTACCTCATCCCCTACGCTACAGGCATGACTTTTCACCAAGTTCTCTTGCAAGGTGCTCAACTCGTCCGGAGAGATATTCTTATTGCATAAGGAACCAAAACCGGTAGTAATCCCATACAAAGGCCCCTCTTGCTGCTCGATTTTATGATCCAAGTAATCCCGGCAACGCTGGATGCGCTCCTTCACCTCGGGTGAAAGCTCCAGCTTCATGTTTTGAGTAAGGATCCGCTCGATTCCCTCAAAAGAGAGAGGCTCGGAACCCACATAATAGACATTGCTCATATTCTATAATTTAGTCTTCACCCAATCCAATAATTTCTGCTCTACATAGATAGCGTTTGCCTCCAGTTCATCCGCTTTCTTCCGCATCATTCCGACGAACACGTCGTCTTGGATAGACGTTAAGTTTATCCGGACATTCAATAAAGCGCCCAGCACACAAGTACGGGCAGCCATCATCGCCACGCAAGCATCGGTCACGGCATTCTGGTTACCTTTGTGAGCCACATAGATAATCGTCTCCATTACCGAGCCGATCTCCTCCGCCACCCTCATCGGAACAAGAGCCGCCTCCTTAGTGGCGCTCTGTATCGCGTTCGTACGGATCACCTGTTCGTCAGACGTTTCTTTCGGCAGCTTAAAAGCGGAGAATACACGATCATAAGCCTCGCTGTCCTTATCGATATATTCAGTAAGACGCTCACGGATCAAGCCCGCCTCGGTAGCGATCGTCCTCATTTGTCCTTCCACTTCCGCGTATTTCTTCTTGCCAACAGTCAGATGAGCCACCATCTCAGTCAAGGCTGCCGCTATAGCGCCATTCAAGGCAGATATACTTCCACCACCGGGAACGGGAGCGCTACCCGCCGTCTCCGCCAAAAAGTCTTTAATCGTTAAGTTCGCTAACATAGTATTTTGATTTAAATGATTCAACACTCTTATCTTACATCAGATAAAGTTTCCCGTTCTTAATCACGGTATCCACGATATTCATTCCCACATGATAAGGGAGAAATTTATAAGACGGATATTTCAGCAAGATCACGTCCGCACGTTTCCCTACGCTTATACTTCCAATCTCGGAGGCACGTCCCACAGCCGCGGCCCCATTAATGGTCAAAGCCGTTACCGCTTCTTCCGGAGTCATCTTCATATAGATACAAGCCAAGGCTATCAGCATCGGGATCGAGGCCGAGAAACAACTTCCCGGATTCAGGTCGGAAGCCAAAGCCACCGCGCAACCGGCATCTATCATCTTCCGGGCAGGCGCATACGGCTCATTCAAGGAAAAGGCAGTCAGCGGAAGCAAGGTAGCCACGACACCCGCTTTCGCCATACGCTGGATGCCTGTATCCGATACATGTAATAAATGATCAGCACTTACACACTTCAAGGACGCCGCTAGCTCCGCCCCTCCGAAAGGAACGATCTCATCCGCATGCATCTTCAATTTAAAACGATGATGACGGGCGGCACGAAGCAAGCGCTCACTCTGTTCTAACGAGAAAACGCCTTTCTCACAAAACACATCACAAAACGTAACCGTATGTTCGGCTCGGATGGCAGGAAGCACTTCCTCGATCATATAATCCACATAATCGTCCGTGCGACCGGCAAATTCAGGAGGGACGGCATGCGCTCCTAAAAAGGTCGATACGACATCCATCGGATGCGACTCATTCAGGTCCGACATGACACGAAGCTGAACTAATTCCGTTTGCAAATCCAAGCCATAACCACTTTTGCCCTCTACCGTGGTAACTCCCATGGCAAATAACTCATCCAGACGTTCTTCCCCACTGTTCCATAGTGTATCGAAATCACTTTCACGGGTAGCCTTCATCGTATTCACGATACCCCCACCACGCTCCATGATCGACATATAACTATCTCCCCGCAATCGCCAAGAGAACTCCTCCTCCCGGTAACCGCCAAAGACAAAATGCGTATGGCTATCTACAAATCCGGGTAACACCGCTTGCTTCTCCGCCCGAATCTCCAGATAATCCTCCACATGGATGTCTCGAAGTACCTCCTCCGTAGGTCCTACATGCGTAATAACCCCATCAGATATCGCTACGGCTCCATCCTCGATAACGCCCAAATCAGACATCTCCGCTCCCCGTCGTGCCTTATCCCCATGACAAGTGACGAGCTGGGCAGCATTCCTGATCAATATCTTGTTATCCTCCATACGCTATTCCATAATACGGGCTTCCAACACTTGATTCATCGAGAAATCCTCCAACCCCAAATAGTAAGAGGCCGTATCGATCAACGCCTCCATAGGAACCAAGCCGATAATCTCGCTCCCCACCACCGAGACACCATATCTGCGAGCCTCGATACGCACTAATTCGAAGGCCCGGTACAAGGCCGTACGGGTATAATCTGTCATATTAATAGAAACCTGTACGATACCACGCTCTTTCAACTCAACCCCCATCGCTTTACAATAGCGTAAGCCTCCGCCTATGAAACGGATCTTCTTCGCTATATCCGTAGCGATCTGCAATTGGCTCGTTCCTAAATTCACATTATAGGCGACCAATGGCATACGGGCTCCTATAGCGACCGTACCGGCAGTCGGATGTCTTTCGGCCGGACCAAAATCCGGCTTCCACTCCGGTTGATGGATTTTCTCCGCCATTCCCTCAAACTCTCCTTTACGGATTGCCGCCAGATTCTCCCGGTAAGGGGCGGAAGCTGATTTCTCATACAAGAAGACAGGCACGGCATAGCGAGCGCCCACTTCCTCGCCTACTTCCTTAGACAAGGCGATCGCCTCTTCCATCGTACATCCGCGAATCGGTATAAAAGGGACCACATCCACGGCACCCATTCGCGGATGTTGCCCGCTATGTTTGTTCAAATCGATCAACTCTACGGCAACTCCAATAGCCTCCAATACGGCTTGTTTTAAAGCGGCCGGTTCTCCCACCACGGTAACAACCAAGCGATTGTGATCCTCGTCATTACTATAGTCCAATAGTTTCACACCCGTCTTAGCCCGGAAAGGCGCTACGATCTTATCTATCTTCTCCAAATCCCGTCCTTCGCTGAAGTTGGGGACACATTCCATAATCTTGTTCCAAGTACTCATACCGTTTTATTTAATGATGTTTGTACGATTTCATGAATAAGCTCCTTCTCGGGGATATACGGGAGGGTAATATGATACTGTTCGCCACGGTTCTCATTGAAAGTAGCGCTCGTACGCATCGCATTCGGGTTACGGGCCCATGAGCGACGGGCTACTCCCCCCATCACGTCCCATATCATGGCAGAGCGAAGTATCTCGTCCACCCGCTCACTACCATCGAGAACCATACCGAAACCTCCGTTTATCGCCTTACCGATACCAACCCCTCCACCATTATGAAGAGCGACCAAGCTCATACCCCGGGCGGCATTTCCAGCGAAGCACTGCACCGCCATATCAGCCATCACGTTGCTTCCGTCGCGTATATTGGAGGTCTCACGGAATGGAGAATCCGTACCGCTCACGTCATGATGGTCTCGTCCCAACATGATCGGGCCTACCTCCCCATCACGTACCATTCGGTTAAACTCAAGGGCGATCTTCAAGCGCCCCTCAGCGTCTTGATATAAAATCCGGGCCTGTGTACCCACCACCAAACGGTTCTTCTCCGCGTCACGTATCCAGTTATAATTATCCAGATCCTGCCCTCTTCGAGTCGTATCGATACACGCCATAGCCGCATGATCCGTACGAATCAAATCTTCCGGCTTACCGCTTAAGCATACCCAGCGGAAAGGGCCGTACCCATAATCAAATAATTCCGGCCCCATGATATCTTCCACATAAGAAGGCCATATAAAACCATCTTTCTCGTCCACACCGTTGCGAGAGATCTCGCTTACACCCGCGTCATAGATCGCTTTCATGAAAGAGTTTCCATAGTCAAAGAAATAGGTACCCCGGGCAACCAAACGCTTGATCACCTCGAAATGTCGCTTCAACGTTTGATCGACCAAAGCACAAAAGTCTTCCCGGTGATGAGCCAATAATTCCGTACGTTCCTCAAACGTCACGCCTGCCGGACAATAACCACCTTCATAAACCGCATGACACGAGGTCTGGTCGCTCAACAGGTCGATGGGAAGCTCCTGTTTATCGGCATATTCCAATAAATCCACGATATTGCCGTGGAAAGCGATAGAGATCGGTTCTTTCTTACGGATCGCCTCGTCGGCTAAGGAGAAAGCTTTCCCCATATCATCCGTCACATGCTGAACCCATCCTTGGGATCGGCGCGTCTCAATGCGGGAAGCGTCTACCTCGGCGATTATGCTGGCGGCACCGGCAATCACGGCGGCTTTTGGTTGAGCGCCACTCATCCCTCCTAAACCAGAGGATACAAACAGGTGGCCTCGTAAATCCTTATCTTGTGGAATCCCTAATTTCTTACGTCCGGCATTCAGCAAGGTATTAAATGTACCATGTACGATACCTTGCGGACCGATATACATCCAACCTCCGGCCGTCATCTGTCCATAATTAGCGACTCCCATCTGTGCGGCGATATGCCAATCCTTCTGGTTATCAAACATCCCCACCATCATCGAGTTCGTGATAATCACCCGTGGGGCATCCGGCTTGGAACGAAACAATCCCAGAGGATGCCCGGACTCGATCACCAAGGTCTGCTCCTCGGTCAGCTCCTCCAAATACATCTTGATCAAACGATATTGCATCCAATTCTGGCATACCTGTCCGGTCTCGCCATACGTAACCAACTCGTAAGGATACAAAGCGATATCAAAGCAAAGGTTATTATCGATCATTACCTGAAAGGCCTTTCCTTCGATACATTTACCTTTATATTCAGAGACAGGTTTCGCTTTCAGGTCTCCCTGCGGACGGTAACGATAACCATAGATCCGTCCCCGGGTCACTAACTCCTCCATGAACTCAGGAGCTAGCTTCTCATGTAATTCAACAGGGATGTAACGAAGCGCGTTCATCAATGCCGTTTCTGCTTGAGCGGGCGTAAGCGAATAGCCGCGATCGGGAGCACGGCGAATACCGGAAACGAAGGAAGGATATTCCGGCAAATAGTTATCAAGATGTATTTCCATAACGTGAATGATTTAGTTGGTGCTTACAATCTGCAAGAAATCTCACGGATTCAGCGCCGACAAGTTAGCCATTATCCAAATCCCAACCAATTATCATGTTATGTTTAGAAGCATACAAAAATAAACCCGTCCCTCTCCCCTCCCCATAGGGGACGAAAGAAAGACGGGTTTATCAGAACCTTCTATTTAATGTTCCGAGGAAAGCCTATCAAGCTCACTAGAGCCTTCTTATCTCCTCCTCGGACAGTCCAGTCGTCTTGGCGATATCCGCCAAACCTAAATTCAAAGACTTCAAATTCCTAGCTATTTCCACGGCCTTTTGACGCTCACCTTCTGCCAAGCCTTCAGCCAAGCCTTCAGCCAAGCCTTCAGCTATCCCTTCCTCCTTAGCTTTCTCTTTTGCTTCTTCTACATCCTGCAAGAAAGCCTCTTCCGCAAGGCGGTTGACATTGTAGCGATCCACGGCACGATCGTAAGCGAGGCGATTCTCCGGGGAGAGGTTCGCCACGGCAGCCAAACGAGATAGATGAGCAAACACCTGCTCCTTCAAGGCATCCGGCATTCGAATCCAATGTTCCATATTCTTTAACGCATAAAATAATCTCTCTAATAATGTATCACATTCATCCAGCTCCTTCGTAAAATAAGGAAACTGCAAATAGATCTGCCGGAAATGAGGATTCAGCGTCTCATGGCTCTCCATATCCAGGATCCCCGCATCCACACGGAAACGATCCGGCAAATCCGGCTCCTTGAAGTTCATGAAGAAAACGCCATACACCGTATGGAGCTTATAGTTCGTCCCATACGGAAGCGAAGGCTCTCTCACCTCCAGACCTTCCTCCCCGTCATCCGGCGAGGGCACTTCCACCGCTAGCGGAGCCTCGATCTGGCGACTCACCGCACGGCACATATAATATAATGTACGGTCTAAGAAATTCGGATGCTTGCGTTTTTGCATCTCCACGATAATATACTCTCCCGTGGAGGTCCGGCAATAGAGATCGTAAATGATCCCCTTATCCCGCACATGCTCCGCATGATCCTCCTTGTCCAGAAACACCAGATCCTCGATCCGGTGCTCCCCCGCCAACAACTCGTTCAACAACGTGATCAAAAACGGCTTGCTAGCCGGCTGACCGAAAATAATCTTAAAACCAAGATCCGTAAACGGATTCACGAACTTTCCCATAGTCAATCATTTCTTTAGTTAAACCTATTGTTTATTCAACAACCGCAAACATACGGAATTTTTATCAAAGGAGAAAATGCGAGTGCGCAATTCTTTTCAACAGAAATCGTAGACACCGTGTTGCGAGAGCATCCTTTAGCCAATAGCCAAGACTGGTAACGCACAAGTGTATCCTTATTAATATACACATAGGGAATCTCTTCCAAACCACAAAAACGCTTGAACGAATTTAAGGCGTCTTGATAACTCTTTGCCGTGGAATAACATCTTTTTTCACGCAGGCAAGCGATATACGTAAGCACACCCACCACGAAATCATTCTTGTTCATACCTTATCTCTTTAAGAATTAATACATAAAAAAATCCTCTATCACTCCTGTGTTAACGGAGAGATAGAGGATCTTTATAAAATCCTTAAAGGAAGATATTATTTTTCAGTATTCTCTGCGGCAGCTTTCTTATTGATCTTCTTCTTCTGCAACTCGTAAGCGATCGGAGTAGCGACGAACAAGGTAGAATACGTACCGATAATGATACCTAATAAGATAGCGAACGTAAAGCTTCGGATCGTGCTACCGCCCAAGATGAAGATACACAATACAACCACCAACGTAGTCAATGATGTATTAAATGTACGGCTCAATGTGGAGTTCAAAGCATCATTGATCACTTGATAACGATCACGCTTCGGATACAACGCGATAGTCTCGCGGATACGGTCGAATACAACCACGGTATCATTGATAGAGTAACCGATAATCGTCAAGATAGCGGCGATAAACGTCTGGTCTACCTCCATCGAGAAAGGAAGCACCTTCCACAATAACGTATAGAAGGAGATAATGCACAATGTAGCCACAGCGACGGAGACAAAAGCACCGATAGAGAAGGATACATCACGGAAACGAAGCAATATATAAGCGGCCATACAGATCATGGCGAAGATTACCGCCAAGAACGCGGCGTTCTTGATATCGTCTGCCATACTAGGACCCACCTTCTGTGAACTCTGTATGAAAGTAGTCGTGAACTCATCCAATGTAGTTCCTTCCGGAAGCAAGGATTTAACGCCCTCAAACAATTTAGTCTCTACCTCTTGGTCTACCGCAGGATCATTGTCTTCGATCTTATAGTTGGTAGATACACGCACTTGATCCGCCGTACCGATCTGGATAACGCTAACCGAACCGTCTAGCTGAGCATCCAACATATTACGAACATCGTCGGTCTTCACCTCTTGGCTGAAACGGATCACATAGTTACGTCCACCCGTGAAATCGATACCATTATTCAAACCGATCGTCATAAAGGAAATAGCACCTAAAACGATGATTGCCGCCGGAATCAAATAACCGACTTTGCGAGCGCCCAAGAAATTGATCTTCGGGTTTGTCAGCAAGTCTTTCGTCAGAGAAGTCGTGAATGTCACGTTCTTCAATTTATCTTTCGCCAGGAATGCCTCATAAACGATACGCGTCAAGAACACGGCCGTAAGGAATGAAGCGAACAAACCGATGATCATCGTCGTAGCGAAACCACGGATAGGACCTGTACCGAAATAGAACAATACGATACCGGTAATGATAGATGTCAAGTTTGAGTCGAAGATAGCGGAGAACGCATTGCTGTAACCATCGGCGATAGCCTTTCCTAAAGACTTACCGGCACGAAGCTCCTCTTTCGTACGCTCATAGATCAACACGTTCGCATCGACAGCCATACCCAGCGTCAACACCATACCGGCAATACCCGGCAAGGTAAGGACGGCTTGGAAAGAAGCCAAGATACCCATCGTGAAGAAGATATTCAATACCAATGCACCATCGGCGATCAATCCCGGGATCAGTCCGTAGAATGCGCACATATACACCATCAACAGCACCAATGCCAAAACAAAAGAAATCGCACCGGCGTTGATAGCCTCTTGTCCCAATGACGGGCCCACCACATCTTCCTGAACAATATGTACGGAAGCGGCCATCTTACCAGACTTCAATACGTTCGCTAAGTCCTTCGCCTCTTCCGGTGTAAAGTGACCGGTGATTTGTGAACGACCTCCCGTGATCTCATCGTTTACGTTCGGAGCGGAATAAACCATCTCATCCAAAACGATAGCGATCTGACGACCGATATTCTCTTTCGTCAAACGAGCCCAAGACTTAGAGCCCTCGGCGTTCATAACCATGTTGACCATTTGCTCCGAACGACCGGCTTGTTGCATAAAGTCAGCGTTTGCATCCGTTACCACGTCACCACCTAAGGCAGGACTTCCGTCACGGTTAGTTACCTTCAAAGCATATAATTCAAAGAACTGTTCCTTATCATCGATAGCCTTAACACCCCATTTCAAAGCCAAGTTACGAGGCAATACCTCTTTCACTTGCTTCATGTTCAAGTATTCGTTGATCTTATTTATGTCTTTCGCTTGAGCGATACCCACCGTAGAACCCGGCGACAACTGACCGTTGTACTGGCTAATCTGCAATAAAGCGAATAATGGATGTTGCTTAGCGAACTCTTCCATGCTTTGATTAGCCTCCGTATCTTTTTTATCTTGACCCAGCTTGGCCAACAAAGAATCCGCCTCACTTACATCCGTACCTGCGGCATCAGCGACCGTCTCAACACTATCGGTAGCGGCAGCTACAGAATCAGCGGAAACCTCGCTACTTAAAATAGTAGCCAACGCATTATCGGCGGCAACCAATTGTTGATAGATTTCCGGCAACTTATACGTTTCCCAGAATTCCAAGTTAGCGCTACCTTGAAGCAACTTACGAACACGTTCCGGCTCTTTCACACCCGGCAACTCAACCAAGATACGACCCGCTGTCTCCAAACGTTGGATGTTCGGGGAAACCACACCGAAACGGTCGATACGAGTACGCAGCACGTTGAATGAATTATCAATCGCACTCTGCAGCTCTTGTTTCAAGATAGAAACAACTTGAACATCTGAGCTTTGGGGAGTAATTTTATCTTTCAACTCGAATGTACTAAAAATAGCGGAAAGACGTGCTCCGCTATCCAACTTCTTATACTCCTCAGCGAAAAGGTCGATGAAATCTTTTTGGCTATCCGCTTGATGTGCGTAAGCTAAATCCAACGCCTTGTTGAAATTCTCGTCTTGGTTGTTGTTAGACAACGAACGGATAACATCCGCCACGTTCAACTCAAGGACAACGTTCATACCGCCCTTTAAGTCAAGACCTAAACTAATTTCCATTTCTCGGCATTGCTTAAGCGTATAGCCCAGCCACACCTTCTGAGTAGATAGTGAGTCTAAATAAGCACTCTCTTTCGCAGGATCTCCACCCGCATACCCAGAGGCTTTACTGTTGTAGTGTTGCGTCACAAAAGAGAACGACAAGTAGAACAAACAGACAAGCGTAAGTAACACCGCGAAGACCTTTACAAATCCTTTGTTTTGCATCTGAATCTTAGGTTTATGTTATTACATTATTTATATTCGTTTTTTCACAGGGTGCAAATATAGACTTTTTTTCTTTGATAAAGAGCAATTAGTATAATTATTTGTCACGCTCATAGTTTATTTCAAACACAAATGTATATCTTTGGGGCTAAAATAATAAGGAAAATATACCATGAAACAGTTATTATTCGCTCTGTTATTTATCCCCGCCCTGCTATTCGCGCAAGAAGATCAACACTATCTGGCAGGAGCCGTTCCGGTTGTAGAGGGTAAAGTTGTTTTTACCCGAGAGATTAACGCCCCTTCTTTCAGCAAGGCGCAAATCTACCAACAACTATTAAAATGGGGACAAGACAATTTCAGCAAAAAAGGAAGTAGAGTCGCTTATCAAAATGAGGAAAAAGGCGAGATCGCCATTATCGGGGAAGAGTATTTAGTATTCTCTAGCACGGCCTTATCCCTCGATCGGACGATAATGAAATACCGTATTATCATTGAATGCAAGGAACAGGCTTGTACCCTGCAACTTGCGGGCATCCGATATGAATATAACGTATCTTACCAGAAAGACCCGGAGAAATACCTAGCCGAGGAATGGATCACGGACGAGTATGCCTTGAATAAGAGCAAAACGAAATTAAACCGTATCAGCGGTAAATTCCGTAAGGCTACGATTGATTTCGCGGATAAGACGCTCAATAGCGCAGCCAGCGCATTAGGCGCACAGTTGCTGACAGCCGCACCCGTAGAACCCGTAAAAAACGTAGAACCCGTATCTGCGCCGCAACAGGAAACACGGCCTGTGGCACCGATGGAAGGTTTCGTAGCGTTCCAAGCCGACAAAGTACCTAGCACAATCCTCCAAATGTTACCGGACAACGCTTTACAAGTCAAAACCGTAAATGGAAATACGACCGACGCAAACGTTGAATGGAAAGGCATAGGCAATATGTTTGGAAAAACAATCAGTACAATCTCTATATCTAAAGATAGCCCCGCGTATAAAGCGATTGGCAACAACGACGTATATCGATTATCCTTCTCCAAGCCCGGCACATCCGCCGATGCACCATGGATTATCATGGAGTGCCGCAAACAAGGCGAGACCTCCGAAGGACAACAAACGATGTTAATCGGCGAGGTTACGAATATATGGATCAAATAACGAAAAAGAGAGTGGTATTTATGAATATGAAAAAGATTCTATTATTAATAGGTATGATATTCCCTGTGCTAGTCATGGCGCAGGGACATAGAGGCACGGTAGACGAATGTGCCCCCATGAAAAACGGGAAGGTATGCTATAGCGATGACATAGAGATCGAGAACACCTCTAAAACAGAGATATTCAACGCTATTAACGCATGGGCTAAGAAATCTTACGGAAAAGATGTCTTCTTATCCAACGTCAACTCGAACAAGAACAAAGCAACCATCTTCGTGAGCTCTAAGGTTGAATTATTATTGAATGACACGGATAAGACTATCATTAAATATAAAATGCGCATCACCTGCTTCGACAACCGCTACACGATAGAAGCGAGCGATATAGTATATCAATATGATCCGCTAAACGATAAACAATACAAGACCTATAAAGCGGAAGATGTGATCGCCAATAATGGGAATAGCAATACGATAGCACTGATCAAAGATCCTAAGCTATTCTGTAACGCTACCTTCTTCTTTGTCGAGAACTTGTTCGCCGACGTATTTGACGCCGCTCAGGACGCGGAATCCGAGTGATGACACCCTCTTATTCAAGTTTCAGATAACACCATAACGGATAGTGGTCCGAATAAGCGACCTTGTCCACGGAACAATTCATAGAGGTCATGTTCGGGGAATGCAGGATATTATCGATACGGAACCAGAAGAAATTTTGATTATAGGTAATACCCATTCCCCGGCCAGACTCGGCAAAGGCATCTGTCAAATCCCCTTGGATCGTACGATGCGCATAAGAAATAGGCGTATCATTAAAGTCACCACACACCAAGACATAATCTCCTTTCGTGTTCTTGATCTCTTCTGATACCGCTTCCGCTTGCTTCGCCCGAATCCGGAAAGCAGGTCCTAGCTTTTGCTCGAACGCCCCTTTCAAATCGTCCAACCCATCCGAGCCAAAACTCTTTATAAGGGATGAATAACGAGTCCGGTCCTCCATCGTCAGCTTAAAGGACTCCAAATGGTTATTAATCAAGGTCAACTTCTTACCCTTGATATTCACTTCATGCACGGAAGAACCGTTATTATCCGAATCATATTTCACCCTCCGGGAATTAGAGAGTGGATATTTAGAAAACACCGCGATGCCGAAACTCTGGAATCTTGTGCTACTTTGATAAAATACGGAACGATAAGGATACATGTTCAATACATCATAGATCTTAGCGGAAGTAAGATTTTTCTCTGATTTAGCGGTGGCATATTCCTGCAAACAAACAATATCCGCATCCGAGTTAGCGATATATTGGAGAATCTTGTTCGGAGCTATCTTCGTATGATTCTTGTACCCAAAAGCCATCACATTATAAGTCAGTACCTTCAGCACCTCTTTCCGGGGGATATCCTCATGAGAGTGAAACGGGAAATAACGTTTCACGGGCCCCCAACATAACAAGAAGGAGCATATACCGATCAATAAGAACTTCCATTCCCACAAGAAGAGCCAATAGATAATAAAGCAAAGATTGACCACACATAAAACCGGGAAGGACAATCCCAGATAGGATAACGTCATACTCGTCTCAGGAGACACCCGATCCGAATAAGCCGAGACTATCAACAATACGACAGCCACCACATTCGCTACGACGAATAAGAATTGAAGAAAAATCCGTAGAGTCTTCATAAGTATTTGCTATTTCTTACTGGCATCGAAAAGTCGCTTTTTCTCTTCAGCGGAAAGGCTTTCATAACCGGAACGTTTCAATTTATCCAGTATCGTATCTAGATCGGCCGACTCCTGCTGTTTACGTGCGTTATACTCATAATCTGTCTCGTTACGTTTATAAGTAACACGCATCTTCGGTTTCCGTTTGCCCAGATTCACGAACCAATCGATCAACCGATTCAACGGAGCGGTCAAGTCCTTTCCAATACGGATACGGGAAGCGAACCAGATACCAAACAAAGCCCCACCGATATGAGCGATATGTCCTCCCGCATTATCAGAAGTCATCGCCAACAAATCGATTACCAGCGTAAAGATAGCCAAATAAATTAATTTGATCCTTCCGATCAAGAACAAATTAATCTCCAAATCCTTCCGGTAGAACGACACGGCGAAAACGATCGCCATGACAGATGCCGAAGCCCCCATCAAATAGCTAAAAGAAGCCACATCCTGAAAATAAGGGAAAATATTATAAGCAACGGCAAACAATACCGCGCCGGCCAAACCACCCAATACATACAAGCCTCCCAACTGCCGCTCACTGAAAAAACTCAAGAACAAGCCTCCGAACCAATATAGCCAAAGCATATTGAACAGGATATGCAAGAAATCAAAATGAGTGAACATATAAGTAAACAACGTCCACGGACGGAGGAGCAACAGTTCCGGAGAAGCCGGTAGCTGCAAGTACAGCAAGAAAGGCACCCCTTGCGCATTAAAGAGCATAAACAATACGCTGGCCAAACGTATCAAGATAAATAAGCCTACATTTATATATATCAGTTTCGACAGGATATTACCCGACTGAAACGTACGCTTCAAATTAGTAAAAATACCGTCCATTGTCTGCATTTTTCTTTTTCCAATAACGAATTAGGAAATAACCGAATAACATCCCTCCTAAATGGGCAAAATGCGCTACCGTATCACCACCAAAACTAGCCACACCCATAAATAGCTCGGCAAGGCCATAAAATATCACGAAATATTTGGCTTTAATCGGGATCGGTATGAACATCAAGAACAAAGGGACATTCGGGAAGATCATGGCGAATGCCAATAAGATTCCGAATACGGCACCCGAAGCGCCAATGGTCACGAAATAATTCAAGAACTCGCTCTTACTGACAATCTGGGCTCCATTCAAGTTTATCATGTCTTGGCTAGCGAAGATCACATCCCGCAGATTAAAGAACCAAACCGCCTCTTGTACCAAGCCGGCCCCTATACCCGTCACGAAGTAAAAAATCAAGAAACGTCTGGGACCCCATACGTTCTCCAATACCCTACCGAACATATAAACGGCGAACATATTAAAAAGTACATGCGCGAACGAATGGGTATCGTGCATGAACATATAAGAAACGATCTGATAAGCCTTGAAATCGGTAGCACCCGGAAAGTGAAGCCCTAATAAGTCCACTAAATCGATGCCGACTTTCGGCAATGCAAGGCTGGCTAGCCAAAATAGCAAGTTTATAATGATAAGATTTTTCGTTACCGGCGGGATGCTATTCAAGAACCCCGAATTTGTCTGATTCATCATATACTACGTTAATTTGGTGCCAAAGGTAAATATATTTTAGCCGTCTTTGCCCATAATAATACTAAAACATATGTAAATCGGTAAAAAAACAGGTTTTTCTTTTGTGATATTTCAAAATAAAACTACATTTGAAGCCGTCTATCGGTTATATAGTTTTGTTTAATATATTAACAGTCAAACCATCATGAACAAATCAGAGTTTATTAGCGCAGTAGCTGAAAAATCAGGTCTCAGCAAAGTGGATGCTAAAAAGGCAGTAGAAGCTTTTGTTGATACAGTTTCTAACGAATTGAAAGAAGGCGGTAAAGTCGCTCTACTTGGCTTCGGTTCATTCTCTGTAGCAGAGAAAGCCGCTCGTAAAGGTGTTAACCCGAAAACTAAAGAGACCATTGAAATAGCAGCTCGCAAGGCAGTGAAGTTCAAAGCAGGTGCTGAGTTGAACGAGCTAATCAAATAAGAAACACCATTATTCTCCATAGAAGAAGGATACAATGTTTATTGTATCCTTTTTTTGTGTACCTTCGCGTCTAAATAAAATCCGAATTATATTTAGACGAATATGGTTATCGAACAACAGATTACCGGGGCTATTATAGCCGGCATCAAAGAGCTGTACGGGGCGGATGTCACCGCTAGCCAAGCGCAGTTGCAAAAAACGAAAAAAGAATTCAAGGGGCACTTGACCCTAGTCGTATTCCCATTCCTTCGCATGTCGAAGAAATCTCCGGAGCAAACCGCTCAGGAAATCGGTGAGTACTTGTTGAAAAACGAACCAGCAGTAGCTGAATTTAATGTAATCAAAGGATTCCTTAACCTGACGGTCGCTTGCTCTTGCTGGATCGATTTACTGAACTCGATCAATGAGCAGCCTGCGTACGGCATCATTCCGGTTACCGAGCAGTCGCCTTTGGTCATGATCGAATATTCCTCTCCCAATACAAATAAACCGCTTCACTTGGGCCATGTCCGTAATAACTTATTAGGATATAGCTTATCGAAGATCATGAAAGCGAACGGTAACCAGATCGTAAAGACGAATATCGTAAACGATCGCGGTATCCACATCTGCAAATCCATGTTGGCTTGGCAGAAATGGGGAAATGGAGCTACCCCCGAGTCTACCGGAAAGAAGGGCGACCACTTGATTGGCGACTTTTACGTATTATTCAGCAGCAAATTGAAAGAGGAGACCCAGGCGCTAGAAGCCAAAGGCCTTACCAAGGAAGAAGCCGAGGCTCAATCCACCTTGATGGCGGAAGCCCGTGAGATGCTTCGTAAATGGGAAGCCGGAGATAAAGAGGTTCGTGCGCTTTGGGAAATGATGAATAATTGGGTATACGCCGGATTCAGCGAGACCTATAAGATGATGGGCGTAGATTTCGATAAGATTTACTACGAGTCTCAAACCTATCTGGAAGGTAAAGGCAAGGTGATGGAAGGCTTGGAGAAAGGTGTTTTCTATCGCCGTGAGGACGGCTCCGTATGGGCCGATCTGACCAAAGACGGTCTGGATGAGAAATTATTGCTTCGCGCGGATGGAACTTCCGTTTATATGACGCAAGATATCGGTACCGCCAAGCTACGTTTCGATGATTTCCCGATCAATAAGATGATTTATGTGGTAGGAAACGAGCAGAATTATCACTTCCAAGTATTATCGATCTTATTGGATAAGTTAGGTTTTGAGTTCGGCAAGGGATTGGTACACTTCTCTTACGGAATGGTAGAGTTACCGGAAGGTAAGATGAAGAGCCGTGAAGGAACGGTCGTAGATGCCGATGATTTGATGGCCGAGATGATCAATACCGCACGTGAGATCTCCCAAGAATTAGGGAAATTGGACGAGATGACTCCGGAAGAGGCCGAGAATATCGCCCGTATCGTTGGTCTGGGTTCCTTGAAATATTTCATATTAAAGGTAGACCCTCGCAAGAACATGACGTTCAACCCGAAAGAGTCTATCGACTTCAACGGGAATACGGGACCGTTCATCCAATATACCTACGCCCGTATCCGTTCCGTATTGCGCAAAGCTACGGAGCAAGGCATCGTATTATCGGAGCAGTTGCCGCTCACTTCCACCATCTCCGAGAAGGAAGAGAACTTGATCCAGATGATCGCCGATTACGCGGAGATCGTAAAGGAGGCAGGTAAGCTATACAGTCCGGCTTGTGTGGCCAACTACATCTATGATTTGGTAAAAGAATACAATCAATTCTATCACGACTTCTCCATTCTCCGCGAAGAGAATCCGGAGTTGAAGAACTTCCGTCTAGTCTTATCCGCCAATGTGGCTAAGATCGTGAAATCCGGTATGGATTTATTAGGCATCGAGGTTCCGGAAAGAATGTAACGATATTAATTGCTTTCAGCAATTATTTTTTATAAGGCAAAAAAATAAAAAAGGGCCACTCGTGAGAGTCGCCCTTTTTGCTTTTTATCTATTCGGATTCGCGCATCATGCTTTCTTCCGTGTCGTACGTTTCTTCGTAGCGGCAGGTTTTTCTCCCGCATCGGCGATTATCTTCAGACATTCCTCCAAGGTCAAGTTCTCCGGTTTCTCTATCGTCTTAGGGATTCTGTAATTCTTCTTCTTATAAGAGATATAGGGGCCAAAACGACCATTCAAGATCTCCATCTCGGGGTCCTCATCGAACTTCTTGATAAACCGTTGCTCATCCTTTTGTTTTTTCGCCTCGATCAACTCGATCGCTTCCTCGGATGTTATCGACAAGGGATTCAAGTCCTTCGGGATGGAGACAAACTTCCCGTCATGACGGATAAACGGACCAAAACGTCCGACAGCGGCCACCATAGGCTTACCCTCATAGTCACCGATCGTACGGGGTAGATCAAACAATTTCAAGGCTTCCTCCAAGGTAATCGTCTCGATAGACTGTCCCTTCATCAAGGTAGCGAACTGAGGTTTAGGTGCCTCCTTATCCTCCGGATGCGCCTGCCCGATCTGTACGACAGGGCCATAACGACCGATCTTAACGAAAACAGGCTTGCCGCTCTTCGGATCGGTACCCAGTTCACGCTCACCTATTTTATGCTCCGTACGGACAGAGGCGGCCTCTTCCACGATCGGATGGAATAGCTTATAGAATTTATCGATAGCGTCTGTCCATACCATCTCGCCTTCCGCTACGGCATCGAATTCCTTCTCTACGCTCGCCGTGAAGTTATAATCCAGAACGCCCGGGAAATACTCCATCAAGAAATCATTCACGACCATACCGATATCGGTTGGCGTCAACTTATTCCGGTCCGCTCCTACGATCTCGGTCTTTTGGACTTCCTTGATCGTATCCTGAGCCAAGGTTATGATATTATAAGAACGCTCCGTTCCTTCCTTATCTCCTTTCACTACATACTCGCGATTCTGGATCGTCTGGATCGTAGGCGCATAGGTAGAAGGGCGACCGATGCCCAATTCCTCTAAACGGCGAACCAAACTTGCCTCCGTATAGCGGGGAGGGCGTTGCGTGAAACGCTCGGTAGCGACGATATCCTTCCGAGTCAATACCTCGTTCAAGGAAACCGGAGGTAGAAGGCCGTTTTCCTGCTCCTTCTCATTCTCGTCATCAAAACTCTCGCGGTACACTTGAAGGAAACCGTCGAAAGTAATGACCTCACCGGTAGCTACGAATTTCTCTTTCTTGTCACCAATACCTACGGAGATCGTCGTACGCTCCAACTCGGCGTCCGCCATCTGGCACGCGATCGTACGCTTGCGGATCAATTCGTATAATCTCTTTTCCTGGGCGCTTCCGCTGATATCGTCATTGCTGATATAGGTCGGGCGAATCGCCTCGTGCGCCTCTTGCGCTCCCTTGCTCTTGGTATGATATTGACGGACTTTATAATATTTCTCACCATAGATATCCAAGATCGCTTCTTTAGCCGTTCCCAACGCCAAATCACTTAAGTTCACGGAGTCGGTACGCATATACGTGATCAATCCGGACTCATACAAGCGCTGGGCGATCATCATGGTCTGCGAGACCGAATAGCCCAACTTACGGGCGGCCTCCTGCTGCAAGGTAGAGGTGGTGAAAGGAGGGGCCGGTGTCTTACGCATCGGCTTTTTCGTGATATCATCGATCGTGAAAGAAGCCTCCTTGCAAGATTCGAGGAATGCCTCCACCTCTTGCTTATCTTTCAAGCGGCGGTTCAGCTCTGCCTTGAGGATCGTGGTACCATCCGGCAAGATAAAGCTAGCGATCACACGATAAGCGGCTTCCGACACAAACGCGTTGATCTCCCGCTCCCGCTCCACGATCAGACGTACGGCTACGGATTGTACACGGCCGGCGGATAAAGCCGGTTTCACCTTACGCCAAAGGATGGGGGAAAGCTCGAAACCCACGATACGGTCCAATACACGGCGGGCTTGCTGCGCGTTCACCAAATCGATATTGATATCTCTCGGTGTCTCGATGGCGTGCAATATAGCATTCTTGGTAATCTCATGAAAAACGATACGTTTCGTATTTTCCGGTTTCAATCCTAATACCTCATATAAATGCCAAGAGATGGCCTCTCCCTCACGGTCCTCATCGGAAGCCAGCCAAACCAGCTCGGCTTTCTTTGCCTCGTTTTTCAACTCGGTCACGAGCTTCTTCTTATCAGAGGGGACCACGTACTGAGGGGCATAATCATGTTCGAGGTCTATACTGAAATCTTTCGTCTTCAAGTCGCGGATATGACCATAGCTAGACATTACCTTATAGTCCTTTCCGAGGAACTTTTCAATGGTTTTTGCCTTGGCGGGTGACTCCACTATTACCAAATTCTTTTGCATATCTACTTTTTGCTGGTTAGAAATCGGGTGCAAACTTACACAAATAATTAACGTAACGACATATAGTCCGCAAAAAAACCTCTTTTTTACCACATTATAATAATAAAGAAACTCATCTGTTATACCTTTGTAGAACAAAAACTAAAAAAGAAACAGTAAGATGGAAGAGATAAAAAAACTGATCGCGGACAACAAGCCGGAAGAAGCGATCCGGCTCCTAGACGCATACCTCATGGAACAAACGGAGTCCGACGAGGCCTGGTTTCTCCTCGGAAGAGCTCATTATAAACTAGGCAACGTACGCCTGGCCCTCAATAGCTACCTGCAGGCCATAGTGATCAATCCGGAAAGCCCGGCGCAAGCGGCCTACGATATGGCGATCAAGGTATTGGATTTTTATAATAAGGACATGTACAACCATTGAGCCATGAAGCGAATCCTATCTATCTCCCTGCTGGCTAGCGCCTGCCTCGCCGGGATATACGCGCAACAGCCCGCCATACACTTGGTAGATATACCCGCGGGCAGTTTCTATAGGGGCGGGGAAGGCCTCGGCGAGGAGTTCGACGAGGCCCCGGTACATAAGGTGACCCTTACCAAGCCGTTCCGCATGGGGCGGACGGAGGTGACGAACGCGCAGTTCGAGGCGTTCCGG
The DNA here is from genome assembly GCA_028689545.1 of Parabacteroides sp. Taxonomy (GTDB): domain Bacteria; phylum Bacteroidota; class Bacteroidia; order Bacteroidales; family Tannerellaceae; genus Parabacteroides. Next base: position 55,805 of record JAQVCX010000004.1, read on the forward strand.
CCGGAGCACAAGGCCCTACGGGGCAAGAACGGTTTGTCCAAGGAAGATGACGAGGCCGTAATCTACGTAAGCTATCCCGACGCGGTGGCCTTCTGCGAATGGCTCAGCCGGAAAGAGGGGAAAACCTACCGGCTACCCACCGAGGCCGAATGGGAATACGCTTGCAGGGCAGGCACGTATTATGCTTTTTATACGGGCGACGGACTGCCCGGCGCCTATCACAAGAACCAGAAGACCGTTCGCGATTACGCCCCCGTCTCTTTAAAAGTAGGGCAAACACCGCCCAACGCCTTCGGATTGCAGGACATGCACGGGAACGTGGAAGAGTGGTGCTCGGATTGGTACGGCCCTTACAAGGCGGAAGACCAGACGGATCCCGCCGGATATAAAGACGGGGATTTCCGGGTGACACGGGGAGGTAGCCACAATACGCCGGAGAAATACCTGAGAAGCGGCAATCGCATGGCCATGATCCCGGAAGACAAGCATGCCCTCACCGGCTTCCGTGTCGTACAGGCGGATGAGCCGCCGGAGCCGTCTAGCGAGGATAAGACCTCTCATCGCAATGCCACGGACATCAAGCAAGAGAGATTCCGGTGGGGAAACGCCGGCGCCACTCCCCTATTTGCCGCTCCTCGCGCCTACGTGGTACATCCGGATTGCTCCTCCGCCGAGCCTTTCTTCAAGCATAACCACCAACCGGCCATTACTTGGTGCGACAACGGGGATCTGTTGGCGGCTTGGTTCTCGGCCGACGAGGAGAACGGCCGTGGGATGGTAGTCCTAGCCTCCCGCCTGCGGGCAGGGAGTAGCGAATGGGAAGAAGCCTCCTTATTCTTTAAGGTACCCGATCGCAACATGACCGGACTGGCCCTTTTCAATGACGGTGCCGGGACGCTCTATCATATCAACGGCGTGGAGGCGGCCGGGGATTGGCAAAACCTGATCATGGTACAGCGAACCAGCGCGGACAACGGCCAAACGTGGTCATCCCCCCAAATCATAACGCCGGAGCACGCCAAGCGACATCAGGTGATAGCCGGGACGATCCGGACCCGCGAGGGATGGCTCGTACAAGCTTGCGACGCCGGACCGGGCAGCCATGACGGCGCGGCCATCCACATCAGCAAGGATCAAGGCCGCACCTGGCAAGACCCTTGGGACGGAGCGCCCTTGCCGGACTTCCGCGACGGCGGCACAGGCAGCACCATCGCGGGGATACACGCCGGAATCGTTCAATTGAAAGACGGAAGTCTTATGGCGCTGGGTCGCGGAAACAGCATCAAGGATAAAGAGGGGCGGCTTCGTATGCCCATGAGTATATCCAAGGATTGGGGGAAGACGTGGACTTACCATGCCTCCGAGCTTCCTCCCATCGACGGGGGGCAGCGATTGGTCTTAACGCGCTTGCGGGAAGGCCCCTTGTTATTGATCTCGTTCACCGATCATCCCTTACGGACACCCGCGAACGAGCGGGGCCTCCTCTTCCCCGACAAGGACGGCAACGCCTACCGGGGCTTCGGCCTCTACGCCGCCCTCTCCTACGACGAGGGAAAGACCTGGCCCGTGAAGAAATTGCTGACAGACGGCATCCACCGCTTCCTCAACGGCGGCGCATGGACCCAATACTTCGAGATGGACCCGGCGCACGCCGAGCCGAGAGGCTACATGGCCGCCACCCAAAGCCCGGACCGCGTGATCCATCTGGTAAGCAGCCGCCTGCATTACGCCTTCAACCTGGCGTGGCTGGAAACGAGCACGAGATAGCCTCTCCACCGAAAAGCGAGAGACAAGGGGAGGCTACCTGAAAATAGAATTCCCGGATTTGGAAGTAGACGGAGCGGGCGTTATCTTTGTAAACATTAATAATAAGTAATCGAAAAGAAGACATGCGCGCTATTTTCTATAAGACGATACGAATCATCCTATTCTCAAGCCTTATCTCCCTATCGCCCGGTATCTCGCAAAACATCTCGATAGAGAGACAAGAGACTGCCTTGGCGGATCATGGCCACCCAGATACCGCCAAGGTCAATCGCCTAAACGAATTGGCTTACGAACTCTATAAAAAAGACACCAGCAAGGCGCGATCCTACACCGAACAAGCCTCCGAGCTATCCACCCGGCTCGATTATCCCGAGGGAAAAGCCAAGAGCTTATGGATACTGGGGCTCATCACGCAAAAGAGCGATAAGCGAGACGCGCTCCATTACTTCAAGGAAGCCCTCCAGCTCGCGGAATCGACCCACGACCGGGCCGCTATCTGCAATTACCTGATGGCCATCGGCAATATCAGCAAGGAGCTAGGCGATAAAAAGAGCAGCAAACACATCCTTGACAGTGCCCTGCAAATAGCCGAGACCCTGAAAGATCGATCCTTACAGATTAAACTATTGTATAATATCTCGCGGAACCTATCCAGCGAGGGCGATTACGCCGGTGCCTTGGGAAAACTCCGTCAAGTGGAACAAATGGCGACCCAGGCAGCAGACAAGCAAATGCTCCGACGAACGTACGCGAGCATGGCCTATATATTCAAGCAGCAAGGGAAAATCACGCAAGCCATGGAATATTATCTCTCAGCCTTTAAGATCTGCGAGCGACTGGACGATCAGCCAGGCATCTTCAACGCCCTTGTCAATATAGCGGGTATCAAAACCGAGTTGAAAGAGTATGAGCCCGCGCTAAAAGACCTGCGGCAAGCCTTGCGAGTAGCCGAGAAGCTGGACGACCCGGGTATGCAATCGGTATGCTTCACGAATATGGGCTATATCTATAAGAATACCGGCCATCCCGACGCGCTGCCCTTCCTCCAGAAAGCGCTCGCCATGGCGCGAGGGGGAAACATCAATCAAACGATAAGCCTGCTGATCAATATCGGCGATTTCCATACCGAGCATAAGCATTACGAAGAAGCCCGGCTAAGCCTGGAAGAAGCGCTGGAAAAAGCGCGAGAAGCCGAGATTAAATTCGCCTACGGCGAGGCCTTGAAGCAATTAAGCGAGCTTTACCATGCCCAAAGACAATATGCCACCGCCATTGATTACGCCAATCAAGCCTTGCGAGTGAGCCAAGAAATCGGATACCTAGACCTGGAGAGGAAGAGTCATGAGTCGCTGGCCGAGTTCTATGCCTCTACGGGAAATTATAAAATGGCCTATCAAAACCATATACTTTTCAAACAGTTAAACGACAGCATACTGAATGATAAAAACATACGAAAGATCACCCAGCTTGAGAGCGATTACGCGTACGACAAGGAGAAACAGCGGTATGAACTGGAAAAGGCCAGCCAACAACTCAAGATAAAGAGCCAGCGCAACCTGATCCTCCTTCTCTCGTTCATGCTCATCTTGATCTTTATCCTCTTCTACCAGATCCACCGGGCGAACCGGCTAAAGAAGAAAATGCTCCAACTAGAGGTGTACAAAACGAATAATGAGCTAGAGCTCCGCCAAAAAGAAATAGCCTCGGCAACCTTGAAGTTAGTGCAAAACGCCCAAAGCGACGCTTATTGCATCAAAGCGCTAGAGAAAATAGAGGATAACACCAAGGAGAGCAAAGAGCAAGACATACACTCGCTGATCAATCATTATAAAAACAAATCGGGCCATACGAACTGGCAAGAGTTCGAGACGCTTTTCCTAAAGGTGAACTCCGACTTCTACGAGAAGCTGAACCAACAATGCCTCTCGCTCACCCCCAATGAGCGCAAACTCTGCGTATTCCTTAAGTTGAACATGAATAATAAGGACATCAGTCAAATAACCTTGCAATCCGAGGAGGCGCTCAAGAAAGCCCGGATGCGGCTGCGCAAGAAACTGGGGCTACAGCGTGACGAGAATCTGTCTACTTTCATCCAATATCTATAGCCTCGCCCCCTATGGCTTTCGCCGCGCTCATGGCCGCGCAAAACTCGGTTAGCCGCGAGAACGGTCGGCGGGGGTCGCCGATGAAGTCCGAACGGTAGCGAGACGCGCGGCGACCCCCGCCGGCCATTTCGCGACCCTTTGTACCTCCCCGGCGACCCCCGCCGAGCATTTCGCACCGCTTTGTACTCCCTCGGCGACCCCCGCCGAGCATTTCACACCCCTTTGTACTCCCCCGGCGACCCCCGCCGACCATTTCGCGCCCTTTCGCGCTTCCCCGGCGATTGTTTCCCAACGGATTCACTTGATTTCCGAATTAATTCCTATCTTTAGCCTCCGAGAACAAACAGTAAGTTTAACCCTAAATCAAAAAAAAATGGGAACATACACAAAAATCAAGCCCGCGGGCCTCACTAAATTGAACAACGCAGAGTACACCAACTTCATGAACGCCTTCTACCGGCTGGCTTTCACTACCGGAGGAGGGGGCGCCGAGAGTCCCGACGAGATCAGCCTGGACCACCCGCTAGGCATTACCGACGCGCAAAAGGCGGCTTTCGAGAAAGAGCAGGCCTTGATAACCGATCTGGTAAACCAATCCCATATCAGCGACGAGACCGCCCTGCTGCTTGACTTGGATAAACAGCGCGACGACCTCGTGGTCTATTCCACCACCGCCGTGTCGCAAATGAGGAAAAGCCCCATTGAGGCGCAACGCGCGGCGGCGCAGACGGTCTACAATATTATCAAACCCTATATAGGAATCTATAGCTCGCCCAACCAGCAAGAGACGGCGCAGATACAAGGCCTGCTGCAGGATCTCTCCAAGGAGGGGATCCCGGCGCTGATACAGACATTGGGACTGAAAGAGATCGTGGATAGCCTCCGTGTGGCGAACGACGAATACGCGAAGCTGACCGCCCAGCGTACCGGCAATAAGGCGGCCTCCATCAAAGAGGCGAGCACGGCCGTACGCCTACGCATGGACGACCTTTACGACGACATGACCACGATCGCCTTCGTGCAAAGCGTATCGGCCCCCACCGCCGCGACCGCCCGCTTCGTCAGCGAGCTGAACACCCTCATCGACGAAACTACCGCCCTCTACAACCTGCGCGTCGGCGCGGCGAAGGCGGCGGCCAAGAGGAAAGAATAAACCTTAAAAACAAAAAGATCGGACCGTAGCCATTAAGCTCACGATCCGATCTTTTTCTATATGATGCGCTAACCGCCGATCACATCCACCACCCTGGCCAGTACCTGCCGGATATACCCCGCCGACTTACTTTCCTCGCGCGCGATCTCATAAACACTCTCACCCAAGAAGTAAGCCCTAGTGATCCTCTGATCCACCACACTGTCTATTTTTGATAAATAATCATCCAGCAGTATCTCATACAGTCCATGATTCTTATAAAACGAGCGAAGGACAAACAGCAACTGGCCATACTCCTCAAGCAGTTGGGTGATCTCGCCCTCCTGGGTGATCTTCGATTGCTTGAAAGCCGCTACTTTCTTGTCGAATTGGAGCCTCTCTTTATCGAAAATCCTCTTGTCTTTCTTCAGCTGATCCAACTTCCGATATACCCCGGATTTCTCTTTCTCATATTTTTCCTTCTTCAGGAGCAATTCTTCGTATTTCTCTAGCGTGAACCCGGGAGCCAGATCTTTCAGATCGCCTTCGAGAATCTTTTTCTGTCTCTGTATCTCGTCTTTATATTTCGTGACCCATACATAGTCCGGATAAAGTCTCGCGAAAAGCCGTTTCCGTTCTTCCAGTTGCCCCTCTATACTACTCAGCGCTTTCTCTCGCTCGGATAAGGACTCTACCTTTTGTTTCCATTTCGTCCCTTCCTCGTCCAAGGCCTCGTTCAAGCGTTTCTCAAGATCACGCAAATTTCCTATAAAACATTTTCCCGCGAAATAAAAACAAGGTAACTTTTCCTTTCGCTGATCAGGGACACCCGTCAGGCCATCAATCTGGCATAATTTGCTTTCCAACATCGCGACGCGTTTCTTATAGCTCTCGGCCCTTTTCACCGCTTTATACATATCCGACTCCGCCCTGTTATATTTCTTTACCCAATAACCCTCGCTATAGACCGGAACTTCCACCGGAGCCGGGAGATCCATTTCCAGATACTCCCTTAACCTTTGCTTCAAGGCGTATTCGTTTCTTTTCTCGGCCTCAAGCTCTTTCTTCAATTTAGAGATAGTCTCGTCCTTTTGAAGGCACTCCTTCTGCGAGCTAGAATACATTCTACTCCATACACCAACCAAGATATTCTCGCGATCGATACCCTCTTTCGCTTGCTGAAGTTCTTTTTCCAGAGCGGCTAACGCATCTTTCAGCCTGTCATTCTCCTCTTTCGTTTTCTCATATTCCTCTTTTTGGCTATTAGCGAGGGCCTCGTCTTGAGCGACGCGCGGTTCGTCGTCTTGAGCGACGCGCGGTTCGTCGTCTTGAGCGACGCGCGGTTCGTCGTCTTGAGCGACGCGCGGTTCGTCGTCTTGAGCGACGCGCGGTTCCTCATCTTGAGCGCACAAATCATCCAGCGGTTTCTCTACCTCTTGCTCGGGCAAGTCCGCTGATGATTGATCCGATAGAGAAGGTTCTATCTTAAATCTATGCTTTAATATTGAATACAAACTCGAAAACAAACCTCTATCCTTTATAAGTCAGTGCCAACATCGTAATATCATCGCTCTGCGTCGCCCCGTTCACGAAAGATTGGACGGATGCCGATACGCCCTCAATCATGGCCTTGGGGGATTGGTTCTTTACGGAACCACAAGCCTCCACCAAACGGATATCTCCATATTGCTCATTCCGCGGATTCATCGCCTCGCTGATCCCATCCGTATAAAGGAACAAGCTATCTCCCGCTTCCAGTTTCAAGGATTGCTCTTTATAAGCCAGTCCCGGCACGACACCCAAGGCCATGCCACCGGTCATCGGCAAAAGAGAGACCTCGTCGTTCTTCCGGATCCAGACCGGACGGTTATGCCCCCCATTGCAATAAACCACGTCGCCCGTATGAATATTCAAGATCGCGTAAAAGGTAGTGACAAACATACCGTTGACACTCTCACGGCACAATAGGTCGTTCGATTCCTTCATGCAGACCGCCGGCGAAAGCTGCCTGAGCGCCGTGGCACGGATCACCGTGCGGCTGATCGCCATGAAGATAGCGGCGGGAATCCCCTTATCCGACACGTCGGCGATCGTAAAGCCCAGATGATTATCGTCCACCAAGAAGAAATCATAGAAATCGCCCCCTACGGCCTTCGCCGCGTTCATGGTCGCGTAAAGCTCGAATTGCTTATATTGCGGAAACGGGGGGAACTGCTTGGGCAAGATCGATTGCTGTATCTCGCGTGCCACGCTCAAGTCATATTGGATCTCCTCCAGCTGATGATGTTCCTTTTGGGCCTCCTTGATAAAAGAGATCTGCCCGGCCGCCTTCTCGATCGTACGCTCCAGATCCTCCATATCGATCGGCTTGGTGGCGAAATCGAACGCGCCATGGTTCATGGCGGTACGGATATTCTCCATATCCCCGTAAGCCGATACCATGATACATTTCAAGGCCGGGTTGCGCATCTCGTTGATCTTCGTCAGCAAGGTCAGGCCATCCATCTCCGGCATATTGATATCGCTCAATATAATATCGAAGTCCGGATGCTCCAACATCATCCTCAACGCTTCCAATCCATTATGGGCAAAGGAGAACTCATACTCCCCCTTACGGATCTTCCGACGGAAATATTGGGTTAGCAACACTTCCAGATCCACCTCGTCGTCTACGCTTAATATCTTTATAGCCATATTTTTTCTGTTTATTTCGTTAATGGAATAAGGAAAATGAAACGGGTAAACTCACCCTCTTTCGATTCCACCACAATCTTCCCGCCATGCTTCTCCTCTATAATGGATCGAGTGATGGAGAGCCCCAAGCCGGTTCCCTCTCCCGCCGGTTTCGTGGTGAAAAACGCGGAGAAGATCCGCTCCCGGATGTCCTCCGGCATACCGATGCCATTATCCTCTATGCTTACTCTTAAATGATCGTCCTCCTTGCGTAAATCCACGGATATCACCGGCTCATACCCGATCGGCGAGAGCCTGGATTTACTATAGACCGCGTAGCAAGCGTTATTCATGACATTCAATACCGCGCGGCTCAAATCCTGCGGGATCACCTTCTGCATCGGAAGTCCCTCCTCGTAATTCTCACGGATCGCGATATTGAAGCCTTTATAGTTCGCCCGCATCGAATGGTAAGCCAGCCAGACATATTCCTTCACCAAGCCCTTGATATCCGTAAGGATATACTCGTCATCCTTCCCCCGGGAATAAAGCAAGATGCCCCGGATGATACTTGTAGCGCGGTTTCCATGCTCCTCGATCTTCTTCAAGTTACCATGCAAATCGTCTACGATCTCACTAAACTCCTCATGCAAGGCGGTCAGCTTCTCCCAAGACTCCGGCGGCAAGGCCTCTTTCTCTTCTTCCAATATATCCTCCAAGTCATCCACCAACTTAAAGGACAACTTACTGAAATTAATGACAAAGTTGAGCGGATTCTGAATCTCATGCGCGATCCCGGCACTCAACATACCTAAAGAAGATAACTTCTCTAAGTTCTTCACTTGCAAACGTAGCCGTTCTATTTCCTTACTCTGGTCTTCCATATCTATTCCTCCTCTTTAGGTGGTGTAACCGTTTTCGGCTGATACACCGGGATCGTAATTAGAAACTGGGTATATTCTCCTTTCTTACTCTCCACCTCGATGGTTCCCCGATGGTTTTGCACGATCTCATGGCATAGGTAAAGCCCTACGCCGGCCGCTTCCCCGGTGGTCTTTGTCGTGAAGAATGGAGCGAATATCTTGTCTTTTATATTCTCATCGATACCGGAGCCATTATCACGGATCGTTATTTCCAACATATCCTTATTGACCTTCAACCCCAGGAAAATCTCGGGACTAAACTTCACGGTCTCTGATTTCCTCAACACGGCGTACATGGCGTTTTTCAACATACCGGACAAAACCTTGCCGAACTGCTCCACGTTCACCTCCATCATCAAGGAGAGCGTCAGGTTATCGAAAACAATCCGGATATTCTTCTCTTGGATATCCCGCTCATAGGTCTTCTTCAATTTATCCAAGGCGATCCGGCATACTCCGTTTATGTTGGTCAGCGTAAGGTTCCCCCTCCGCTCTTTCAGCAATTCCTCCATCGCCTTAACGATACGGACCGTATTGAAACCATGCTCGGAGATCTTCTCCAAATTGCTGGTCATCATGTTCAACAAATCCACCGAGTCGTCATACACATCCGGTTTCAGGCGTTCCTTATGGCTATCCAGGTTTTCCCGAAGGTCCTTAGCCAAGCCCGATGTCAGGTTCGCGAAGTTATTGATGTAATTCAAAGGATTCAAGATACGGTCTACCAAACCTTGGGTCAATTGTCCTACGGTAGCCATTCGCTCCTTACGGACCAGCTCGTCTTGCGCCTCACCCAAGGCTTTCAAGGCCGCCGCCAATTTCTCGGACTCCTCTTGTATCGCGTCTTTCTCCGAGCGGATCTCCTGCGTGCGCTCCTCCACCTCTTTTACCAGATACTCCTTTTGCCGTAGTTTACGCCTGAAAACGAACTTGGAGATCTGGCAAAGCAGAATCAAGACAATCAATCCGATCCATGCTTGATGGCCAAACTTCACAGCTACACAAATACCGACCAAGCTACCTAGCGTAACCCGCTCGCAAAGTTTAATCCGTCTTTTTAACCGATCGATCTCGGTATGTAAATCCTGTATCATGATGAACCTCCTTTCCTACCCATAAATAGGCAGCGTAACCGTAACTTCCGTATATTTATCTTTCTCCGACTCGATAGCGATCGTACCCTTATGGTTCAATACGACCTCCCGGCTCAAGTAAAGACCGGTTCCCGCCGCTTCCGCTGTCGGCTTGGTGGTAAAGAACGGAGAAAAGACTTTCGACTTTATCGTGTCCTCTATACCCACGCCATTATCTCGGATAATCACTTGCAACTTATCCGCCTGGATACGCAATGCCAATGAGACGGAAGGCCGATACCCCGGCTTCCCGGCCTTTTTCAAGACCGCATACATGCTATTATCCAATACCTGCGACAAGGCTTTTCCCATCTGATCGATATTCACCTCGATCGTCAACGGCACGGACAGTCCGGAGAATGACAGATCTACTTGATTCTTCTCGATCTCCTTCGCGTAGTTCTTTCGCAAGATCTCCAGATTGACCTTACACAGGTCGTTGATATCCACGCAAGTCCGATTCGCCGAATGATCTTTCAGCAATTCTTCCATCGCTTTCACGATCCGCACCGTGTTATCGCCATGCTTGGCGATCTTATCCAGATTGCCGGTCAAAAGGGCCAACAACTCTTGCGTATCATTATAATTATCGTGCTTACCGGTCTCTTCGTCCTCATCGATATTCCGCTGGATATCTTTCGCCAATGTGGCGGATAAATGAGCGAAGTTATTGATATAATTCAAGGGATTCAAGATACGATCCACCAGACCTTTCGTTAATTGGCCGATCGATGCCAGCCGTTCCTTACGAACCAACTCGTCTTGAGCGTCCGCCAAGGCCGAAAGAGCCCGGGATACTTTCTCGGACTCGGCTTGCATCGCGTCTCGTTGGAAACGCAATTCCATCGTCCGCTGCTCCACGAGATTAGAGACAAACTGTCTTTTTCGCAGACGGAATTGCGTATAATACTTCAATAAGAATAGAAGGACAACGGCTCCCACCAAATAATAGACCTGTTCTTCCCTCTTCAGGTAAACCGCCAAGGCGATCCACGCCGTCCCGATCACGGTCAGCGTCTCGATCACCCGCATCCTCCAGCGAAGGCTTTCCAGTTGTTTGATGTTTATGTCGCCCATTCTTCCTGTTCGTGTATTTAGAAATTGATATTCACGCCAAGCATCGCGTTAAAGCTCTGCATCGGATAGCCGTAATAGACCTCATACTTCTGGCAAAGGATATTGCTCAGCTTCGCGTAAACGCAGAAAGTATCGTTGAAGGTATAGGTACCGGTCAGGTTCAGCTCGTTGATGTTGTTCATCTTCTCTACAAAAACACTATGGTTAAATGTGTTTCCGGAAGACGGGGTCGCATAGTAAGAAAGCACTCGCGCATAACGTCCGGTAGCCAAATAATAATCCAAGGCTATCGAAAGCTTGTCGATCGGACGAACCGTCACATTCGCATTAATCTCCATCTCGGGCTTACCCCAGGCATGATCCAAGTCGGTATCAGCAGATGTCGTACTCCAGCTATCTCCCAAATTCGCTTTCCAGTTATTATAAACACCTTTCAAGGATACATCGAATAACCGCTGGTAACTATATTTCAAATTAGCGCCAATGAAAAGTTGTTTCGTATCGATATCGGACATAGCCTCACTAAAGTTGCTGAAATCACCGGAGTTAAATGTAGCCATCTGATTAAATAGGACATCATTACTGGTTATCTTATATCCGGCGAACACATCGAACCAGAATCCAGGAGCCACGCCACTGCGGATACCCAAGATAGCGTCCAGCCAATTACGGGAAGGCTCCAGCTCATCCATCGGATACAGGTAGCGATTCACGCGTGACATTTCATACATGCTGTTGGAATATAGCTTACCGCCGGCTTTCATATACAGTTCCGTCTTATCGGCCACCTCTACGTCGGCGGCGATGTTCGGCGAGGCCATGAACCGCGTCTCATCGCCCGTAGCCATCATCACGTTCGCGCCTAACTTGATATTCCAATTGTCGCCCTCCACCTTATAATAAGGCGATAGCATTGCCTCGGCATGGTTCTTGAACTCATAGAACGGAAATCCGACAACTTCTGGCAGGTTATAGCTGAAATACTCCACCAATCCACCTAAACCGATTTTCATATTCCCGTTGAAACCGGCATTCAGGTCGAACTTGGCCTCGAAGGTATGCTCCGTAGGTCCGTCCATCTCTTTGCTTAATCCATATTTATGCGAGAAATTCGTATAACCCAAATCCAGCAAATATCCGAACGGTGCGTCTTCCTTCGACTCAAAGCCTATCGTGGCGGCAATCGTTTGGTTCACTTGATTCGTTTCCCTATCTCTCTCCAATAATTCAGCGGGAGGCATATAACTCGATCTTAAATCAAGAGGTAGCGACCCATAATAATTAAATCCAGAATACCCATACTTCGCCCCCAAACTCAAGATAGTCTTATCAAAAACGTGCTTAAAGCCAATGCCTCCTAAATTATCATTGATCTTCGCCTTGACATCAGAATCCATCGGCTTCCCATTCGTAGAACGATGCGAATACCAGATATTCAGTTTATCCTTCTCGGTGCTCAGGATATGATAGCCCAAGTCTCCATTGATATTCATGCGTGTGCCCATACCGAAGTTAAAATATCCCCGGCGCTTGTTGTAATCCATCTGCGTCATGATATTTCCGGAAGGAAGCAAGCTGATCTCCTTCCGCGGATCGGCGGCGATCGTATAGTTCGAGTAATCGATCGGGATCTTACGCACCTCCGGCTCTTTCACCACGGGAAGCGTATTTACCTTGCTGGCATCCTGCACGGAAGGATCATACTCCCGTTCAAGCGTCATCTCTCGGTTCAGGTTCTTTTCTTTCGTAACATCCTCTTGCGCACTCGCGGCGGCAGCCGAACCCAGCAAAGCCACCACACACAACGCCTTTACATTATATATAGTCTTCATCGCTTTCTTTTATTTCTTTAGTTTACCCAATCTGTCTTTGATCATCGCGCCGATCTCGTCATCGCCCTTGTAGTTGTTTTGCAAACTGGTCAGATATTGACGAGCCTGGAAGTCATCACCCTGGCGGATATAAATATCGGCCAACAAGATAAAGCCCCGTGCCAACCAATATTGATGAGGCGTACCGTTCTCGATAAAGTTCATCAAGACAGTCTCGGCATTCTTATCATCTTTATTATCATAATACAATTGAGCCAATAGATATTTAGCCTCCGCCCCGTGTATCGTACGGGTATCCTTGCTGATCTCCTTCAAGTCGGCCAGCGCCTTGTTCTCCTGCTTCAAGCTGATATAAGCCTTCGCACGCACATAACGAGCCTCGGACATAACCTCGGGGGATAGCTTGGGATCTTTCAACAACTCAGTCGCGGCAAGCAAAGCCTCTTGCGATTGGCCGGTCAACTCGGCGCAACGCATCAAGCCCAATTTGGCGGCCTCTTTATTCTCCGGGTTCTCCGCTACCGCCTGTAGGCGTTTGAAACTTTCCATGGCGGCGGCGTACTCCTTATCCAGATACTCGATCTCAGCCTTACGCGCCCAAGACTCTTCCCTGTATTTCGTATCGCCACTTTCCAGTACCAGCGAGAACAGACGTTTCGCCTCCACGTATTCTTTCTTAGCGAAAGAGATGCTAGCCAAATAGAAGTTGGCGTTCGAGCTAAACGCTCCTTGCGGGAATGTTTGCAAATAATTCGTCAAGCTGCGACGAGCGCCCTCATTATCGCCTCGCATAAATAACTTCTCGGCTGCCAGATAGGTCAAGGAGTCTTGCTCACTCACCTCAAAGCGGACATTTCCACCCAATGAATTCGCGTAGGCGGCAAACGAATTGATATCGTTCAACTCGATATATACGGACTTCAAGTCTTGCAAGGCCACTTTCGCCTCCTCGCTACCCGGATAATTGCTAATCACGGTCTTATACGCCTTGGCCGCCTTCTCCGGCTGATTGTCGTTGAAGTAAATCAAACCAAGCTGTACGCCGGCCTTACGAGCCAGACTGCTTTGCGAGAAATCACGCATCAATTGCTCAAAGCTTGCCGCGGCCGATTGGTTGTTGTCCAATAGCACGTAAGAACGTCCTTTCTCGAACAAGGCATCGTCCACATATTGCGATTCCGGGAAATCACGGATCAAGCGATCCATCACGCTGATCTTTCCCTTATAATCTTTCTGTAATCCCAGCAAGAAGCCCTTCTGGTAGACCGAGTAATCTCCGGCGGACGGTTGCAATTGCGCCGCACGGGTATAATTCTCTTCCGCCATAGCGAACTGGCGATTGTGGAACAAACAGTCGCCGATGCGATTGTGAGCGTCCGCATAAGCCGGGAGCTGCTGATTGCTCTCCAGATTCACGTATTGGCGGAAACGGTTCAACGCCTCGCCATAGTCTTTCAGCTTGAAGTAGCTGTAGCCTAAGTTATAATGCGCCAAGGCATACATATCCGTATCGCGTTTGTGGGTATTATTCAAATACGTGCGATAATCGGAAATCGCCTTGTTGTACTCACCTTGGCGATAATAGGACTCCCCACGCCAGAAATAAGCGTCGTTACGAGATTCCAGATTATAAGCGCCCAACGAGATCGCACGGCTGAAAAGATCGACCGCCTTATCCAATTCCATATTCGTGAACGCCTGCGTTCCTAGCTGGAATAAGATATCTTGCTTCGCCTCCAAGATCTTCGTGCTCGGGTGCTGGATCTTATCGATCGAGCTCAGAGCCCCTTGATAATTCTTGGTCGTTAAATAGACCTCCACCAGATAATCGTTTACCTTATCGGCATATTGGGAGTTCGGGAAATCGTTCAGGAAGTCCTCGAAGATTGTCACCGACTCGCCAAAGCCCGTGAAAGCGGTCTCGTGGATCAATAAAGCGTAATTATACATCGCCGCCTCTTTCACTTGCTTGTCGAAAGAAGAAGTAGCGGCGGCCTCGAAGGCCATACGGGCGTTATTCTTATCTTTTAATTTCAGATAGCTTTGTCCCAGATACAGATAAGCGTTCTGCGAAAGAGCGTCGTCCTCACGGACGGTCCGCCCCAAAGCGTTCACGGCGCTGCTGTAGTTGCCCTTGTTGTAATAACATACACCCAAGATATACAAGTCGCCCCTCAGCGGATCGCTCGTAGCGGATACATATTTGCTCAGCATAGCAATCGCCAGGTTCTCATTTTCCAGATGATAGTAGGCGTTACCCATGATACGGTAGACCTCGCTATTGTTCTCGCTATCCGGATAAGAGGCAAGCAATTCCTTGCCTTCGCTGATCACTTTCTCGTATTTATTCTGGATGAAATAGATTTGCGTAATATAGTACAAAGAGCGTTCCTTATAGTCGGGCAAGTCCTTCAAGCGGGTAAATTCCACCAAGGCATTGTTGTATTTACCGGTCGCGTAGTCGATATAAGCGACATAGTAGGTAGACGCTTCCCGGTACCTCGTCCCGATCTGCTCGATCCGCGCGAAATAACCGCGGGCCTTTTCCATATCCCCGGTTTGCAACAAGGAATAAGCCAGACGGAAACAATAGGCTTCCTGTTGCTCCGGACTTAGCATATCAATGTTCGACTCGTTAAACCAGAAGATCGCTTTCTGGTATTCTTCCTGTCCGAAATGGGCGGAACCGATCAAGAAGTTCACCTCGTCCGCATGGCGGGAAGCCGGATATACCTCCAGATAATCTTTCAATAACTCAACCGCGTTGGGACGGCCTTGCTCATAAGCGGAGTAGACCAACATATAATCGGCTTCTTGAATCAAGTCGGCATCCGTGGAATGCTGTTTATACGCCTCCAGCTTATCGATGCAACCCGAATAATTCTTCAAACTAAACAACTCCTTGCCTTCGACAAACAAACGGTTCGGCGCATCAAATTGATACGATCTCTGCCCGCTTGCCATATGGCTGCCAACTATCAGACACAGCGGAATAAGTATTCTTTTCATCACTCATATGCTTTTTAACACAGGCACTTACATCAGCACCTATTCGTTCTAAATCGCAAATATAAGGAATATGTGCCAAACAGAAGGTAAGTTCTATTAATATTTTCCAAGATAGAGCGGTACCGACTTCCGGATAGAACCCAAACCGAAATCATCCGGATTCACATCCTCGGGGCGAAGAATCACGATCTCGGCGGCATCATCCGCCGCCTGTACGTTATCGAACGTATCCACCAAGCACTCATAAAACATATCCAACGTATGCACCTCGAAGCCGGAATACATATATAAATTGGGCAAGGAAAACAAATAACGGCAGTTCCGGATACGCAACCCCGTCTCCTCTCTTACCTCCCGGCAAGCGGCTTCCTCGCCCGACTCGGACATATCGACAAAGCCGCCGGGCAAATCCAAGGTGCCCTTTGCCGGCTCTTTTCCCCGGCGAACCAACAACAGCTCCCCCTTCGCGTTCTTTATAAAACAGGCCACCGCCGAGGAGGGATTGAAATAATAAACAAAGCCACACGTCTCGCAACGCTTAGACTTCTCGTTGTGCTCCACAAACGTTTTCGCCCCGCAGACCGGGCAATACAGGAATTGAAATAACGGATGTCTCATATTCTCAAGATAAAAAGATACGACAAAAAAACAAGCCGCACCTTGTGATAGATGCGGCTCGCCTTATTCATTAATCATTTACGGTAAGAGAAAGCGGGATCTAGACTTCCAAAGCGGGGTTTTGATCTCTTACTTCCCAACCCAAAGCACTTGCTCCCAATACGGCAGCATCGCTCTCTTTCAATTGAGAGAACAGCAATTTGGTCTTACCCGCGTACACTTTCAGCATGTTCTTATCCATCGAACGCTTGATCGGGTTCATGATCAAATCGCCCGCTTTCGTAAGACCGCCAAACAGAATGATAGCCTCCGGGCTAGAGAATGCCACGAAATCGGCGAAAGCCTCACCCAACATCGTACCTGTAGCCTCGAAAATCTCAAGAGCGATCTTATCATTCTTCATAGCCGCGTCGTACACGTCTTTTGAAGTGATCTCATCCGGATCCAAATCGCGAAGAACGCTCTCGTCCTTACGAATCTCCAGATACTCGCGAGCCGTACGAGCCACACCGGTAGCCGAAGCGTAAGCCTCCAGACATCCTTGGCGACCGCAACCGCACTGACGGCCATTGTTACGACGCATGATAACGTGACCCAGCTCACCGGCGAAACCATCGTGTCCGTATATCAAGTTACCACCAATCACGATACCGCTACCCACACCGGTACCCAGCGTGATCACGATAAAATCTTTCATACCGCGAGCGGCTCCATAAGTCATCTCACCGATAGCGGCAGCGTTAGCGTCGTTTGTTAAAGCGACAGGGATACCATTGATCTGTTCGCTGATCAATTGAGCCAAAGGAATCTTACCTTTCCAAGGCAAGTTCGGGGCGAACTCGATACATCCGTTGAAAAAGTTTCCATTCGGAGCACCTACACCCACACCTTTAACCTTGTCCGGACCACCAGCCTGATCAATAACAGATCTCAGACCTTTAGCCAGTTCCGCTACATAGTCATTAACGTCTGCATATTTACCCGTCTTAATTGATCCACTGTACAAGATTGTTCCTCTTGCGTCAACTACACCGAAAACAGTATTGGTACCACCTATATCGATACCTACTACATAAGGCTTCTCCATGATTTTATATTTAGGATTAAAAATGATTTTCCTCTTTCTGGGTAGCAAATATAAGAGGTTTAACACAAGTTGCAATACGATTTGAGGAAAATTTTACAGACAACAGTCATTTTATCTTCTTTTTCCGCAAACTTATGTTAAGCAACATTGTTCTATAATAATGGATTATTATCGCGACGGTAATATCTCGATCCAATAATCATCCGGATCATTAATAAAATACAACCCCATCTCGGCATTCTCGAAGCAAACCGCTCCCATTTCCTTGTGGTATTTACGTACCTCATCGTAATCACCAGCTACCCGGAAACAAAGGTGGCTCTCGTTGTCGCCTAGCTCATAAGATTCTTCCCGGTCGCGCAGCCAAGTCAGCTCCATCAAGAAGCCCGTTTGCTCATCCGTCAGATACACCAATATAAAAGAACCGTCTTCCGCCACCTTCCGATGATGCTCTTTCAATCCCAACGCTTTGTTATAAAAAGCGATACTCTCCTCCAAATCCAATACGTTAATATTGAAATGATCGAATCTACCTTTAACTTCCATCTCTAACTAAATTTACATGTTTTCAAAAATCCTATACATTATATATATAACATCATAGATCAATCCTCTCGCCCGGAGCAGACGGAACGATATACCGGCAACCTTCCGCCTCGGCGTAAGGGCCGAAAGGCAAGACCTTCTCCGGATGCCCCCAGAAATGCATCGGGACAAATACGTCCGTCTTTATCCGGCCGATGAATTGTTGGGCGCCTCGCATAAAATCGGTTCCTATGCGGGGATCTACCGGAAACATGACGAGATCCATCGCCCGCGTATATCTCGCTATTATATCCAGTTCTCTCAGATAATTCCCTTCCGCCTCCGCTACTTCCTGTGGAGTAGACTCATCTTTCCAATGCCAGTTATTCAAGTCGCCGGCATGAAAGATCCGTTGACCTTGCGTCTCGATCAGAAAAGAGATACCGACATCGGTCGATCCGAACGTCCGAATCGTCAACCGCTCATCTTGGTATATATCTCCTTTCCTCATATATAAAGCGTCCTCGGCTTTTGCCCGGCGGCGTTTCAATATATCCGTGGAGAGAATATATTTGATATCGTCTTTCTCCTCTTTCCATTTCAACACGTCCGGGTTAAAATGATCCGGATGGAAATGCGAGGCCAATACATACAACGTACCCGGACGCTTTAGTAGCTCCCCGCGTACAATCCCCTTCGCCGGATCCGGGTTCGTATCCTTGAAATAGTCGATCAAGATCGAGAAGCCTTCCGCCTCTACCACGAACCCGCTGTGATAAATATAAACCAGTCTCATCTTATTCATTCTATTTGTTTATTAAAAAACACCGGATCCCTCCGTGTTGTTGAGCTTCGTGCTACAAATATACAAAACGGCCAGACATATCACAGGCCCAGCCGATATTTGATCGTGTATTTTCGGTTCTATAAGGACCCAAGGATGAACTAATGATATTATAACAATGAATCCTATACACTCAAGGGATAAGAACAGTGGATAGTATCGTCAAGTACCGGACCATCTAATCGTTTCACGGAGGTGAAGAGATCTTTTCACCTAGGTGATACGCTCTCTTCACCTCCGTGAAACGATCTCTTCACCCCTGTGAAACGATCTGTATGTATATAGGCAGACAAGAAATAATACGGAGAAACAAGCTACTACCTATAGCACTTCTATCCAATAGGACGGTATCCACCGTGACAAACCCTCCCGGTAAGCGTCTTCCTCGCTCCCCTTCACAACCTTTAAAGTCCTCACGGCATATCGCCGACTCATGCGGGTAGGCCGACGTGAGACATGCGATAAGACAAAATAAAAAAAAATCAACAAAAAGTTGTACATACCAAAAAAAAGATAGACCTTTACAAGCGATTAATAGAAACAACCGTTTCCACGAGTCGCATTTCAAACTAATTGAAAGGAAACAAAAGGTGCTCTTTCAATTAGAGTAATGATAATGAAGAATCTACACAGGTAGAATTGAAAAGAGAGGTGTTTGCCTATTTTGAGATGTAAACAGATGTAATATACCCTAAAGGTATGACAGAGTAGTGAATTCATTTTATTACAAGTTTGTGTTTTTTAGTTTATTATACCTTAAATTCTAATTTTGTATGAGTAATGTTGTATCATGGAAGCCATTAGTCTTAGGAGCTTCTTTTCTTCTGTGCGGAGCTAATACAGCCTTCGCGACAGAACCGGATCATTTGTATCCAACACCTAGTACAGGATTTATGAGTGTGCAACAAGATGGTCGGCAAGTTGACTGTCTTATCGTAGACAAATCGGGTCCTATCGTTGGAGCCAATGTAGTCATAAAAGGGACTACGATTGGAAATATCTCTGATATGGATGGGCGTGCCATCATCGAGAATGTGCCCGCAAACGCTGTTCTAGTAGTATCCTATATCGGATACATAAGCCAGGAGATAATACTCAAACCTAGCCAAACATCAATTAAAGTCACGTTAGCCGAAGATTCCCAAGCTTTGGATGAGATCGTAGTAACCGGTTATAGCACACAGGCCAAGAAGGATATCACAGGCTCTGTGGCTGTCATAGCTACCGACGCATTAAAAGAAACACCGGTTTCTAACTTCTCGGAAGCATTGCAAGGTAAGGCTGCCGGCGTATTCGTTCAAGCCGGTGGTGGCCCGTTGGGTGAGACTACGATTCGTATCCGTGGTGTAGGTTCCGTGAACGGTTCCGACCCGTTGATCATCGTCGATGGTGTATCCGGCGTGGACATAGACGCTGTAAACCCGAATGATATCGAGTCTATGCAGATCTTAAAAGATGCCGCCGCATCCGCGATCTATGGAGCGAAAGGAGCGAATGGTGTTATTATTATCACGACAAAACAAGGTAAAAGAGATGACCGTGTCAAAGTTTCTTACAATGGTTATTTCGGTGTAGCTAAGATGGCGAACGATGGTTACGATTTGCTAGATGCTTGGGAAGCCATGGAGTTCCAAGAGGAAGGCCAACGTAACTTGTTGCAATATCGCGGTTTAAATACAACTCACTCGCAATTTGGCACGATTGGAAAGGATGGCTCAGGCCATTTGACAATGCCATATGCGTTGAAACCTGCGGGTTATAGCAAGGATCAGATTGTTGAGAAGTTTGGTTCTGTTGACGCTTGGGTAAAATCCTATAAAGATAATGGCGCGGACACATGGTCTCGCTCCGCTTACCATCAGATGCTGGAAGATGGTTATTCTGAGGCAGAAGCCAAGAAAGGAACAAACTGGTATGACGAGGTCGTACAAACCGGTAAGGTTCAGAACCATGAGGTTTCCATCACGGGTGGTGGAGAAAAAGCTACCTATTCGGTTGGTTTAGGCTATATGAACCGCGAAGGAACAATCAAGGAATCTTGGTTCCGCCGTTATTCTTTACGTGCGAATACCAACTTCTTCATTAATAAATGGTTCAACATTGGCCAGAACACCAATATCGCCATCATTGAGAACTCCGGTGAACGTGGCCGCCAAGGTGACGATAATACTTTCGGTAAGACCTTCTCTATCCAACCGTGGGTACCTATTTATACGGTAGGTGGAGACTATGCCGGTTCTGTAAACAATGAGGGCGGACGTGCCGAGAGCGCGGTAATGGCTGTAGATTACGGCAAGGACAACCGCCGCCGTTTCATGCGTGCGCAATCCGCTATCTACGCCGAATTGATACCTATCCCAGACTTGAAGATCCGTACCCAGTTCAGTGCCCGCTTGAATGGCTCTTGGGACTATTGGATGAACAAACGTACCATCATGACCAACAAGGAGGGACGTAACAACAACGAGTTCTACGAGAACGCTGGATATTGGTTAGGTTATCAGTGGACAAACACAGCTACCTACAACAAGACGATCAATGACGATCATCAAATCGGTGTAGTAATTGGTACTGAGGCCATCCGAGAGGGTTTAGGCCGTTGGATCCAAGCAGGTCGTATCAACTATGATTTCGAGGACGATCCCAACACTTGGCAGATCAAGAATGGTTCCTCCGCGAACCTGCGCAATGACGGTGAAGTACGTTCTGTCAGCACCATGTTCGGTATGTTCGCTCGTGCGGACTACGCTTACCAAGGTAAATACTTGGCTACCTTAACGGTCCGCAGGGACGCATCCTCCAAATTCTCAGAGCAGAACCGCTGGGGTACTTTCCCTTCCATCTCTCTAGGTTGGCGTATGTCTGACGAGAAATTCATGGAAAAGACTCGTTCTTGGTTGGATGACCTCAAGTTGCGTGCCGGTTTCGGTACAACCGGTAACTCCAATATCGACGCTTACAACTGGGCTTTCCAATATGGCACCGGTAATACCTATCTTTACAGTATATCGGGCAGCGATACGGAAGTGTCTTCCGGTTATGGCGTAACCAACCTAGGAGATATCAAAGCGAAGTGGGAGACCTCTAAGATGTTGAACGTCGGTTTCGATGCGACGGTATTCGATCAACGCTTGAACATCAACCTTGACTGGTATTTGAAGAAAACATCCGACATGTTGATCGACGCAAACTGGTCTGCTTTGGCTGGAAACGCTGATAAGCCTAAAGTAAATATCGGAGACATGGAAAATAAGGGTGTTGACTTGAACATGACATGGCGCGACAAAGCGGGAGAATTCGACTACTCCATAGGAATGAATCTTTCTCATTATAAGAATAAATTGACAGAGATAGGTACCGAGGCTGGTATCTTTGAGGGAACTCGTATCTCCAACATGAACGTTATGATGAAAGGCCACGCCGTAGGTATGTTCCATGGTTATCAACTGGACGGTATCTACAAGAGCGAGGAAGATGTCCGCAACTACAAGAACGATGCCGGCAGCGCGGTAGTACCTTATGGAACAAGTGATGCCTCATCCTTGAACCCCGCCCAGTACGTAGGTCAATTCAAGGTTAAGGATGTCAACAACGATGGAAAGATCGATGCTTCCGATCGTACCTTCATAGGTAACCCGCATCCGGATTTGACCGGAGGTGTCAACCTTAGCTTAGGCTGGAGAGGTTTTGACTTGAGTACCTATCTGTACTTCTCCGTAGGTAACGACATCTTCGCTATGTATAAGTACTATACTCACTATGGTTCTTTGCAATCGGCTTATTCAAGAGATCGTCGCGACAACTCTTGGGATCCGGAGACCAACCCGAACGGTATCTATCCGATGTGGGCTACAGCTTCTGGCGAGAGCACGATCGCGGCCAACGAGTCTAACTCCGGTTACATCGAGGACGGTTCATTCTTACGTATGCAGACCTTAACATTAGGTTATACCCTTCCGAAACCCTGGATGGAAAAGATCAAGATGGATAAGATCCGTATCTATGGCCAAGTTTCCAACGTCTTCACCCTAACAGGTTACTCCGGTTTGGATCCGCAAGTTCGTACGGATGATGGTTCTGGTAACTCTAAAGACCGTAACATGGGAACAGACTTCGGTTCTTACGGTATGCCACGTCAGTTCATCGTAGGTGTAAACGTTACTTTCTAAAACCAGGTAAGGAATCTAATTATTAACAATTAAGAAAAGACGATAATGAAAAAAATATTTATATATTCCGCAATCGCGGCCGTTCTTGCCTTAGGTAATACGTCTTGCTCAGACTTTCTTGGGGTAAAGCCCGCAGGTTCAGTAAGTGAGGAGGATTTTATCTCCGCTAAAGGCGTAGAGCAATTGGTGACAGGCATGTATGCCAAGATGCACGATAATTCTTATTTCGAAGCAACGCTGAGTAACTATGTTTATGGTGATGTCATGGGCGGTAGCGCCAATAAGGGTTCTACGTTCCAAGACCAGCCGGATTTCACCAGTTTGGAGACATTCACTTTCACCACTGATAATGGTTATTTGAACAAAAAATGGCAGAAATCCTATAACGGTGTTTTCACGGCCAACAACGTGATCAAATTGGCAGACCTGGCGAAAGAAGAAATGGCCGCCCTCAACGGTGAGGCTAAAGACAACTATACGGAAACCATCGCACAAGCACGCTTCTTCCGCGCCTTCTGGCACTTTGAGGTTGTGAAATTGTTCGGTGCCGCCGTACCTTACATAGACGATCAAGCCATGAAAGAGAATGTAAACCCGCAGGTATCTAACGTAGACGAGAGCGGTAACTACATCTATATTTGGGATAAGATCATCGAAGATTTGCAGTACGCATACGACAACCTTCCCGACAAATGGAACTCAGACAAAGGTCGTATCAACAAGTGGGCCGCCGCCGCATTACTGGCAAAGGTGAAAATGTATCAATCTTCCCCGTATGACGGAAAGAACGGTACTCAAAATCGTTGGACAGAGGTAAAAAGCCTTTTGGAGGAAGTCATAGCCAATGGTAAAGACAATAACGGTACGAATTTCAGATTAGCAGACACCTATGAGGAACTTTACTATGCGGGTGTATCTGACTGGACAGGTGAATCCGTATTCGACATCCAAATGGCTATCACTGGTACGGTAGAGGAAACTTCCAGCATCAACGGCCCATGGCACATTGGTTTCAATGGCGCATTAGGCACCGGTGGTTGGGGATTCTATCAGCCCTCCAATGATTTGGTAAACTCTCATATCGTAGACGCAAACGGCCTGCCGGAGATGGATGGTCAATACAAAAGCGAAGCGCCTTTAACAACGCTAGATGCGAACAACATTCCTCACACAGACTTAACAGTTTACACCGATCCACGTGTCGATGTATCTGCCGGACGTTTCAACACGCCGTTCTGGGATTGGACAGTACCCGCCTCACTTGACGGTTGGATTCGCGACTACAGTAATGGTGGTTTGTATTTGAATAAAAAGAATATCCCTCGTAAAGCGGATAAGGGAAGCTTATCTATCGTAACAGTGACAAACTCTTCCGCTAAGAATTTCCACTTGATCCGCTATGCCGACGTATTATTATGGTATGCAGAGGCATTGATCGAGACAGGAAACCCGAAGGAAGCAGGTAAGTATATCAATCAAGTTCGTGCCCGTGCGGCCAACGGATATGTTAAGGCCGCGGATCCAAGTAATGGCATGGCCGAAACGACCTCTTCTTACGTCTTTGAGGATAAAGTGAACGGCAAAACACTGCCTAACGCAGCAGGTAACTACCGTATCGGTTTATATCCCGATTCACAATTCGCTACCAAAGAGTCCGCTACACAGGCTCTACGCTGGGAGCGTAAGATCGAGATGGCCTTGGAAGGACATCGTTGGTATGACCTAGCCCGTTGGGGTATCATCGCAAATGAGTTAAACAGTTTTGCCTCTTACGAAAAGAAGTTCTTGTTGAAGTACGCAAATAGTGTTTACAACGCAAAATGGTGTGTATTGCCGATTCCATTGAATGAGATCCAGAAGATGAATGGTCTTTTGGTTCAAAATGAAAACTGGAAATAAGCAAGTGGGTTAACATAAAAATAGACAGCCGGGCATGTGATATGTCCGGCTTGCTTTTTTCCGATAAAAAGCCTATCTTTGTTTGACTTTTAAATCATAATGAAACGAGCACTCTAACCATGAGATATAAACTAATACTCCTCAGTTTGATCCTGTTTGTCCTAGTAGGGAGTTTCTTGCAAATAACCAGCAAGTTTCATTTCTTCTATATTGAGCAGCTTCAGCTATTCCAGTTCTCCGGAGATTATCTTGCGGATAAGATCAGCCATCCGGGAGGCTTATCCTTGATTATCGGGGAGTTCTTAACGCAATTCTTCAGTACGCCTTACGCGGGGCCTTTTATCATAGCGGCTGTACTTACCGCCATCGGGTTAACAACGAGAGCGATCCTCCGGCAAATCAATCCGGACAAGGAACTCTTCCTGCTTTACATGCTCCCCGTTATATCCTTATTGTTGATTCAATACGACTTCAATTATTTATTACAAGGCACTATCGCTTTCCTCTTTTGCTTGCTTTGCCTAAGCGCATGGATGCGAGTAAAGGATTTCCGTTACCGGCTATCCGCCGCATTGGTAATCACCCCCTTGCTTTTCTGGATAGGAGGACCGGTCGCCGGGCTATTCTCATTCAGTGTGGTTCTCAAGGAAGCGGTAAGCCGTTCCAAACAGGGGATCTATTTTCTAGCGGTTCTAATTGAATACCTCTTTATCGGGATCGGGAGTGTATGGACAACCACCCTCATCGGTTATCGCTTCGCGTTCTTACCGGACGCTTTTTATCATCCTATCTTGGCGGCTCCCAGTCTCATCTATTTCTCGTGGATCAGTCTACCGCTTTGCTTGATCGGAGCATCTTTATATCCCAAAGGCAAAAACAAATCAAAGAAAAGAGCCGGGATAGAATTAACCGCCCAAGCCATCGTAATCCTAGCCCTTTGCTGGATGGGAATACCACGTTATAACGATTCGAAAGACTATCCCCTAAAGGTATTGGATCATTATGCCCGTACCGGACAATGGGACGAGATCATCCGGCATTGTCACGGACCGATCAAGAACTATTTATATTTAACTTACTTAAATAGGGCACTCGCAGAAAAAGGAGAGCTGGCAGACCGGATGTTCGCTTTCGATCAACACGGTCCTCAAGGGTTACTCGCCTCTTGGAACAAGACCTCTACGGTCTCCACCCTGTTAAGCGACACCTACTTTACGCTAGGAGCAATCGCATTATCACAGGAGATGGCTTTTGAAGGGTATGTTACCGTAATTGGCGCCGGCAATCCCCGGAACCTGCAACGGCTTGTCCAGACAAACTTGATTTACGGAGCGTATCCGATCGCCGAGAAATATATCAGCATCTTAGAAAAGACATATGCCTATCATAACTGGGCCAAACGGCATCGAGGCTTCTTATATAATGACAAAGCGATTGAGGCGGACCCGGTATTAGGCCCTAAACGGAAAGGCCTCCCCAAGGAAAGCGATCTATCCGGCATCAACGGGCTGGAGCATGATTTACTTATCCGTGCGGAACAAGATCCGGGCAATCAGCTCCCGATCCAATTCACCGGGGCGATCTATCTGCTGTCTAAAGACATGAAGTCTTTCCAAGCGTTGATAGAGAAGTATTATGGAACGCCGGTACTCCCCGCTCTTCCCGTGAGCTTTCAAGAGGCCGTTATCCTATTGGCAGAGAAGGACACGGATTACTGGATGCGTTTTAACGTATCGGAAGAGGTGATCCGCAAATTCGCCGGCTATCGCAAGTTGGTCGTGCAGAACCGGAATAACCCACAACTTCCGCGACTTATAAACAATTCGTTCGGAGACACTTATTGGTCTTACTATATTCTAAAATAATCCACAGTCATGAAAAGAAGCATTCTATATATCATCGGTCTATGCCTTATCGCACTGGGGATGTCCTGCTCGGACACGATCCCGGTAAGCAAAGAGACCTCGGAGAAGCCCCTGTTATTTCCGGACTACGCGGGCGTGACGATCCCTTATAATATCGCTCCCCTAAATTTCGAGCTACAAAACCCACATACGGAAGCTTTCGCCGTACTCAGCTACGGAGAAGAAAAGATACAGGTCAAGGAAAAAGAGGGGCAGTTCTATCTTCCCCCATCCGCTTGGAGAAAGTTGTTGGAAAACGCCGCGGGCAAAGCGATACAAGTAAAGCTTTACGCAAAAGACAAAGAATGGCTCGCCTATCCGGAATACTCGCTATTCGTAGCTCCGGAGCCTATGGATCCCTATCTGGCTTACCGATTGATAGAGCCCGGATACGAGCTTTGGAACCAAATGGGTATCTACCAGCGATGCCTGGAAGATTATACGCAAAGCCCTATCATGGAAAACAAATACAGCGACCAGAACTGTATGAATTGCCATTCCTTTTGTATGCAAAACCCGGATAAAATGCTCTTCCATATGAGGGATAAGCATTCGGGAACTTATCTGATAGACGGAGACAAGATCGAGAAATTAAACACGAAGACCGATCAGACACTCTCGCCCTTGGTCTATCCCTCTTGGCATCCATCGGGGAAATACGTAGCCTTCTCTGTCAACCAGACCAGCCAAAGCTTTCATGCCAACGACAGAAACCGGGTGGAGGTATTCGACAGCCAATCCGACGTGGTGGTATACGACACGGAAAGACATGAGATTATCAGTACGCCTTCCATTCGGACAGCAGAAGCGTTTGAGACTTTTCCTACATTCTCTCCCGATGGTAAGACCCTTTACTTCTGCTCGGCAGAGGCACGTTCCATGCCTCATGAATATGCGGAAGTGAAATATAACCTTTGTTCCATAGCGTTCGATCCCGCGACCCGGAGCTTTGGCTCTCATATAGATACCTTATACAATGCCGGGAAGAATGGGAAGAGCGCCTCTTTCCCCCGTGTTTCCCCGGACGGGAAATTCTTGGCATATACGCTGTCCGGTTACGGCAACTTCTCGATCTGGCATAAAGACGCGGATCTGTATCTGCTGGATATAGCGAGCGGGATCTCCCATTCCTTGCAAAGCGCCAATAGCCCCGACACGGAGAGCTATCACTCTTGGAGTAGCGACAGCCGTTGGATCGTATTCAGTAGCCGAAGGATCGACGGGTTATATACACGGCCTTTCTTTACCTATATAGATAAGGAAGGAAACGCGTCGAAGCCTTTCCTCTTGCCTCAAAAGGAAACGGATTACTATCATCGTTTCATGAAATCGTATAATATACCCGAGTTCATTACCGGGAAAGTATCCTCCAAGATCCGGGTGCTTAGCACACTGGCCAAAGAGGATAAAGGAATTGACGTAACTTATCGTAAATAAATAAATCACATGAGCACTTTATATAAGAAGATATTCCCCTCCCTCCTATTCATTATAGGTACCGGTATCTTATGGTGGCATTTACAAACCATTCAAGAGCCTCTCTTTTTCTATCGGGAGCAACAGCAGATTTTCCTCTTCGATTCTGCCTATATAGGTAGCCTACTTAAGCAGATTGGCGGATTGGCGACTGTTATCTCTCAATTCTTGATACAGTTTTTCAAGGTTCCGCTTATCGGATCACTCACTACGGCATTGATCGGTGGAGTCTCTAGTTGGTTCTTCTGGCTGACTTTACGAAAAATACATCCGGCATCGTATCTTTTCCCCTTGGCTTTCCTGCCCATCCTCTTCCAATATCTTTACCTGATGAAAGACAGCTATCATTATGAAGGGCTGATAGCCATGCTCTTTTGGGCGTTGGCTCTTCGCGTATATAGCTACGCCGCGGGAAAAGTGAATTGGATATACCGTACCTTGATCGGTGGCTTGCTGGGGATCGGATTGTTTTACACGATGGGATCGGTGGCTATCCTATTTGTCCTTAGCTGCTTACTATTTGACGTATTACAAAAGAACGAACGCTGGTACGCGAGCTTCATCCCATTGCTCCTGCTACTTGTCGTGGGTTCCCTATGTGTTCTGGGAGGTAGTAAACCCGATTATGATTATGTGTTTTGGATGAAAGACTACGTAGCGTATTTCATTGAACTGGAACCATTCTACGGTTTTTCTTGGCAAGTAGCGCTACTCATCATGCCACTATTCTTCCTATCCCGTTATTTAGATCACACAAAAACGTACTTAAAGACGTTGATAACCGTAGTATTGCTAACCTCATCCGGTATCTATTATACACAAACGGCTCTCCAGCATAGGAATAAAGATTTCTACACGTTGATGCAAATGTTTCATTACATAGATACCGAGCGATGGGATGCTATAATCTCGTCCGACGATCTGAACTATAAGAACTACCTACATCTGAATTGCCTGAACCTTGCCTTGTCGCACAAGGGATGCCTGCTAAACGATCTATTTAAATACCCCCAAAGCGGTATGCAATCCTTGGTGTCGACCTATCAAGCGCATTTAGAGGAAAGTTTCCTATTCAGCCAGATATACTACCACATAGGAATCACGTCATTGGCCTATAATTTCGCTTTCGGCACCTCGGTGGGAATTACCTATGGCAGTCCCGTCATGACTAAACTGTTGATAAAGTCCCATTTGATATACGGACAGTATCCCGCGGCCGAGAAGTTCATATCCTTATTGGAAAAGACATGGGCCTATCAGGAATGGGCCTCCGCGCAACGAAAGTTCTTATATAATGACCAAGCGGTGGAAAACGATCCGGATTTAGGTACAAAAAGGGAAAGCTTGTCTAGCGATAAAGACCTTTTCGCCAATATCATCGGATTATTCGACAACCTGATGATTATATTGAAAGAGAATCCCCGGAATAAAGCCGCGCAGGATTATGCGATCGGTACGTTATTGCTATCGAAAGACCTGCCCGCCATAAAAACGTTTGTAGAAAGATTCAGCGGGACGGAAGTACTCCCTACGCTACCTAAGCCATTGCAACAAGCCGTGATCTCCTACGCGGAGCATGATCCGGGTTATTGCCGCAAGTATGGGGTAAACGATAACGTATTGTCCGAGTTCTCCATATTCAAGCAACGCGTATTGGGACTGAGACATGCCCGGCGAGATGTAGCGGCTGGAATAGCCGACTATCAGCCTACTTTTTGGTACTATTTAATACTCTCTAAATAAAACACTCATGGATAGACAGATCTATACGCATATCAATCGATATGTTTCCCTTTTCACCATCGCCCTCCTAATTTAGGCTGTACAATTTGTTGTGCTAGGAAACTCGTGCATACTCACGATTTGTCATCATACGTTTTCTTATGGCAAAAGTGCTGTTAAAATCTGATTTTCTCCATGATTCGACATCGGTTACTGAAGTT
>JAQVCX010000060.1 GCA_028689545.1 Parabacteroides sp.
AGGTGGGTAAGCTTACTACATCGCGCCGCTACAACCAAGTACCCTTGCTGCGGTCAAGCCCTGGGGGATTCCGAGGGAGCATGCCGTGTAGGACTTACCCGGGTGCAAAAGTAGATATTATTTTTTACTGTGCAAGCGTTTTTCTATACCGGAAATGATTTTTGTTGCTAAAGGGCTGGAATCCTTATGCTTTTAGCTATGTTAAAAAACATTACTCTGTTTCTGCGACGATGGCTTTATTTTACTTTGACGGATGAGGAAGTAAACCTACGAATGCCCGTATATACAATGTATAGAATAATGTATAGAATAGGGATAGTCCCGGCAAGGAATACATACGGGGCAGAAAAGAATTTTAGAGGTTATATGATGTTTTTGCGTGTTATATCATCATTTTTGTTTTTCTTTGCGGAAAATATCAGAGAAGTGAATCTTATTATAGAACAAGGAAACACGTCATCAAAGGTCGCTGTGTATAGAAATGGGCATATGGAGGCTTCTTTCGCGTACAAGCAATTCGGTGTATCTGTGGTAGCTGCTCTTTTTGAGAAGTACGCTTTTACGCAAGGCATTTTATCTACGGTGATAGATACGGACGATGAGTTGATCGCTTATCTAAGAAATAAGCTTCAGCGGTTTGTCTTTCTGGATGAACAGGTGGCTTTACCGATCAAGGTGGACTATGAGACACCGAAGACGCTAGGCAAGGATCGTTTGGCCGCTGTCGTAGGGGCGAATTATTTGCGGCCGGGGAAAAACCTGTTGGTGATTGATGCCGGTACCGCGATTACGTATGAGGTGATAGAAGCGCCGGGTATCTTTCTGGGAGGGAATATCTCTCCGGGGATGACCACCCGTTTTCGAGCGTTGAACCATTTCACGAAGAAGCTGCCTTTGGTGATGGAAGGGGATGATATACCGCTTATCGGGACAAGCACGGAAACGGCTATCCAAGCGGGTGTGGTGAATGGAATCGTTTACGAGATGGACGGATATATTGACCGGCTAAAGGTAAAATATCCGGATCTTTTGGTTTTTTTAACGGGCGGTCATTCGTTTTATTTTGAAAGACGGTTAAAAAACTCCATCTTTGCAGACATTAATTTAGTGTTGACAGGATTAAACAGAATCTTAGAGTATAATGTTGAAAATTAATAAGGTAGTAATAATAAGTTTTCTTATCTTTACACAATTGTCATTGTGGGCTCAAAATAACACGAACTCGCCTTATACGCGGTTTGGATATGGAGAGTTGGCGGATCGATCTTTTGGTGCCGGAAGGGCAATGGGTGGAGTCGGTTATGGATTGAGGTCCTCTAAACAGATAAATCCCTTGAATCCAGCGTCTTATAGTTGTATGGATTCGTTGACATTCCTTTTTGATTTTGGTGCTTCCGGCCAGGTGTCTTGGTTCTATGACGGAACGAACAAGCAACGGCAGATGAATGGGAACGTGGAGTATATCGCCATGCAATTCCCGATTACCCGGCGTTTAGCGATGAGCGTCGGTCTATTACCCTATTCTTATGTAGGGTATGAATTCGGCGAGAGCCGTACCGAGGGTGGTTTAAGTTGGGGCGAGAGCTTTAGCGGAAGCGGTGGTCTGAGCGATGTTTATTTGGGTGTCTCTTATGATATATGGAAGAATCGTCTTTCTATTGGAGCGAACGCTGGGTTTTTATTTGGAAATATAACGCATTCGCGAAACTTGATTTTCCCTAGCTCGACAGGGGCGGACGACGTGTATAGAAGCCAACGTTATGAGGTCCGTGATTTAAAGTTGGATTTTGGTATTCAATATACGCATCCTTTGAGTAAGACGGAGCATATCACGGTGGGTCTCGTTTATTCTCCGGGGCAAAAGCTGAATACGACTTTGTATGATTCTCAGGTTGTCGGTTCTATGGCTACCTCCGGATATACAAGGAATGATACGATTAATGATTATCGGTTTGATTTGCCGAACTCTTACGGAGCCGGTATCTCTTATGTGAAAGAGAAACGGTTGACGGTAGCCGCGGATTTCTTATATGAGGACTGGGCGAATGCTTATTTTGATAACGAGAAAGGCCAATTCAAGAATCGTACACGGATAGCGGCTGGTGCCGAGTTCATTCCTCACTATGATAATCGTAATTATCTGGGACGTATCAGATACCGTGCCGGTTTTCATTATAGCAATTCGTACCTAAGAGTAAGTCGCTCCGAGGAGAATGGTTATAAAGGTCATGGTTATAATGGATATGGGGCGAGTGTCGGTTTCGGACTTCCTTTGATCGATAACCGTTCATTAGTGAACTTGTCATTCGAATACGTGAAGATCCGTCCGGAATTACGTACAATGATTGATGAGCAGTATTTCCGGTTTACGGTGAACTATACGTTTAACGAATTATGGTTTTTTAAACGGAAAGTGGATTAAACCGGGAATGGCCGCAAGGGTCTAATGAATATGATACTTTTTTGAGGGAATATAAAAATTATTGCTAACTTTAATAGAAAGAGATATGAAGATCAAAGTTTTATTACTAGCGCTTGGATGTACTATGGGTACGTTGGGTGCTTATGCGCAGAAAGGAGTAGATAATGGTACACGCTTCGGTTCCGGTGAGGATAGCGTACGTTGCATTACCAATATCAGCTTGTTCGTTCCTTACGCGAAAGCCGGAAACTTCAAAGATGCCTATGATTTCTGGAAGATCGTGTACGATGAGTGTCCTGCCGCTACAAAAGATGTCTATTTGTACGGTGTGAGAATTATGGGCTGGAAGATCGCCCAAGAGAAAGATCCCGCTAAGAAGAAAGCTCTTATTGATGATTTGATGGGAGTTTACGACAAGCGTGTGAAGTATTTTGGAAACGATCGTAAGTATGGAAAAGACTGGATCGTAGCTCGTAAGGTACAGGATTATCTGGCTCAGATGGGCGATAACGCCGATTATAGTGTAGCCTATGCTTGGTTAAAAGAGATTGTGAGCGAGAAAGGGAATGATACAGAGGCTTTGGGTCTTTCGTTATTTGGTTTCTCTTCCATGAAGAAAATGCTTAACGATCCGAATTTCAAGGAACAATATATCCAAGATTATTTACTTGCTTCCGGTGGTTTGGATGCTCAGTTGAAAGCTGCTCAAGCCGCTAACAACCAGAAAGAGGTGGATGCCGTAACCGCATATAAGACGGGTGTGGATAATGCTTTTGCGAATAGTGGAGCCGCGGATTGTGAGACTTTGCAGGGTTTGTATGGAGCTAAGATCGAAGAGAATAAGGATAATTTGCCTTATTTGAAAGAAACGATCTCCTTGTTGAGAAGAATGCGTTGTCAAGAAATGGACGCTTACTTTGCCGCTTCCGGTTATGCTTATAAATTGGAGCCTAGCGCTGACGCTGCTCTTGGTTTAGGAAAGCAAGCTGTAAAGGCGAAGGATTATGATACGGCTATCAAGTATTTCGAGGAGGCCGCTAATCTGGAAACAGAAAACTCCGCGAAGGCTGATGATTACTATATGATCGCTTTGCTTTTATTCGAGCAAAACTCTTATTCTAAAGCTAGACAATATTGTCAGAAATCGGCTGAGATGAATACGGCTTCCGGAGCTCCTTACCTGTTGATCGGTAAGATGTATGCCGCTACGGCCAAGTCTGTTTACCCGAATGACGGTGTGTTGGCGAGAGCTGCTTATAATGCCGCTATCGATAAATTCGAGAAAGCGAGACAAGTAGATCCGAGCGCTGCCGAAGAGGCTAATTCGTTGATTTCATCTTATCGTGCTCACCTTCCTTCTACGGAAGAGATCTTCATGCACCCGGATTTGGAGAAGGGTAAACCTTTCTCTGTCGGTGGTTGGATTGGAGAGCGTACAACGATTCGATAATTATGATAGGACATCGTTTTCATTGTAAAACGGGAAATATGGGCATAACAACTACTTTCGTGGTGGTTGTTATGCTCCTTTTATTTTCTGCCTCTTGCGGCAAGGAGCATAAGGAGGTGGTCGATGTCGAGTTTGATCCGGACAAGACTTATACGATGAAGGCTACAGACGTGTCATCCTTGATCTCCGATTCAGGTATCACGAGATATCGCTTGAAAGCGAAAGAATGGCGAATCTACGGGAAGGCGGCGGAACCTCATTGGTATTTCCCCGAGGGGATCTACGTGGAGAAGTTCGATACCTTATTCCAGACAGAAGCGAGTATCAAGGCGGATACAGCCTATTATTATGATAAGAAAGGGCTTTGGGAGCTGATCGGTAATGTCGAGGTGGAAAGCTTGCAAGGGGAGCATTTTGAGACTTCCCAATTGTTTTGGGACCAGAAGCAAGAGAAGGTTTACTCCGATAAGTATATGCGTATTGAGCAGGAAGATAAGATCATAACGGGTATAGGTTTTGAGTCTAATCAAAATATGACTCAGTATAAGATATTTAACTCACAAGGTATTTTCCCGGTGAGCGATGCTCCGGCCGATACGACACGGACAGCGCAGGGGGATAGTGCCCGGGTAGATGTATCACAAGTAGATTCAATAAAAAGTAATTAAGGTGGGGACGCTGACTTACATTTTAATTTCCCTCGCATTTTCCGCATTCTTTTCCGGGATGGAGATCGCTTTTATCTCCTCCAATAAGCTCCGTTTCGAGCTGGATAAGAAGGAACGTAGTCTATCCAGTAAGATACTGGGTGTTTTCTATCGCAATCCCAATTTGTTTATCTCTACCATGTTGGTAGGAAATAATATAGCGCTGGTCGTTTATGGTCTTCAGATGGCAATCGTGTTGGAGCCGTTTATAGCCAAGGTGGTCGCGAATGAGGCATTGATCGTTTTTATCCAATCCGTGATATCTACGATCTTTATCTTGTTTACCGGGGAGTTTATCCCCAAGACCATATTTAAGCTGAATCCTAATTTATCACTCAATATATTCGCGATACCATTATTTATAATATATATCGTCCTGTATCCGATCTCAAAGTTCTCCTCCTTGCTCTCTTTTTTGATCTTGAAGTTAGGGGGCGTGAAGAACTTGAAAAGTTCACCTCATACCTTAGGCAAGGTAGATCTGGACTATTTTATACAGCAAAGCCTGGAAGATGCTCCGCAAAATTCGGATATGGATACGGAGGTTAAGATTTTCCAGAATGCCTTAGACTTCTCGAATGTCCGTTTGCGGGATTGTATCGTGCCCCGGACGGAGATTGTAGCCTGTGATACGTCGGCTACGATAGAGGAATTGCGTTCTAAGTTTATCGAGACGGGACTTTCGAAGATATTAGTGTATAATGAGAATATAGACGACATTATCGGGTATCTCCATTCTTCCGAGCTTTTCAAGAATCCGGAGGATTGGACCCAGCGCATCCGTAGCGTATCGATCGTACCGGAGACGATGGCGGCTAATAAACTGATGAAACTGCTGATGCAAGAGAAGAAGAGCTTGGCGGTTGTCGTGGATGAGTTTGGCGGTACCTCGGGTATCGTGACACTGGAGGATTTGGTGGAGGAGATTTTTGGAGAGATTGAAGACGAGCATGATATGAAGTCTCATGTAGCTAAAAAAGTATCGGATAATGAGTATTTGCTGTCGGGCAGGATGGAGATTGATACCTTGAACGATATGTTCGGGCTGGATCTTCCGGAGTCGGATGATTATGTCACCATCGCCGGTTTTATCTTACACTTCTATCAAAAGTTCCCGAAATTGAACGAGACTGTCCAGATTGATAGATATTCGTTTAAGATAATTAAAGTGACGGCTACGAAAATCGAACTTGTACGTGTGAAAGTGGGGAATTGATAAAAAAAAGGATTATATGATGTGGAATTTCCTTTTTTTCATATCTTTGTGCCCTTAAACTGTGAAATGATAAACTTTAAAAAATAATAAAAATAAATGGCTACGCTGGAAAAAATTAGAAGCAAAGCAGGACTGCTGGTACTCGTGGTGGGTTTGGCATTGTTTGCTTTTATCATTGGAGACTTTTTAAACTCTGGTTCTACCTATTTTAGGCAATCACAGGAACGGATCGCCGAGATTGATGGTGAGATTGTGAAAATTCAAGATTATCAAGGTCGTGTTGATGAGATGACTGAGATGTACAAGATGCAATCCGGTTCAACCAGCCTGCCCGAGGAATATATGACACAGATCCGTCAGTCCGTATTCGACGCGATGGTGCAAGAGGTCGTGTTGGACGAGGCTACCGCTAAATTAGGTATGGGTGTGTGTCCGGAAGAGTTGTTTGATATGGTTCAAGGTGAGAATATCTCTCCGTTGATCCAACAAATGCAAATGTTTACGAATCCTCAGACAGGTGTTTTCGACAAGGCCGCTTTGTTGAATTTCTTGAAACAAATCGATTCCGATAATATCGCTAGCTATCCGGCAGATCAACAAGCACAGCTGATTCAAGCTAAGAACTTCTGGTTGTTCTGGGAGAAGAATATCAAACGTCAACGTTTGGAGCAAAAATATACGACATTATTGAGCAAGGCTATTTGCGCGAATTCGATGGATGCCAAGGAAGCTTATAATGATAACGCCGAGAATTCGGATATCATTTACGCTATGCAATCGTATGCTACGATTCCGGATTCAACGATCGAGGTTAGCAAGAGCGAGATCGAGAAGTTGTATAACCAACGCAAGGAGCTTTATAAGCAAAAGGAATCGAAGGTGATCAAATACATCGCTGTCGATATTCGTCCGAGCAAAGAGGATTACGATAAGGCACAAGCCGACATCGAGAGCCTAAAAGAGGAATTGGCTACCTCTGAAAGAGTGGCTGATGTCGTAAACGAGAGTTCTGAGGTTCCTTATGTAGACGCTTTCTTCACAGAGAAGGCTTTGGATCCGGAGATGAAGCAATTCGCTACGACTTCTGAGGTGGGCGCTGTGTATGGCCCTGTATTCGAGAATGACAAATACAGAATGTTCAAGCTGGTTGATAAGACGGTCGCTCCGGACTCTGTAAAGGTTAGCCATATCATGTTGGCCGGAAAGTCAGAGGCTGAGACAACAGCTTTGGCTGATAGCTTGATGGGCGTATTGAAAGGTGGTGCTAATTTCGCTGAATTAGCGAAGGCGTTCTCTGCGGATCAAGCAGCGGAGAATGGGGGTGAACTTGGTTGGTTTACTGAGGTTACTGCCTTGAGAGGTGTGAACGAGGATTTCAAGAAAGCGGTATTCTCTACTCCGTTGAATGAGGTTGTGCTAGTGAAGTCTTTATACGGGACTCATCTTGTAAAGGTTACAGAGAAAACAGGAAATGTAGAAAAATACAAGATCGCTGATATTGATATGTCCGTATCTCCTAGCTCTAAGACTTATAGCAATATATATAATGAGTTGAACCAATTCGTTTCGAAGAACAACTCTATGGCTAAGTTGGAGGAGAACGCGAAGGAAGCCGGTTATAACTTGATTGCTGGTGCTACGGTTACAACGGATGATCAGTTGTTAGGTTCTATCAAAAATTCACGTCCGGTGATCCGTTGGGCGTTCCAAAATGATAAGGGCTCTATCTCTGAGATCTTCGAGTGTAGCGATAAGTTTGTCGTAGCTGCGGTAGAAGGTAGCGCTGCGAAGGGTTATCGTCCGGTTGATATGGTCGCTCCGGCTTTGAGAGCCGAATTGGCCGCTCAGAAGAAAGGCGATAAGATCGCTCAGGAATTGGCTGCTAAAAATCTGACCTCTGTTGAGGCATATGCTGAGGCGATGGGATCTTCTGCCGATTCTGTTAAGTTCGTGAACTTTGGTACTCGCCGTATCGCTGGTATCGGCATTGAACCGAACTTGAACGCGATGGTTTCTATGGCTCAAGTAGACCAAGTAAGCGCTCCGGTGAAAGGCAACAACGGTGTATATGTATTTAAGGTATATGCGAGAAATAAAGAGAGTAAAGAGTTCAACGAGGCTGAGGAAATCCGTGCGTTGGATGCCTCTAACGCATATCGTGTAGGATTCCAAGCTATCCAATCCTTGGTTAACAAGGCTGAGGTGGAAGATAACCGTATTCGTTTCTATTAATAGAGCGTATTTATACTTACGATAAAAGGGTCCCCTGTTTTGTAGTCAAGATCTATTTATTTTGACGACAAAACAGGGGATCTTTATTTTGTGAAATATTTCTCGTACTTTTGTAAATAAGAAAATATAGATAGTATGGTTGATAAAAGACTATTATTAGGAATGACCTTGGAGGAGCTAAAAGGTGTAGCGTCCGAGCTAGGACTTCCCGCATATGCGGCAAAGCAAATGGCCGATTGGATTTATAAGAAGAAAATAACCCGGATTTCCGAGATGACGAATATAGCGGTAGCCAAACGTACTTTGTTGGAGGATTCTTTCGAGATCGGGGCTTATCCGCCATCTGAATATCAGAAATCGGAAGATGGTACGATTAAATATTTATATGCCGCCGGATCTGGACGCTTTGTCGAGTCTGTTTATATTCCGACGGACGATCGGGCGACTCTTTGCGTCTCTTCGCAAGTAGGCTGCAAGATGAACTGTCTGTTTTGTATGACAGGAAAGCAAGGTTTCACGGCAAACCTGACAGCGAACCAGATCTTGAACCAGATCCAGTCCTTGCCGGAAAACGATTCATTGTCGAATATCGTTTTCATGGGAATGGGGGAACCTCTGGATAACGTAGACGAACTTTTCAAGGTTTTGGAAATACTCACGGCTCCGTATGGATATGCGTGGAGTCCGAAGCGTATCACGGTTTCAACCATCGGCGTAACGAAAGGTCTGAAACGTTTCTTAGAGGAGAGCGAATGCCATCTGGCTGTAAGCCTGCATTCGCCCTATCCGGAGGAGCGTCTTTCTTTGATGCCGGTTGAAAAGGCCTTCCCGGCGAGGGAGGTGATCGATTTGATCAACCAATATGATTTTTCGCATCAACGACGTGTCTCTTTTGAGTACATCGTTTTTAAAAATTTGAATGATAGCTTAAAGCATGCTGAAACTTTGAGCTCTTTATTAAGAGAAATTCCTTGTCGGGTAAACTTGATCCGTTTTCATGCGATACCGAATGTGCCTTTAGAGACTTCCGATATCACTAAAATGGAGGCGTTTCGGGATTTCTTAAATGCCAAAGGAGTTGTATGTACGATAAGGGTATCACGAGGGGAGGATATTTTCGCCGCTTGTGGAATGCTTTCTACCGCGAAAAATCTTACATTTGTATAATATAAAACACACAGGTATGAAAACACGTTCTTTATTCATCGGTATGTTGCTGCTTCTTGTTTTGATGGGAGCATGTAATTCAGGTTCTGTGATGACTCAGGCTACGGGCTTCGCGTATGAGGTTGTCGTGGTTATGGATCAAAAAGATTGGAAAGGTCCTGCGGGAGAAGCTCTAAAGTCGGAGTTGGCCTCTTCAGTGCCCGGACTACCGCAAGCCGAGCCTTCTTTGAAGATTACCTACGTACAACCAAAGGATTTTACAGGCCTGTTACGGTATGTAAGGAATATATTAGTGGTTACGATAAATCCCACCGCTTATACGAAAGTTTCTGTAAGTTACGAGAATAATGTCTGGGCTAGAGGGCAGGTGGTTGTTTCGTTGAAAGCTCCTGATATGGAGTCGATCGTCGAGTATTCAAAGACCCAAGAGAAGGCGTTGGTTGATTTCTTCGTGAAGGTGGAGATGAATCGTGCGATAGAGCAATTGGAAAAGGAATACAGCATGGTGGCTATGGATCACTTGAAAAGCGGCTTGAACGTGATGTTAAACGCTCCGGCAAACTTCACGTACTATAAGGATACGACAGATTTTTTCTGGTCTTCCAATAACGCGAACACAGGCCGTATGGACTTGATCGTATATACCTTCCCTTATACCGACCCGGATACGTTTACGGAGGAATATCTGATCGCTAAACGAGATTCTGTATTGAAGGCGAATCTGCCGGGTTCATTCCCGGGTTCCTATATGCAAACCGAAATGCGTGCGGGAGTAGAGTATACGCCCATAACCTTGCAGGGTAAATATTGCGGCGTGATGCGTGGTTTGTGGAGAATGGAAGGCGATATGATGGGAGGCCCGTTTGTAAGCCATACCCGTTTGGATGAAGAGAATCATCGTGTGATTGTAGCCGAGGGATTTGTGTATGCCCCGGAGACAGACAAGCGTAATTTCGTGCGTAGAATAGAAGCTGCCTTATTTACGTTACGTTTGCCGGGTGAATTCGATGACCCGGTAACAGAGACCTTGGATATCCCAAAAGAGAAAAAATAATAAACAAACAAAATAGATGGAAGAACGACTGATTAAAGTGGGGATCACCCACGGAGATATAAATGGTATCGGTTATGAGGTGATATTAAAGACCTTTTCCGATACCCGCGTGGCGGAGCTTTGCACGCCGATTATCTATGGCTCGTCTAAGATAGCCGCCTATCACCGGAAGGCATTGGAGCTTCCTCCTGTCAATATGAATATCATTTCACAGGCGGAGGATGCGGGGATAAACCGGGTGAACATTATTAACTGCGTGGAGGACGATACCAAGGTGGAACTGTCGAAATCTACGTCGGTTGCCGGCGAGTCGGCTTTCAAGGCGTTGGAAGCGGCGGTTACGGATCTGAAGCGGGGAGTCGTGGATGTACTGCTTACTGCCCCGATCAATAAGCATAATATCCAGAACGCGGATTTCCATTTTCCCGGACATACCGAGTATTTGGAGAAATGCTTCGGTGGCTCGGATAAGAAAGCCTTGATGATCTTGATGAAAGACGATCTTCGTGTCGCTTTGGTGACGGGGCATATTCCTTTGTCGCAAGTAGCGTCTTCCATCAACGTGGGCGATATCGTGAATAAGTTGCGTGTTTTCAATCAGTCGTTAAAGCAAGACTTCGGTATCGTGAAGCCACGTATCGCTGTTCTTTCCTTGAACCCTCATGCCGGTGACGCTGGATTGTTGGGTACGGAAGAGGAGGCGATTATCATTCCGGCAATGCAAGAGGCCGAGAAAAAAGGCGTAATGTCATTTGGTCCTTATCCGGCTGACGGCTTCTTTGGCTCGCAGATGTATGATAAATTTGATGGTGTCTTAGCGATGTATCATGATCAAGGACTCGCTCCTTTCAAGACCTTGGCGATGGATGACGGGGTGAACTATACGGCGGGATTGCCGATCGTACGTACTTCCCCGGCACACGGAACCGCTTATGACATCGCCGGGCAAAACGTGGCCTCGGAAGAGTCGTTCCGCCAAGCTTTATACACGGCGTTGGATATCTACCGGAACCGGTTGCGTTATCAGGAGGCTACCGCCACTCCGTTGCGTAAGCAATATTTCGATAGGGGAGGAGATAATGAGAAACTGGACTTGACGAAAGACGACGATACGGACAGATTATAGTAGATCTTTCCGGACTCGTCTTGATAATTTCACAAAATGTCATGTTAATAACGAATGAATGTTATTGACATGACATTTTTGTGTCGGGCGTGAGACGCTTTTTGGTATTAAACTTTTAAGATAGGAAAAGTTTGCGTAAGTTTGCGGTTTTAAAACGAAAATTAGAATTATGTT
Source organism: Parabacteroides sp. (assembly GCA_028689545.1). Classification (GTDB taxonomy): domain Bacteria; phylum Bacteroidota; class Bacteroidia; order Bacteroidales; family Tannerellaceae; genus Parabacteroides. The sequence goes on from JAQVCX010000060.1 coordinate 11,549, forward strand.
TAAAGACAAAACAATAGTATATACATCAGGGACGTTTGATATGTTCCATTATAATCATCTTCGAATGATTAATTACGCCCGTAGTTTGGCGGATCTATTAATCGTCGGGGTTAGTACAGATGAGTTGGTATCTTCTTATAAGGCGAAACCGATCATTCCGTTCCAAGAACGTTTGCAGATCATCGAGGCGTTGAAGACTCCCGATATCGTTATACCACAACATTCCTTGGATCACACGGAAATCGTGAAGAAACTGAACATCGACGCTTTCGTGGTAGGAGATGACTGGTTCGGAAAGTATGACTATCTGAAGGATTTAGGCGTTCAGGTATTTTATTTCCCTTATGGAACGGGGGTTTCCTCCTCGAACTTGAAAAAAACGATACATGATTCTTATGAGGCGAATCTGACAACCCAACGTCAGGCGAAGCCGGAAACCGTGAAAGGATCTGCCGCTAAATAACGATCAGTTTCATGGATAAATTTATTTTAATTACCGGTGGGACAAAAGGGATAGGAAAGGCGGTCGCGTTCTGCTTAGGAAAGGCTGGATATAACCTTATACTGACTTATGCTTCCGACGAGGCGGCGGCCGAGGAGGTACGTAGCGAGTTGGTGGGGCGTTTCGGTATACAGGTCTCTATTTTGCGGGCCGATATCTCGAACCGGAATACGATTGGGGTTATCGATTCTTTCTTGGAAGAGAATAGGCTACGTTTGGACAGCCTTGTGTTCAATGCCGGGATGACCTGCCGTGATTCTTTCGAGGAACTTTCATTTGAGGATTGGAACCGGGTTTTCTTTGCCAATGTTCATTTCCCGGTTTTCCTTTTACAGAAGATCGTAGGACGGATCAATAAAGGGGGAAGTGTCGTATTTACGGGCTCCTTGATGGGGATACAGCCTCATTCGGTATCCTTGGCATATGGGGTGACGAAAAGCGCTGTTCATGCGCTGGTTAAAAATATGGTGAAATTCTTAGTACCCTATGAACTGCGTGTGAATGCCGTGGCTCCCGGTTTTGTCGATACGGAATGGCAGAAGACAAAGCCCGTCGAGATCCGTCGGAATATAGAGAACAAGGTCTCTTTGGGACGGTTCTGCGACCCGGATGAATTGGCGGAAGTTTATAAAATGTTGATAGAGAATAGTTATTTTAATGGCGAGGTAGTCGTTGTGGATGGCGGTTACTCGTATAAATAAGAAACAAATGAGCGAGTTGGATAAGGAATACGAAGCATCGTTAAAGTCGATAGAAACAGAAAATAAGATAGACCGAATTTTTTATCGTCCGATAGGATTTCGTATTGCTCGTATGTTGCGAGGCACGGGGATTACCCCGAATATGATTACGGTTATCTCGATCTTCGTGGGTGCGGCGGTCGGATTTATGTTTTATCACGATAACCTTACCTATAATATCTGCGGTATATTATTGTTGGTATTTGCCAATATCCTCGATTGCGTGGATGGGCAATTGGCACGTCTTACAGGAATCAAGTCCGCTATCGGGCGTATCTTGGACGGATTCGCCGGGGATATTTGGTTCGCCTCTATCTATATAGGATTCGCTCTTCGTCTGTCGCATGATTATGGTACGGATTGGTTCTTTGCCTTGGCGGTCTTATCCGGTCTGTCTCATTTAGTCCAAGCGAATATTACGGATTACTATAAGACGCTTCACCTTTATTTTATCAGTAAGGATAAAGGCTCGGAGTTCCAGTCTTTGGAGCAGGTGGAGGCGAAACATAAGGAGATGAAGTATGGCATTAACAAGTTCTTCTACTACTTGTATCGTTGGTATACGCTGTTGCAAGTGAAGGCTACGCCTACCTTACAGAGAATGTTACAAAATTTGCACGCGAAGTATGGGGATAATATTCCGGAGAATATCCGTGTGGACTTTCGTAAACAGAGCCGTCATTTAATGCGTTACATAGACTTGTTGACCTTTAATGGCCGCACGATGGTTATGTTTGTGATCGTACTAACGGGACAGGTATGGGCTTATTACCTATATGAGATCATCGTGTTGAACCTCGTGCTAGCGATAGCGATGAGGAAACACGAGAAGATGTGTGCCTCGTTTTTAGGATGAAATATGAAAAAGAGTGTAGTAGACATTTATGATCTGCAAGAGATGACCTCTTTCTTTAAGGGGCGTTTGGGTACATGGTTCGGTAAATTATTGATAAAGTGGCTGCATGTAGATACGGTAAATGAGGTGCATGCCCGGAATTGCCATTTGCGAGGCGCGGAGTTTACTTCCGCTTTATTGCGTGACCCCCTTATCGATCTCCACTATGAGGTTCATAATAAGGAGATCTTAGATCATCTGCCGGAAGGGACTTTCGTTACCGTTTCCAACCATCCGATCGGATCGTTGGATGGAATCATACTGATTGATATTTTCGCTTCCCGCCGTCCGGACTTTAAGGTGATGGTGAACGGTATCTTGACTAAGATCGGGGCGATGGAGGATAATTTCATATCCGTGGTGCCCGATTCCCACAAGCGAGGGGCGAACCCGGCGAATGTCAATGGCGTGCGCCTTTCCCTGCAACGCCTGAAAGAAGGTCATCCGATGGGTTTCTTCCCTGCCGGGGCGATCTCATTTTACAATAAAGAAGAGAAACAGATACGGGATTTATCGTGGGCGCATAGCGTGATCCGCTTGGTCCGTAAGGCGAAAGCACCGGTATACCCCGTTTATTTTGATTTCCAAAATACACATTTCTTTTATTGGCTAGGAAATATCAGCTGGCAAATACGTACCTTGCGTATTCCTACCGAGGCTTTCAATAAGCGTGGGAAGAAGGCGGATGTATATATCGGTGAGCCTATCTCGCCGGAGGAGATCGCCGCTATCCCGGAAGACAAGGATCTTGCCGAGTTCTTGTATAAACGTACATATGGTGCTAAAAAATAAGAAACGGTCGATAGAATCTGTTATCAATAGTGGTAGTTTGAATTAAGATTTGTAATTTTGGCAGAGTAACTGAAATAATTACAGATTTTAAAAAGAGAAAGAGTGATGAAGGCTGATGTACAACAGATAAAACAGCGTTTTGGGATTATTGGTAATAACCCGGGATTAAATCGTGCGATCGACGTTGCGCTTCAGGTAGCGCCAACCGACTTATCTGTTCTTATTACAGGAGAGAGTGGTGTAGGAAAGGAGACTTTCCCGCAAATTATTCACCAGAACAGTCAGCGTAAGCATGGACAATATATAGCCGTAAACTGTGGCGCTATTCCGGAAGGGACGATAGACTCGGAGCTTTTCGGACACGAGAAAGGTTCTTTTACCGGGGCGTTGGCCGATCGTAAAGGATATTTCGAGGTAGCCGACGGTGGAACGATCTTCTTGGATGAAGTGGGAGAGCTGCCAACTCCTACGCAAGCACGCTTGCTTCGTGTGCTGGAGACGGGTGAGTTTATCAAGGTCGGTTCCTCCAAGGTACAGAAGACGAATGTACGTATCGTTGCCGCTACGAACGTGAATTTAGTACAGGCGGTTTCGGAAGGTAAATTTCGTGAGGATTTGTACTATCGTTTGAATACGGTGCCTATCCAAGTGTCTTCCTTGCGGGAGCGTCCGGAAGATATTATCTTGTTATTTCGTAAGTTCGCCAGCGATTGCGCCGAGAAATACCGGATGCCGCCGATCCGCTTGGATGATGAGGCCCGTCAATTATTGGTTGCTTACCGTTGGCCGGGAAACGTACGTGAGTTGAAAAATATCACGGAACGTATTTCCGTGATCGAGGAGAAACGGGATATAACGGCGGATATCCTGCGTCTGTATCTTCCGAACTTGAATGTGGAGAAATATCCGGTATTGGTGAAGCAAGATCCGGATCAAAAGATCTTTAATAGCGAGCGCGAGATCCTTTATCAAGTGTTGTTCGATATGAAAAAGGACGTGAACGAGCTAAAGAAATTAGTGCATGATATCATGGGCGGGAATATCCCGATGCCGGCGACGGCAGACGATTCCCCTTATGCGCATCCGATTCATCCGGCGGCCGTTCATACCATGCACCCGACGATCCAAGATGCCGAGGATGTGGAAGAGGAGACTTTATCCTTAGAGGAGGTGGAGAAGGAGATGATCCGTAAGGCGCTGGAGAAGCATAACGGGCGACGGAAGAATGCGGCGGCCGACTTGAAAATATCAGAACGCACGTTATATCGAAAAATCAAGGAATACAATTTGGAATAATAATATGTTAAAGAAGATTGTCAACATACGTTTATCGGCAGCCCATTGGCTTATACTCTCATGCTTGACGGTATTGGCTACGGCTTGCTCTATTTCCTATAAGTTTAATGGTGCTTCTATCGATTATACGAAGGTGAAGACCATTACGATCCGTGATTTTACGAACCAAGCTCCTTATGTGAATCCGACCCTTGCGCCGCAGTTTACGGAGAATTTGAAGGATATTTATATCCGCCAGACTCGTCTGCAACTGGTTCCGAGCAATGGCGACCTTGATTTGGAAGGTGAGATTACGGGTTACGATTTCGCTCCAATGGCTGTGAAAGAGGATGCTATCGCCTCGCAGACGAGGTTGACGATCACGGTGCGTGCTCGTTACTCCAACCGGGTTAATCCGGATGAGGATTTCGAGCAATCGTTCTCCGCTTACCGCGAGTTCGACAGTAACTTGATGCCGCAGCAAGTAGAAGGTACATTATGCGAGGAAATCATTGAGGAAATAGTAGACCAAATCTATAACGCTACGGTTGCCAATTGGTAGAATGAGGGCGGAGGATTTATATCGTTTGATGGAGGAACCTTCGGAATTGACGGAGGATACCCTTCTTGAATTGCGGCGAATCGTGGAGGATTATCCGTATTTTCAAGGGGCACGGATGCTTTATCTAAAGAATCTAGCCGTATTAAATGATATGAGTTTCGCATCGGAGCTGGAGAAGATGGCGATATTCTTGCCGGATCGGAAAAAGCTGTTCCGACTGATAGAAGGAGATAAATATGGCTTGAACCATCGGGTGGAGCAGGAGCCGGATATGCGAAAAGAGGATACTTTCTCCTTGATAGATGCATTCCTCTCTAACCGAAACGAGGAACCGGTGCCTAAGAAAGAGGCCTCGTTCCTGTTTCAACCATCGGTATCGTCGGACTATATGTTTTGGTCTTTATCGAAAGAGGAAGAAGAGAAGCCCTCTGGAGAGGATGCGGAGAATAGGCTTCGGCATCACGACTTGATCGACTCGTTCATTAAAAACGATCAACAGCGTACACCGGGCAGTGGACTGGAAATCCGTGAGGAAACCAGTCGTGCGGAGACTCCCGAGTCGGTGAAAGAATTGGATGATGAGCGGTCCAAGTCGCTGGAAGATTCGTGCCTTACGGAAACTTTAGCCCGGATTTATATAAAACAGAAGCGATATGATAAGGCTTTGCAAATTATTAAAAATTTAAGCTTGAAATATCCGGAAAAAAATGTTTACTTTGCAGACCAAATCAGATTTTTGGAAAAGTTGATTATTAACACTAAAAAATAAAACAAAGATGTACGTATTTATTTCTATCTTAATCTTGATTGCCTCTATACTATTAATCTTGATCGTGTTGATCCAGAACTCAAAAGGTGGAGGTTTGGCCTCAGGATTCTCTTCTTCTAACCAAATTATGGGTGTACGTAAGACCACGGACTTTTTGGAGAAAGCAACTTGGGGATTGGCTGGTGCCGTGATCGTATTGAGTATCGTCATTACGGCGTTTATCCCCGGAACGGAACATGCTGCTCAGTCAGAGATCAAGCAACAAGTAAACGACGCTGTCTCTATCGATCCGAACACGATCGCTCCGGACTTTGGCACAGCGCAACAACCGGCAGTTCCGGCAGAGGAAACTCCCGCTACCGCACCCGCAGAGGAAAGCAAAAACTAAGAGCTATTATTGCTTGAAAATAATATAGAAGCCATATCCATGATATAATGGATGTGGCTTTTTTGGCTTGATATTTATCCCTTTTATCTTGCGTCCATCTGAGGCAAGGTAAAGGGGATCTTTTATTGTTAGGCAACTTTTTAGGAAAGTTATGTGTTTTAAATGCCGTTACCTATTGACATTTCGGATTGTCTGGTGTAAAATTGGCTAAAAAAAAGTATGGCTACAATAAAAGTAAAGTTTCGTTCATCGACGGTAAGAGGTAAAGCTGGTGTTATTTATTATCAGCTTTGTAATAAACAGGAAAACAGACAGATGATTACCGATATGCGGATATTTCCTCATTGGTGGAATGGAGAGAGGCGGGAGTTGGTCGTTACGCCAGAGAATGAAAAGATTATTAATTCTTATCAGAAACGAATAAAGACGGACTTGGCAACGGTCCGGAGAATCATTCGGGAATTAGATAGTATAGGGGATGAATATACCTTATCGGATGTGATCGGGAGATTCCGGTCTCCAAAAAAAGGAAAAGGAGTATTGGACTATTTGAGAGGAGAGATTGAATTCCTTCGTGAGAATAATAAATTCAGTACTTCCCGTAATTATTTGCGTACCTTGAACAGCTTTTCCTCTTTTTTAGACAATTGTGATATTCCTCTTTCCGCGTTAGATGAGGAGGTGACTTGTCAATATGAGAAATGGCTATCGGGAAGGGGAGTGAGTAAGAATAGTAGCTCGTTTTATATGAGAAACTTGCGTGCCGCTTATAATAAAGCGGTACAAGAGCAGCTTGTGGAACAAGCCTTTCCTTTCCTTGAAGTCTATACGGGAATAGCCAAGACGCCGAAGCGCGCTGTTAGTGAAACGACTATTTTAAAATTGCAGGAGTTGGATCTTTCTGATTCATTAGCGCTAGCCCTCTCCCGTGATCTGTTCTTGTTTAGCTATTGTACTCGTGGCATGGCGTTTGTAGATATGGCCTATCTGAAAAAAGAAAATATAGGTACGGGAGTCATCACCTATTGTCGTCATAAGACAGCCCAGAGCTTAACGTTGCGTATTGAGCCTTGTATAGAGGAGATCTTGAGACGATACCTATCAGACTCCTCTGAAACCCCTTATGTCTTTCCGATCATTACCGATGAAAACCCGGATCGGGCTTACTTGCAATATCAAACGGGATTGAATTACCATAATCAAAAATTAAAGCGGTTGGGTAAATTAATAGGTGAGACATTACCTCTCTCTTCATATACTTCCCGGCATAGTTGGGCTACTGCCGCACGCAATCATAATATCCCAATTGCGGTTATCAGCGCAGGAATGGGACATACCTCCGAAAAGACGACTCTTATTTATTTGGACTCTTTGGACAATTCGTTGATAGACAATGCAAATAGTGGAATCTTAAAGGATTTAAACTCTACTGTCTCTTGGTAAGAAACGGTAGAAATACGTCGCAAATGTAATTATAATCTGTATAATAAAAAAATAAAGGGGGATTTTTAATTATAAATTAGATTCTCTATTATTGTAACTTATTAATACATAGTGCGTGCAGGTTCTTTGATTGTGATTTTTTCTTATTGTTCTTTGTCTAATCTAAAAATGAGAACATATACTTTTTGATTATAACCTTGTCTCTTTTCGAGTATCGAACCGAGTAAACCGAGTAAAAAAGGGACTTATCTATATTTTATGTATCTGAAAATAATATAGATAAATACTTCTACCGTTTCTTACCAAGAAACGGTAGAAGTATGGGGTTAGGGTCTCCCATCCACTGTTGTCAGGGATGGTCCATATTTCGGATTTTTTACATAAAAACAGCCGGATTAACCTTGATTGCTGCATATTCCTCTTGTCTAAAAGATGTATATGCAGGAATGGAAGGTATATCCTTTTCACTCATAACCAAAAAATGAGATAATTCATTGGAAACAATAACATCTGACGGCAAGCACTGGTTTGCGTTAAAAGTATTCTATAACAAGGTCTTTGAGATGGAGGAATCCCTCAGAAAGGATGATATCGATTGCTATTTCCCTTGCGAGGACGTGGTGGTCATCCGTAATGGGATCAAAAAGATCCGGCGTAAACCTATCATCAACTCGATGCTGTTCTTTCATTCCACGACATTGCGTGCGTTGGAGATACAGGGGCGATTCATGGACAAGGTGATATTGTACACAAGAAACAAGGAATTGAAAAAGGTACCGCTTATCATCCCGGACCGGGAGATGAATATATTCATGTTGGTCGCGTCGTCTGGTGAGCAGGGGATGGAATACCTGGGGGCTGACACTACCCGCTTTTGTCGGGGGGAACGCGTGAGGGTGATTGACGGTAAGTTCAAGGGGGCGGAAGGATATATCTGCCGGATCAAGAGAAACAGCCGTCTGGTTGTCGCCATTCAAGGGGTCTGCGCTGTAGCCACCTCGTATATACCACAATGCTTCATCCAAAAAATATGAGAACGATCATAGAGACCAGTCTTTTTCTGTCTGGAGGTTTTTTGATATCTATCCTGGAGGGATTGATATTGATCCCCAATATTTTGTTGATCTCGTATAAGAAACGTTTGTTCGATCAACCGGATGAGCGTAAGATCCATTCCATCCCGGTTCCCCGTTTGGGAGGGATCTCTTTTTTCCCGGCGATACTTGTCTCGTTATGCTTGATAATCGGCTTATATCACTGTGTGGGGATTACGATGGCTCATCTGCTGACCGGGCGGAGCCTGCTGGAGTTGCTGTTTTGGGTAGGAGGTTGCATGCTGCTCTATCTCATCGGCGTGGCGGATGACCTGGTGGGTGTCGGTTATCGTTACAAGTTCGTTGTCCAGATTTTCACGGCTATACTTCTGGTGCTTCCGGGCGCTTGGATCAACTCGCTGGGTGGCTTGTTCGGAATCTATATGCTCCCCGCATGGGTGGGCATCCCCTTGACGGTCTTGATAGTCGTTTATATAACCAACGCCATTAACCTGATTGATGGCATAGACGGTCTCGCCTCCGGGTTGAGTTGTATCTCGCTGTCCGTGTTATCGGTTATCTGCGTATCCAAGGGCTCTTATTTCTATGCGTTGCTGGCGTTAGCCACGCTAGGCATATTGATACCGTTCTGGTTCTACAACGTGTTTGGCAACGCCAAGCGCGGGCATAAGCTTTTCATGGGTGACACGGGGAGCCTGACGATCGGCTATATCCTCAGTTTCCTGGTCATACAGCTAAGTGTAGTGTCCCCGGAGGAGGAGGCCCGGACAAACCCTTGTATGGTCATAGCGTTCTCAACGCTTCTGGTCCCCCTGCTGGATGTCTTCCGTGTGGTGTTGCATCGGTTGCGTAAAGGCCGGAATCCCTTCTTGCCGGATAAGAGTCACATCCATCATAAGTTGTTGCGTACCGGCATGCGTGTCCGTACGGTGCTGGTGACGATCCTGGCGGTCTCCATCTTTTTCATAGGGATGAATACCCTGCTGGCTCCGGTCTTGAATCTTACCTGGTTACTGATCTTAAATATGCTGTTGTGGGCCTTGATACATCTAGCCATCAACCGGCGTATCCACCTTAATCAGGAAAAAGAGGCACATCAATGAAATTAAATCAATCAGTTTATATCATGCATAAGCGTTTACCTCATTCACCTGTCTTACTTCTACGATTAGTGGGATTATTGTATCTTTTAAGTGCTTGTTCCACCACACATCAAACGGCTTATTTCCAGGATCTTCATCCCGGAGAGAGCGAGCAGAAGGTACTGCATCCATTGGAGATAAAGGTACTGCCGGACGATCAAATCTCTATTATCGTGAATAGCCGCGACCCCCAGTTGACCAACCTGTTCAACCTGCCGATCCTGTCGCAACAGATCGGGCAATCCTCGCAAGTAGGCTCAAGCCGGGGCGTATCCGGCTATACGGTAGACAGCCAGGGTGAGATAGACTTCCCTGTATTGGGGAGGATCCATGTGGCGGGAAAAAGCCGTTCGGAGATAGCCGCTTTCATAAAGGATGAGCTGATCACGGGGAACTACGTGAAAGATCCGGTCGTCACCGTTGAGTTCATGAACCTGACAATATCGGTGCTGGGCGAGGTAAATCACCCGGGGCGTTTCGACATAACCCGGGATCGGATGACCTTGCTGGACGCGATCAGCCTGGCGGGTGATCTGACGATCTATGGCAGGCGGGACAAGGTGATGGTGTTGCGTGAGGAAAACGGGACACAGCGGACTTATGGGATAGACCTTTGTTCCTCCAGCCAGATGTACGCGTCTCCTGCCTATAACCTCCGTCAGAACGACGTGATCTACGTGGAGCCGAATAGCTTGCGGGCACGCCAGGGTACTGTCAATGGGAACAACGTGCGCTCCACCTCTTTCTGGATATCGCGGGCATACTTGCTGACAACGATCAGCGTACTCGTGTTCAAGTAAAAA
>JAQVCX010000061.1 GCA_028689545.1 Parabacteroides sp.
ATTCGGGGATCTGTATATCGGCTCTCACCCGACGGAGGAACAGGGGAAATATCTCGTGCTGGACTTCAACTTCGCCGGCGTGAACCCCGATCCGGATCAGTTGCTGCGCTCGTTCAACAGCCATTGCGCCGCCCGTTTCGATTTCTTCGCTGGACAGTACGCGCGCTTCTTCGAGCCTGGTTTTACCGAGGAGATCAACGCCTTCGAAGGCGCGGATGAGAAGTTGAACTATTTGATCAATAAGGCCTCCCAATTGAATCTCTCCATCTACCTCTTCATCGACGAGTACGATAACTTCACGAACTCTATCCTCGCCAATATGGGGGATAAGCATTACAAGGCCTTGACGCACGGCACGGGTTTCTTCCGCTATTTCTTCAACAAGCTGAAGGAGGGGGCTACGGGCGATGGCCCTATCAAGCGCATGTTTATCACCGGGGTGTCTCCCGTGACGATGGACGACGTGACCAGCGGTTTCAATATCGGGGCCAACATGACGACGGATTACCGCTTCAACGGCATCATCGGCTTTAGCGAGGGAGAGGTGCGGGAGATGCTGGCTTATTATAAGGAAGAGACGGGTTTCGAGGATAGCGTGGACGATCTGATCCGCTTGATGAAGCCGTGGTATGATAACTATCGCTTCTCGGAAGAATGTATGGACGAGCCGATGTACAACTCGGATATGGTACTCTATTTCCTGAGCAATTACTTGAGTCTTCACAGGCCTCCTAAGCAGATGATCGACAACAACATCCGTACCGACTACAACAAGCTCCGCCACTTGATCCGTCTCGACAAGCGATTCGGTACGAACGCTTCGATCATTCAGGAGATTGTCAACAATGGGGAGACCACCGCGGTTATCAAGGATGCTTTTCCCGCCGAGGATATTACCAAGCCCGATAACTTCAAGAGCCTACTTTATTATTTTGGGCTGCTCTCCATCAAGGGCACCAAGCGTGGAGATACCCTTCTGGGGGTTCCCAACCTGACGGTACGTGAGCAATTGTACACCTACCTGATCGAGGCGTATAAGGAGGCTGATGTCTTCTCAATAGAGCTATACGAGCTTCATGATCTGGTAAAGGACATGGCTTACGACGGCGACTGGAAGCCTGTGTTCGAGTATTTCTCCGCCGAGCTGGAGCGGCAGAGCGCCATCCGCGAGTTCATCGAGGGCGAGGCGCACGTGAAGGGTTTCCTGCTGGCCTACCTGGGCTTGTCGCGCACCTACATCATCCACCCGGAGTATGAGGCGAGCAAGGGCTACGCCGACTTCTACATGATGCCCGACCTGATCCACCAGCCGGAGATCGCCTTCAGCTATATCGTGGAGGTGAAATACGCCCGCCGAGACGCTTCCGTGGCGGACATCGAGGCCCTGAAAGCCGAGGCCGCCATCCAGCTACACCGCTACGCCGCCGACCCGAAGGTGCTCGCCACCAAGGGCGATACCGAGCTTCGCCTCGTTACCTTGGTCTTCAAGGGCTGGGAACTGGCCGTTTGCGAGACCATCTAAAACAAATAACATCATGGCTGAAGAGAAAACCATCTGGACCGTAGATCTGATAAGACATAGAGCCTCGGTTATGAGGGGTGAGAGAGCCTCGGTTATGAGGGGTGAGAGAGCCTCGGTTATCACCCCTCATAGACGAGGCTCTCTCACCTATCATAGCCTAGGCTCTCTCACCGGTCATAGACGGGAAGCTATGAGCATACCCGTGAACGAATGTTAAAATCATTTTATCCCTTATAAATTCATAATTCATGAGAAAAAAACTTTTACTAATGCTGATCCTTTTCCTGTCGGCCGCGATGGTCCGGGCGGAGAGGATAGACGTATCCACGGCCCGCAGGGTGGCGGAAAACGTAGTTAACACCGGTTCGGGCTTGCGCTCGGCCGAGGACTTGTCGCTGGTTTACGCCGCGGCTCCGGGGAAATCCAGCTCCGCGCTACGAAGCGGGGCGGCGGATGGCGCGGCGGACTATTTCGTGTTCAACGTGCCCGGCGGCAAGGGCTTCGTGATCGTCTCCGGCGAGGATCGCGTACTCCCCGTGTTCGGCTATTCCGACGAGGGGACTTTCAACCCGGAGAGCCTGCCGGACAACCTCCGCTACATGTTGGCCTATTACCAGAACCAAGTAGCTTGGGCGGAAGCCAGCGCGCAGACCGCCTCCCCGGATATACAAGCCGAGTGGAGCCGCTACCTGGGCGGGACCAACCGGGCCGCCTCTGCCCCGAAAGTGCTGCTGGAGACGGCGAAGTGGAACCAACAGAAACCCTACAACGGGATGACCCCGCTGAACCTCGACGAACACGCGCCTACCGGTTGCGTGGCCACGGCGCAAGCCATCATCATGCGCTATCACCAATACCCGGAGCGCGCGATCGGGGGCGTGTCCTCCTACCGAGATATTCCCATCACCTATGATAAGTACGATTGGGCGAATATGCCGCTTACCTATCCGGAGGATGGCTACGGGGATGCCCGAGACAACGCCGTGGCCAAACTGATGTGGCATTGCGGGGCAAACGTGAAGATGGATTATGGACTGTTGGAGAGTGGCGCGGTCATGAAACGCGCGGCCAAGTCTTACGCCGAGGTATTCGGCTATAGCCCGTCCGTTCGCTACCTAGCGAAGGAGGCCTATCGCTGGGACGAATGGAAAGCGATGATCCGCCAAGAGCTGGATGCCGGGTATCCCGTGAGCTATGGCGGGCAAACCTCGAAGGGTGAGGGCCATGCCTTCGTGTGCGATGGCTACGACGATCGGGGCTTCTTCCATATCAATTGGGGCTGGGGCGGTTCTAGCGATGGCTTCTTCGCCTTGTCCGTGCTCGATCCGAAATCGGGTCACGATGGCTATAGCGACGGGCAGGATATGATCCTCAACATCCGTCCGTCACGGGCCGGCGAGAAGTATGTGTATAAGCCGGTCGTGAAGAACATATCCTATACGGGCCCGCTGCCGTTGGTGGGCGAGTTCTCTATACCTATCGAGGTGCGCTATACCGGCTTCGAGGACTTGAGCTACTGCGTGGAGTTGGCCGTCGTGGACTCATTGGGGAAGATCCTCGAATCGCCATCCGAATCTGAACCCTCGACGTATGAAGCGGATACGGATTATTCGTTCGATTTCAACATGAGCTTGGAGACTCCCCTTGGCAAGGGACTAAAAATCGTTGTGATCGGCTCTCCCAACGGACACGATTGGGAGGTGATGCGTTGTCTTACCACATCCCCCACGGGGTTGGATAATAAAGGTTTGATCAAGGCTCCGGCCGACAACCCGGGCGATCCGGTCCTGGTGAGTATTCTCAAGAACCAGTTTGACGATGCCTTCTTGAACATATCGGGATTGGACAATAGCCAATCGAACCTGCTAAACACGAATGCGATTGCCTATAGCCTGACGAACGTGACGGAGAACCTCATCTTGCGTTACACCCTGAAAGACTATGCCGCCTGGAAAGGGAAACTGGCTGTTTATTATGGCGACGATAGCTCCATTTCTGAAGGGAATCAAGGGACAAAGGCCGTGATAGGCGAGGGCGGATCTTTCGACGTGCCGGTCAGCCTGGCGCAGATCTCCGACCAGAGCTACGAGAACCATCTAAAGGTCTTATCGGCTAGGCAAGGCGAGTTGTCTTACGACATCCAAGTCTGTCTCGCGTCCGCCCCGGCCAACCCCATATTCAAGGAAGAGAATAAGGCGATGAGATTCCTGGAAGCCCTTTCCGGCTCGATCACCCCCCGTCCGATCATGGGTGCGAAGAACGCCAAGACCCCGTTCACCTATACGATCGGCAATACCAATCAATGGCTCAATGGGAAGCCATTAGACGTGAAAGTCTCCATCTCCAACCTCAACGCGGATCAAGTGAAATTGTATTACGTAAGCGCTGGGCAGGAGCGGGAGATCCCGCTGAAGTCTGACGTTCTTATGGGTTGTCAAACGGAAGAAGACCTTGCCCTGGGTGCGTTGAGCGACAGTGCCTCATATACCTTCAAGGTAGAGGTCGACGCGTTGACCGACGATGCCTCTATCACCCTTACGCCCACGGTGAAGGATGCCTACTATCGGGCCGAATCCTCTCTCGCGGACCTCCGGATAACCGACGCTCCGGCCGTAACCCATGCGATCACGACCGCCTTGACGAACCTGGTCGCCCAGAAAGACCAGCCTACCGTTATCGAGACAGGGAAAGACCTGTTCTACAAGCTGGAATGCGACAAGGAGCACTATATCCTCCCGGATACGATTCAGGTAAAGATGGGAACAAAGGAGCTGAACGTGGCTACACGCCCCGAAGACCTCCTGGACGCCGAATGCACGTATGATCCGACGACCGGAGATATCTGGGTAAAGAACGTAACCGCCGATGTCCTCATTACAGCTACCGGCGTGGAGATCTTCCATGTGGAAGGACAGACCAAGGACATAGCGATTGAGACTTCCGGAGAACCCCTGAAAATAGGAGAGCCCTTCAAATGTAAATTGGCACCAGCTGATGGATACAAACCCCCTTATGCCATAAAGGTGATGATGGGTGGCCGTTTGCTGAAGCAAAGGAATCTGCTAAGGGCCGCCGGCTCCGATTACTATACGTATGACAATACGACGGGAGCTCTTGAGATAGAGAATGTGGATGGCGAGATCGTCATCGAGGCGAAAGGTGTGGAAAAGGGCTACTTCGAGGTAATCCCGAACCTTACCAACCTCACCACCGATCCCGTCTCTATCGATCCCATGGCTAAGGATTCCAAGGTAGAGCTTACGCTGAAAGCAGCCGCTGGCTATACCCTTCCGGCCGCCATTACGGTAAAGATGGGAGAGAATACGCTCGTAGCGTCTACGGACTATACCTACAACGCTGTCACGGGCGCTTTCTCGTTGGAGAAGATCACGAATACCTTGGTGATCACGGCGGCAGGCGATAGGATCCCCGATCCGGAGCCAGAGCCCGAGCCAACCCCGACAACTTATACGGTGACATTGCCGGTTGTAGAAGGAGCCACCTTGACCGCGGAGTCTTCCACGAGCGTGGAATCCGGCCAGCGCTTCGCCTTTACGCTGACCTTGAAGACCGGCTACAGCGCGCCTCAACTGGCAGTGAAAGCGAATGGCTCGGTACTTACCCCGGTATCAAGCGACCGCTATGTGATTGAGGAAGTAACGAGCGATATTGTTGTCACCGTAACCGGCATCGTGAAAGACAACCCTACCGGTAACGCGGAGGTAGATCCCAACGGCCTGAGAGTATGGGGCGAGAATGGCCGGTTGCATATCCAGACACCCATCCCTGACACGGCGTATATCGTGACTTTTGATGGACGTTCGCTGGATACATTGTCTTTGCCCGCGGGCGAGACCGTGACAAACCTCCCCCAAGGATCCTATATAATCAATATCGGAGAACAATCCTACAAGATCCGGTTCTAGCCGGTCTTTTCCGTATATTTGTCTCCCCGTAGTCCCCTGAGAACAGGGCTACGGGGAATTAATCAATCAATAAATAGTAACTGATATGAATTGGATGAAAAAGGTGGCGGTAGCCTTGGTTTGTTTGCTCCCGCTCGGTTTACAGGCGGCGAGGGTAGATACCTTGCGAGTGAAAAGCCCTTCGATGAACAAGAGTATAGAGGTAGTGGTGGTAAGTCCGGACGCGGCCGCTACGAGAGCGTGCCCGGCCATTTACTTGCTACATGGCTATAGCGGCGACGCTCGCACATGGCTCGGCATCAAGCCGGATCTACCTAAGATAGCCGACGAGAAGGGCCTCTTCTTCATATGCCCGGATGGTAAGAACACGTGGTATTGGGATAGCCCCTTGAACGCCGATGTACGGTATGAGACGTTCATCTCGGATGAGCTGGTGAAATACGTGGATTCCCATTATAAGACCGTAGCCGATCGTAAGGGGCGCGCTATCACCGGCTTGAGCATGGGCGGGCATGGCGCTATGTGGAATGGCCTTCGTCATAGCGATGTTTTCTCCGCGGCGGGAAGTACCAGCGGCGGCGTGGATATCCGCCCTTTCCCGAAGAACTGGGAGATGAGCGTACAAATAGGCGAGAAGGCACAATATCCGGAGAACTGGGAGAAGTACACGGTCATCAACCTGGTGCCGACCCTGAAGAAAGACCAGATCGCCTTGATCTTCGATTGTGGTGACAGCGACTTCTTCTTGGAAGTGAACAAGAACTACCACGAGGCGTTATTGAAACAGGGTATCGACCACGACTTTATCACCCGCCCGGGTAATCACGACTCGCACTACTGGAATAATTCCATTGACTACCAGATCCTCTTCTTCCAGAAGCATTTCTTGAAGATGAAGGCTCTGCCTTAACCCTTCCCTCATCGGCTATATGAGGCCGTGTCAAAACGCTATATTACCGGACGCGTCGTCCGCGTCCGGTTCATTATGTCATTGCTCTAGTTAAAGCTCCCTTGCCAATAACTTCGTGTCTGCACATAAGACGGCTCGTAGTAGGCACTTGAGTTGTAGTTGTCTATGATAGAGCAAATAGGATTATTATAAACCCGTAATATCCCCTCGGCGAAATCCTCGTTGCCGGTGAGTGTAGAGAGAATCAATCGCATATACACCTTCCCCATTTGTAAAGGAGTGGGGATGTGATCGACCAGCCTTGGATCCACCAGAGTCACATCGAATGTGCCCGGTCGTAATCGGTAGGTCTCGATCCAGTCGGCAGTCACCGCCAGCGGATTCTCGCTATGCAATACGTTGGCCAATGAGAGTTTCTCCGCCAGCGCTTCCTTTCCCATCGTGTTGGCTACATATTTATTCGGCTGTTTGAGTTGGCGGGCGATCCGCTCGATCATGCTGCATACGAAATAGAGGTCGTTCCCGGAGACCTCCTCTTCCGGGAAATATATATTTCTCATAAGGCGTAACTTTTAATGAATGAAACAGCTTGTAGTGCTTTATCTGTGCAGAAAACGATCTGGTGAGTAGGATATTTAAACTTGACCAATATCCAGAATGCCTCTCTGGTGATCGTCCCGGAGATATAATCTTCAATATAATCCCAGATCGTATCGTCAGCCATAGGCCCTTCTACTATATCATAATTATGCCGGATGCCTCTTCTGCAAGAGACGATAAAATCCAACCATTCCTCTGTCATCGAGTCAAACCGTAAAGTGTTTAATCCGTGTTCTTCGTTGTACTCATATAGGGATACGATATGTCGGGGCTTTTTTGTCAAAGCCCATCTTTGTGCCTGTTTCTCAAATACGGTGCAATAGAACCCGAAACCGAAGTCTTTATAGAATCCGGTAGTCTGGATCAAAGGTTTCTCTACGGATACATTGCTGCCATGATATATTTCCATAATGATTCAGTTCTTTCTTTTATTCCTTGCGAATATAAGCTTTCCTCCCGTAATATACTCCATATCTCCGCTAATTTTCGTACTTTTGCCTCTCGATGTATCCTTTGGTTATAATTGATAAATAATTGTGAAACTCTAGACTAAAAAGCGAAAAATAAAGAAAGTGTTAATTTGTATTTTATGTGTGATGTTTATTTCATCATGTGGTAATGATGAATTGCTTGTTGGAAAAACTCAAACCAAGGATGAATCTGAATCAATAGGAAAACTTATAGAGAGTGCTTCTGTAGATGTCATAATCTCAACAGAAAATGATTGGAGTCAACTTTTTTCCTCTAATGGAGAATTCCAATCTTATGAAGAGCCTCAAATACCGTTGGGCGCAAGAGCTTATATTGATTCACGAACAGTAAAGGGCAATACCTCTTGTAATCCTAGACCCAATATGGGTGATTTGAAAATTGCTTTTAATAAGAAAGAAGAATGTGATAGAATAGGTATAACTATGGGTGTCTATATAACGGATTATTGTGAAGCTAAAATGATTCTTTATACAGGAGAAGGTGAAAGAGTGATACCTGTTGGAGTTTCTCCAAATTGTGGAATCAGGCCGGATGGTGATGGAGTTGTTAGAGGATATTCATGTGTGATAGATGGAAACAAAGCCTTTTTGACAACTTATTTGACCCATATTAAATATGATATGCTTGGTAAGCCGGTTGATATTTGGTATCCTGTTCATCCTAGCAACTTAATATGGAATTATGATATCTATCTTCCTCATTGGAATTGAGTCTATATAAAATAGCGTTTGTATAATAATCCCTTTATTAGGACGTTGTATAAGGCGAAGACCAATAAAGGGATTCTTGGATTGACAGGTTGGCTCTAGTTATAAACAGTAAACTATAAGTGAAATGAAGAAAGCGGTTTTGTTCTTATTGTTGTTTGTCTTTGCTCAAAATATATCATCACAATGGTCTATAGGAGGAAGGATAGGGGCGAATTGGTCAAAAATGACAGATATGGGGCTGAGTGAGTCTAGGCAGAAATTAGGATGGAATATAGCCGCGGTCGGTAATTACTCATTTAATGACTGGTTTGAGATGCAGGGAGAGATCCTTTATTCACAACGAGGCGCTAATGATAACTGGAGCGTTGGCATGAATGGAAATGCGGCTGAGGCTGATTTGCGATCTCACTATATAGATATCCCGGTGCTGGTTCAGTTCTACCCTTTCAAGAAAAAGGAATGTTTCAGTATCCAAGCAGGCATACAACCCGGTTTCTTCTTGAAAGAATCTGTGAAATACAAGGATGTCACGCTGGCAAACTTTTATGGAGATAAGAATGCGGTAGATTTTGGATTGGTTTTCGGAGGTGCTTACAAATTCAAGAATGGTCTTTTCTTTGATGGAAGGTATGTGTTAGGATTGACGGACAATTATAAAGATTATGATGGAGTGATGAAAGGGCGTTCAATACAATTATCGATTGGATATCTTTTCCGCTTGAAATAACCGATGCCTAAAGATCGTTGAGGCGGATCCCGTTGTTAAGTTTCCTCCCGTAATATACTCCATATCTCCGCTAATTTTCGTACTTTTGCCTCTTGAATCTTGAATAAACGAAGGCAATGAATTATCAGCTAAATGCTCCGGGTTCCGCTATCCGGACGACCGTAAAGCTTCCCGCTTCTAAAAGTATCAGCAACAGGGCATTGATCTTGAACGCACTGAGCTATAGCGCATACGATGTGGAGAACTTGTCCGATTGCGATGATACGAATTTGATGGTAAAAGCATTGAACTCGAACGATCGGGATTTTAATGTGGGCGCGGCGGGTACGACGATGCGTTTCCTTACCGCTTTCCTCTCGAAGGTGGTGGGCGAATGGACGATTACCGGGACCGAGCGTATGAAGAACCGTCCGATCAAGGTATTGGTAGACGCGCTGAACGCCTTAGGCGCCCGGATCGAGTATATGGAGAAGGAGGGCTATCCTCCTTTGCGTATTTTCGGAAGTGCCTTGCGAGGCGGGGAGATCTCGCTACCGGGAAATGTCAGCTCTCAATATATATCCGCTATCTTGATGATCGCCCCGTTGACAGAGACTGGGGTCACGTTGCATTTGGAGGGCGCTATTATCTCTAGGCCCTATATCCATATCACTTTGCGATTGATGGAGCAATATGGAGTGAGAGCCTCATGGACGGAGAATACGATCCAAGTGCTCCCCGGGGAGTATAAGCCGATCCGCTTTACGGTGGAATCCGATTGGAGCGCCGCTTCGTATTGGTATGAGATCATGGCGTTAGCGAAAGACGCTGAGATAGAGTTGCTCGGATTATTCAAGAATAGCTTGCAAGGAGATGCCGCCGGAGCGAAGTTGTTCGCCCAATTAGGAGTGGGCACTACGTATACGAACTGTGGAGTCGTGTTAAAGCATAACGGGAATATCTGCGAGAAGCTGGTTTATAACTTCGTGAATGAACCGGATTTGGCTCAAACCTTTGTGGTGACTTGCGTGCTATTAAATATCCCATTCCGTTTCACGGGACTTCAATCATTGAAGATCAAGGAGACGGATCGGATCGAGGCCTTGAAGATAGAGCTTCGTAAATTAGGCTATGTGCTGACGGATCGTAATGATAGCATCTTGGAATGGAACGGTGAGCGCGGGGAACCGGAGTCGCATCCGGTAATCGCCACTTACGAGGACCATCGGATGGCCTTGTCATTCGCTCCCGCCGCTTTGGTACGTCCCGAGGGGATAGAGATCGCCCACCCGCAAGTGGTCAGCAAGAGTTATCCCCATTATTGGGAAGACTTGAAGGCCGCCGGCTTTGAGATTAGTTGACAGTTATTCCTGCCAACTTCATTTAAATATCAGGATAATTATCAATAACAACTGTCAACTATCAACTAATTATGTGGTACATTGTCATAAGTCTTATAGGTCTGGGTGTCGTAGCCGCTATCGCCGGGTATTTCCGGAATAAGAAACTTCAGAAGATGCTGGAACGAGGCGAGATCTCGGAGATCCCCGAGGCGCGGGAGATCCCGGAGGTTTGCTGTGGGCAGCATGAGACCTGCGAGCGAGATAGCTTATTAGCTGCCGTCAGCAAGAAAATCGAATATTATAACGATGAGGAACTGGATCGGTACCGAGGAGTGGAAGCGGACGCTTACGATGAGGATGCCCTTCAGGAGTTTGACGAAGTGCTTTATACCCTCCGGGAAGTGGAGGTGGCCGGTTGGCTTCGTAGCCTGCAATTGCGGGGAATCAATCTGCCCGATGCCTTGAAGGAAGAGGCATACCTGATCATTCGCGAACGCCGTACTCATTAATTCAGGAAACGAATCATATGGATTTATTACAATATGCCTTTTTCCAGAACGCTTTAATCGGGAGCTTGCTAACCGCTATCGCCTGTGGGATCGTGGGGACTTATATCGTATCCCGCCGGTTGGTATTTATCTGCGGCGGGATCACGCATGCCTCGTTCGGTGGCTTGGGCTTGGGTTTTTATTTGGGAACAAACCCGATCTTGATGGCGATGTTGTTTTCTATCTTCTCTGCCTTTGGCGTGGAGTGGGTGAGTAAGACGCAAAACGTAAGGGAGGATTCCGCCATCGCGGGCGTATGGTCGCTGGGTATGGCTTTGGGAGTGATCTTTATCTTCCTTACCCCGGGGTACGCCCCGAACCTATCCGCTTATCTATTTGGTAATATCTTAACGATCTCTACGGCCGATCTCTTGTGGATCCTAGGGTTGGTCGTATTGCTGATACTCATATTCTCTCTTTTCCTCCGTGAGATCGTTTACGTGGCGTTCGACCGTGACTTCGCTGTCACGCAAGGCCTGCCGGTAAAATGGATCGAGTATACGATGATGTGCTTTATCGCCATGACGATTGTTCTTTCGATCCGCTTGGTAGGGATTATGCTATTGATGAGTTTGCTGACCTTGCCACAAATAACGGTAAACTTATTTACTTCCGACTTTAAGAAGATCATGTGGGGAAGTATAGCGATCGGTTTTCTGGGTTGCGTGTCCGGACTGGTCCTTTCTTACTTCTTGAACGTGCCTTCCGGAGCGTTTATCATCTTGTTTTTGGTGGTTCTCTTTTTGGCCTTGAAAGCAATAAAACCCTTGTTCCGGCGTTAATTAAAGAATGAAAAAAGGGTTTTATTACATAATGGCGTTAGTAACGGTACTCTTGCTTTGGTCGTGCACTACGAAGAAGAACACGAAAGCAAGCCGTTTCTATCATGCCTTTACGACCCGTTATAATATTTATTTCAATGGTAAACTGGCGTTTGACGAAGCATTGAAAAGCCAACAGGACGGATATAAAGAGAACTATTCCGATAGGATCTATATGTACCCGATCAGCGCCCAGCCTAAAGACAAAGCCGAGCCGGGCGGCCCTTTCGACCGGACGATCGAGAAAAGTAATAAAGCCATCAAGCTACACTCCATAAAAGCGAAACCGGCTAAGAAACCGGGCTGGCGGAACAATCCCAAACTGCGTGCTATCCAAGAACAAGAGGAATATAACCCTTTCCTAAAGAATAGTTGGCTGATCATGGGACAGGCGCAATTCTATAACGCCGATTTCCTGCAAGCCTCCGCTACCTTTTCCTATATCGCCCGTCATTACGCGAAGGACGAGGAGGTCGTGGCCGAGGCCCGTTTGTGGCAAGCCCGTTGTTATTCCGAGATGGGTTGGTTCTATGAATCGGAGGATATCTTGGATAAGATGAACAAGAACGGTATTCCTGCCTCTGCCTTGAAGCAATACGCGGCGGTGTATGCCGATTATTTGATTAAGAACGGGCAATTCGAGGATGCCATCCCTTATCTGAAGACCGCTATCAAGGCGGAGAAAAACCGGAAACAACGTACCCGGATGAAGTATCTCTTGGGACAAATCTATGCCGATCAAGAATTAGATGGCTTGGCTTATAAGATCTTTGGCGAGGTAGCTCGCTCCAACCCCCCGTATGAGCTGGAGTTTGCCTCACGTATCCGTCAGACGGAAGTATTCTCGGGTACGAACTACTTGAAAGTGGTGAAGATGCTGGAGAGGATGGCGAAAAGCCAGAAGAATAAGGATTATCTGGATCAAGTGTACTACGCTTTAGGAAATGTCTACCTCAGCCGGGAAGATACGGTGAATGCTATAAAGAACTATCAACTCGGTATTGATAAGAGTACCCTGAATGGAATGGATAAGGCGATTTGCCAGATAAAGCTGGGAGATACCTATTTTGCGATGCGCGATTACGTGAAAGCGCAACCTTGCTTTAGCGGAGCCTTGGCCGGGATCCAAAAGGAATACAAGGATTATGAACGGGTTTCTAAATTGTCGGCGATTCTGGATGAATTGGTTGTACATGTAGAAGCGGTTCATCTCCAAGATAGTTTGCAAGCCTTGGCTAAATTACCGGAAGCGGAGCGATTCGCGATTATCGATAAGAAGATTGAGGAGGTAAAGAAAGAGGAGGAAGAGGCGAAAGCCTTGGCTGAGAAGGAGGCTTATTTGGCCGATCAGGAAGCGAAAGGTACCGGAATCGACCGTCCCGGTACGGAAACCAACGCTGTTGTCTTGCCAAATGCGTCCGGTGGAACGTCTTTCTATTTTTATAATTCTCAGACTGTAGCGCAAGGTAAGACGCAGTTCCAGCGTAAATGGGGACGTCGTCCGTTGGAAGATCATTGGCGCCGTCGTAAGAAGGAACTCTCTACCTTTGACGAGAACCCGGATGAGGAGATGCTGGCCGAGGGAGATTCCACCCAGGTAGGGCCGGACGGTGAACCGTTGCCGACCGATTCGATCGGTGGTGACCTGCCGGCTGTTGCCGCCGATGATCCGCATACCCGTGAGTATTATCTACAGCAGCTGCCTTTCACGCAAGAGGATATAGACGCTTCTAACATTATTATTATAGACGGCCTTTATAATATGGCGATGATCTATAAGGATAAGTTGGAGGATATCCCCTTATCTGTCGAGGCGTTCGAGAACTTGGAACGCCGTTTCCCGGATAATGAGCACCGCTTGGAGAGCTATTATCAAGTCTACTTGATGGCCTTGAAAACCGGGAATACAGCATTGGCTGCCGAGTATAAGAATAAGCTAATGAACGTCTTCCCGAAAAGCGATTATGCGGTGGCGGTCGCTGATCCGAATTATGAGTACAATATCCGCATGATGGATGTGGTACAAGACTCAATCTATCAAGTTACTTACGACCGCTATTTGGGGAGCGATACGGCCTATGTACGTAAGAGTTTCCGGTACGTAAGCGAGAAATATCCGTTGGCTACATTGATGCCTAAATTCATGTTCTTGGATGCGTTATCATATGTGCAGGCCGGGGATGCGGAAGGCTTTAAGAATGCCTTGAAAGTACTGGTCGAGAAGTATCCGAACGCGGATGTCACGGAACTGGCCGGGGAGATGTTGAAAGGTGTTCTTCGGGGACGTGCCTTGGTGCAAGGTGGCGTGAAAGGTATGAGTTGGAACCTACGATTCGGTTTGGGTGAGGATGGCATGTTGTCTGCCGAAGACTCGGCTCGTGTATTTAATCCGGAACGGAACACGCCTTATCAGATGCTTTTGGTATATCCTACGGGTAGCGTAGATCAGAATCAATTGTTATTTGTTGTCGCTGCTTACAACTTCGCGAACTTCATGGTGAAAGAGTTTGATTTGGCTTTGGAGCAGGCCGGGCCGATCAGTATGCTGGCGATTAAAGGATTTATCAATTTCGACGAGATTATCCAATATTATAAGATGATATACGGTAAAGAGGGTTATGCTACGGCCTTGAATAAAGCGGTTGCCGTATTACCGATCTCTGATGATAATTACGAGACGTTGATGCGAGGCAAGACCTTGGATGAATATATAACCTTCTTTGATGAGAGCTTCGGTGAGGAATTGCCGGATCTGGCTGGCCGTTGGAAAGCCCGTATGGAAGCTACTAAGGAAGAGGAGGCGACTGAAGATGAAATCGTCACGGAGGAAGATCCTGAAGCTCCAGAAGAACAACGGCCTGTTCAAAACCCTGTTCAACAGCCCGAGATACAGCCTATACCAATCGTCGCGGATACGATTGAGATTCCTGCGTTTGATAAACCGGAGATCCAGCCTGTCGATACCCTTCGTAAGGATACGGTTCCTGTTGTTCAGCCGGCGACCCCGGATCAAGGTATGACCTTGAAAGAAATCCAAGAGATTCGTAAACAGGAAGCTGCCGAAGAAGAAGCCCGCAAGGAAGAGGCTCGTAAGGCTTTCGAGGCTCAGCAAAAGGCGGATAAGGAATTGCGTGAACAGAAAGCGAAAGAACAGGAAGAACTTCTCAAGAAGCAAGCGGAGGAAGAACGTGCCCTCTTGAAAGCGAAGGCCGATCGAGAGAAACAGTTGGAAGCCGACCGCAAGTCCAAGTTGAAACAAGCGGAAGCCGACCGTAAGGCGAAACTGAAAGCCCGTGAGGATCTTCGTAAGGAAAAAGAACGTGCTTATAAGCAACGCCTGAAACAGAAAGAAAAAGAACGTAAGGAAAAAGAGCGCTTATACAAGCAGAAATTAAAAGAGAAGGAAAATGCTCGGAAGGCAGCCTTGCGGGAAAAGGAAAAGGCAGCCCGTGAAAAAGCAAGGAAGCGCTAATTACGATAAATATACCCAGTTGTAGAGACGCGGCGTGCCGCGTCTCTACAACTAGATATTAATAGGTAAGAATTTCCAATCCGGTCTCTGTCATCAAGAACGTATGTTCCCATTGAGCGGAGGGTAGTTCATCCTCGGTGACGACCGTCCAGCCATCTTCCTCGTCGATAAATACTTTCCAAGTACCCATATTGATCATAGGCTCGATCGTAAAGATCATGCCCGGAACCAAAAGCATTCCTGTTCCTTTCCGCCCGAAATGACAAACTTCCGGTTCTTCATGGAATTCCAGACCGACACCATGTCCGCATAAATCCCGTACGACAGAGAATCCGTTCCTCTCCGCATGCTTTTGAATAGCGTTGCCTATATCACCGACGAATCCGAACGGTTTCGCCGCTTCTATACCGATCTCCAAACATTCCTTGGCGACCTGTACCAATTTCTGCTTTTCCGGGGATACGTTCCCGATCATGAACATGCGAGACGCATCCGAATAATAACCCTCTAAAATCGTTGAGACATCTACATTAATAATATCACCGTCTCTAAGGATCTCTTCTTCACTAGGAATACCGTGACAAACGACCTCGTTGATAGAGGTACATACGCTTTTAGGAAACCCCTCATAGTTTAAGGGGGCTGGAATCGCCCCATGCCCTACCGTATAATCATATACCAATTTATCGATAGCGGCTGTAGACATACCTTCTTTAATTTCCTTCTGTACTAAATCCAGCACCCCTGTATTGATCACGCTACTTCTGCGGATGCCCTCGATCTGTTCCGGAGTCTTGATAAGCTTGCGGGTGGGTACTAAATGTCCTTTATTTTGGATATATAGGATTTTCTTGTCTAATTCGGTGAGAGGTTGCCCCTTGATGGGCTTCCAATTGTTTACTGTTCTACGTGACATATTATTTGTTTTACTCAAAATGTAATGTAAAGGTATGACTTTTTAAGATACCCTGTCCTGTAGATCCTCTTTATTTATTAAAAAACAAGATAGGAAAAGTCCTTGTTTATTGGATTTCTTGTTCTTTGGGGAGCCGTTTACCTTCGACGAAGGTCTCTTGAATCTCCATGTCGTTGTTGAAAAGGATGATATCCGCGTCTTTCCCTTTTTCCAGCGTTCCTTTATGATCCAAGATTCCCATTAAACGGGCCGGGCTTTCGGATGCCATACGAACAGCGTCGTGCAATGGGATTTCCGCTTTCTCGACCAGGGTACGGATCAAACGGATTCCGGTAGCTATACTTCCCGCGATAGCTGAGCGATCGGCTAATTTGCATACGCCCTCCTCAATAATTATGCGGGAGTCTGGGAA
Source organism: Parabacteroides sp. (assembly GCA_028689545.1). Taxonomy (GTDB): domain Bacteria; phylum Bacteroidota; class Bacteroidia; order Bacteroidales; family Tannerellaceae; genus Parabacteroides. Next base: position 16,379 of record JAQVCX010000061.1, read on the forward strand.
ATGTTCCGTACCGTTATCGCAAGCGGCGGCAGCCATCGCGTCCGTGATTAAGGACGTACGTTCTACCCCTTTGATTTGATAGACCAACTTTAAGATGGCCGGCGGTACGTGAATACCATCGGCTACTACTTCAACGGTCATATCTTTCATGAGATAAATCCCCTCTACCGTTCCTTCATGCTTATACTCTCGGTCTTTATGGACGGAGGTCATGGCGTTGTAGAAGTGGGTGGCATGGGTGAATCCGGCTTCGTATGCTTTTTTTACTTGGAGGTAATTGGCCGTGGTGTGGGCTAGCGAAACCAACACGCCATGAGCGGATGCGTATTTACCAAACTCCAAAGCCCCGTCAAGCTCGGGGGCGGCACTCCAGCGTTTGATACATGGGGTACTGTTTAGTAATTCCTTATATTCTTGGGGATCGGGCGGGTAGATATAATTAGGGTCTTGTCCGCCTTTCATCGTCCTATTCAAATAGTTGCCTTCGAGATGTAATCCCATGATACGGGCACCCTGTTCCGGGTGGTTCATGATGTGCTCGCACGTCTTGATCGCTTCCCGGAAGGTATCGATAGGGGCGGCTGCCAATGTAGGATATAAAGCCGTTGTCCCCTGTAAGGCATGCGCTCTTGTGATCGCGTAGAACGCTTGGGGGGTAGCCTCCGTGAAATCATGTCCGTTGCCGCCGTGTATATGCGTGTCGATACAGCCGGGAGCCACATAATATCCTTTTGCGTCGATGATCTCCGCATGCGGAATCTCCCGGTTTTGCCCGGTGATCTCCACTATTTTCCCTTCCGAGATAATGATTTGTCCGTTTGGCAGGAGACCCGAAGGGGTTACTACCTTCCCGTTTACGATCTTGATAAATGAGCTTTCCATAGATCTCGTTTCTTATTCTTTTGGAATCAGTAATAAGTTATCTTTATAGGACAATGGGGGATTATATTGGATTTCCCGGTTGTCTCTCGGGGTAGCCGATCGTAAGAGCGGCGACTGTCCGGTTATCTCGTAAACGGCTTGTCCTAATAAAGGATCATTCAAGTCGCCGAATCCTGCCAGATCACTCTTGAATTCATCAATCGCCACATCGGGATGAAATCCATCTTCATAATCGGCTTTCCGATCCTTATTATAAATATGGAAGGTGACGGGAGAAAGTATCCATCCGTACTTCTTGGATTCGTTGTAGATTGTCATGCCGACTGTCTTGCCAAAAGTCTGCTTACCGATAACCCGAACGTCTAGATAAGACCGTAGCGAGTTAATGATAAGTTCGGAGGCAGAAGCCGTGGTCGAACCTGTCAAAACAAATAACCGTTGTAGGTTTAAGTTCCCTGCCATCACCTCGGTCGTTTTGAGTAAAGGCAAGGTCTCATTCTTATCGGAGTTTTTATCGTTATACTCCATGATGCATAAAGGCTGTCCTAAAGCGCTTTCGCTGGCTAATAGCGAAGCCAGTAATTGGGCGCTAGAGACAAGCCCGCCCCCATTATAGCGTAAATCGAGTACGAACTCATTGACAGTGCGGCTTTTGAATTTCTCGAAGAGTTGTCGTAAATAAAGATTATAACTCGTGTCGTTATAATCGTACTCGTCCGGTCCGGCGGCGAAGTGGTTGTACATCAAATAGCCGATTCGCTTATTGCCATAGGTGTACACGGAGTCTTTCAGGAAGGGGGTGTCTTCTACCGCACGGGAAGCGTTCAAGGTGACTTTCCGGGTCGGAGCCAATTCATTGCCATTTTCTTGGGCTTCTCCTAGCTGGAGGGATATGCTGCCTCCGTTCCTCAATATATCATAGTCTTGGATAGTGCCCCAAGATCCGTTTACGCCAAGTATCCAGTCTCCTCGTTTCAATCCGGCTTCTTCGGCGGGTGAATCCTTTAATACATACAGGACAATGGCTATTTTATAGGTATTGCTTCCGTCTTTAAGGCTGGAAGTCGCGAAATCGAATCCGTACGAGTCGCTCGCGTTATAGATGCTCTTGGTAGCGACCGCTTTTTCTAGTTGGGAGAAGTAGTGATGGCCTTCGGAGAGATCTTTACCGTCTTTATCGGACAGCAGACCCGTGAAGAAGGCCTCCGGATCGGCGGTGAAGTCTAAGGAGCTTTTATCCGGGAACTCGGAATACCAGAGATAATTATCTCGCATCGTTTGCTCGATCCATTGATTCACCTCATTATCGGTCGTGGGGCTGTCTATATCCTCTTTCTCGCAAGCGGAGAATGCCAATAGGCTAAGGATAACGATTGTGTAATGCTTATAATTCATGGTAGATATATTAAAACAGCCCTTTTCTCTCTAACGGAAAAGGGCTGTTTATATTGTTGCTGACAAATATACGCTATATTTTCTTCTCGATAACCGCTTGAACAACATTTAATACATAGTCGCCCAGCTTTTCACATTCACTAACCATGTCCATGTAATAAACGCCATCTTGGTATTGGTATAGCTTATTGTTGATGTCCTCGATATTGTTGCTCTTTAGCTGGTTGCGATAGTTGTTGATCTCGTTCTCGATATTGTAAGACGGATTGATATCGTCGTGCACGAGTTCCGGCTTATGCAAAACCACATTCATACGATTCAATGCCCCGGATACCAGCTCGAACATCTGGTCCAGATGCTTGTTTTGCTCCTCCGTGAACTCGGACTTGAACTCGTTTCTGCGCTTGATGCTTCGGGCAAGGTTATTGCAAGAGTCCGCTATGCTCTCGATCTCCGATACGGCGCGCAGCATGATACGGATTTCTTCCTTACTTTCAGAACTCAAACGGCCTTCCGATACTTCCGTCAAGTAATTCGCGATCTCTATCTCCATGCGGTCGCTGATATTCTCGTATTTCTCCACACGGCTATACGTCTTGAGGAAAGTCTCCTCATTTTTCTCGTAGAACAGCTCCTTCACCATATTAAACATTCTAGCCGTACGCTCGGCGAATAAGGAGATCTCTTTATGGGCTTGCAGGATGGAAAGCTCGGCGGTGGATAACATACCTCCCGTGATATAGCGAAGGCGGTATTCCTCGTCTTCCACCTTGGGCTTGATAAACGTACATACCGTCTTCTCGATCAAGCTAACGAACCAGATCATGATGAACGTGTTGCTGATATTGAATGCCGTGTGGAACGCTGCCAGCTTGAAGGATACCGCTACGGCGGGATCGCTTACTTTCATCACGTTGATGACAAACCACGAGACGGCGTTCGTGAAAGGGTAGAAGAGCACCAAGACCCACATGACACCGAAAACGTTGAAGACAAGGTGAGCTAACGCGGCTCGTCGCGCTTGCGTGTTTCCGGTTAGCGCGGCTAAGTTGGCCGTGATCGTGGTCCCGATATTCTCGCCTAATACCAAGGCCACTCCCAGATGGTAATCGATCCAGCCGTTGGCGCACATAATCAATGTAATCGCCATCGTGGCGGCGGAGGCTTGCACGATCATGGTTAAGATCGCTCCGATAAATAAGAATAAGATAATGGAGAAGAATCCCATATCCGTATAATTCTGCACGAAAGCCAGCATCTCCGGATTCGCTCCGAGGTCTGGGGCGTTTGCCTTTAAGCTTTGAAGCCCCATGAACAGGAACGCGAAACCAAAGACAAATTCACCGATTGATTTACGAGAGCTTTTCCCCGAGAAGAAGAGGGGAAGGGCGAACGCTAAAAGGGGAAGGGCGAACGCGGCGATATCGACCTTGAAGCCGAGGGCGGAGATAAGCCATGCCGTTACCGTGGTTCCGATATTGGCACCCATAATGACTCCGATGGATTGGGTCAACGTCAAGAGCCCGGCATTCACGAAACTCACGACCATCACCGTCGTAGCCGAAGACGATTGGATGAGAGCTGTTATCAACACGCCGGTTAGCATACCGGTCACTCTGTTCGTGGTCATCGCGGTTAGTATTCGCCGTAAACTGTCGCCCGCAAATTTTTGTAACCCTTCACTCATGATCTTCATTCCGTACAAGAACAGCCCTAAGGAGCCGATCAGCCGGAGAAAATCAAAAAAAGAATAGTCCATTTAAATTACGTTTAAGTGGATTGTATATCCGATTAATATTCCTAACTTTAGGGGGCGAATTTACAAATAATAACTGAAACAGTATGTCTGAAACAATAACAATTTACTGTAAAAACAATAATATCTACAAGGATGTACCCATTGGTTCTTCGTTGTTGGATATTTATACGGCGGTTGGCGCCCCTCTTCGGTACAAGCCGATGAACGCGCAAGTGAACAATAAGACGGAAAGCTTGAGCTTCCGCTGCTGGCAACCGAAGGATATCGAATATATCGACTATACTCAATTATCCGGATTGAGGACATATGTCCGCTCCCTTTGCCATATATTCTCCAAGGCGGTGTATGATAGTTGGCCGACGGCCACCTTAAACCTGGAGCATCCGGTGTCGAAAGGTTACTATTGCGTGATCCATAACGGCAAGGACATCGATCCGGAGACGATCGAGAAGATCAAGAAACGTATGTGGGAGCTGATTGCCGCGGATCTACCTTTCCTCCATAAGAGTGTCCGCACGGTGGATGCCGCCGCCTTGTTCCGGGAGCGGGGTATGGAGGATAAGGCTCGGCTGATCGAGACGGCGGGTATGCCGTATACCTCTTATTATGAACTGGATGGATATATCAACTTCTTCTATGGTTGCTTGACACCGTCTACGGGCTATATTCAATTGTTCGACCTGGAGCCTTATATGGACGGGGTCTTGCTGCGTATACCGAAACAGACGGATCCGTCGGAATTGCAGCCCGTCATCAATCAAGATAAGATGTTCGAGGCTTATAAGGAGCATCTTATCTTGCAACGTACCGTAGGGCTGAATAACGTGGGCGATTTGAATTTGGCGATAAAGAAGGGGGTGTCGCAAGATATCACCTTGGTCTCGGAAGCCATGCAGGAAAAACAGGTTGCCAAGATCGCCGAGAAAATCGCCGAGGGATATAAAGAGGGGATCCGTATCGTCTTGATCTCCGGCCCTTCTTCTTCGGGAAAGACTACGTTTTGCAAGCGTTTGCAGGTGCAGCTGACGACCAACCTGCTTCATCCGGTAGGTATTTCCTTGGATGATTATTTCTTGAATCGGGAAGATACGCCGAAAGATGAGCATGGCGAGTATGATTTCGAATCCTTGTATGCGCTGGATTTACCCTATTTTAATAAGGATGTGAAGAAGTTGTTGTCCGGGGAAGAGATCGAGTTGCCCAGTTTCAACTTCGAGACCGGCCAGCGGGTTTTCAAGGGGAAGAAGCTCAAGCTCCGTGAGAACTCGATTTTGGTGATGGAAGGTATTCATGCCTTGAATCCGGAACTGACGGAGTTTATCGACGATAAATATAAGTATCGGGTGTATGTCTCGGTCTTGACCTCTATCTCTTTGGATAACCACAACTGGATACCCACGACGGACAATCGTCTGCTGCGCCGTATTATCCGGGATTATCGCTTTAGGGGGTATTCGGCCGAAGAGACCATTAACCGTTGGCCGAGCGTT
>JAQVCX010000062.1 GCA_028689545.1 Parabacteroides sp.
TACCCGATCCGGATAATAAGGCCTCTTATTTCGTCTCCCGTAACTTGAAGAGCTTCCCTTCCTCGATGAAATTACCCTCCGAGGAGAAGGTGAAGACCGAGATCGAGGTGATCGGCATCCCTTCTGGTATCGGGCAGGCCAAGCACGTCTACACCCTGTTGAGCGATTGGTGCAAGGAAGCGGAGATGAGTTCGGAAGAAGCCCTGCGCACGGCGGTGATCTTGCCCGACGAGCATCTGTTGATTCCGGTACTGAACGCCATACCGGAGCAAATCCGGCGTATCAACGTCACGATGGGTTATCCTTTGGCGGGAACCCCGGTCGCCTCGTTGATCGAGTACATCTTGGCGTTGCAGAAGAACGTACGTTACATAGACCGGAATCCGTTGTTCTATTTTCGTGACGTGCTGCCGGTATTGAACCATCGCTATATCCTCTCCACCTCACCGGAGATTATTTCCTCTTTGGTGAAAGAGATCACGGAGAACAATAAGATCTATATCTCGCATACAGAACTGGAAAAAACGCCTTTGCTAGAAATCCTGTTCACGCCGGTGACCGGGGTGGATGCCTTCTCGGACTATCTGATCAAGGTGTTGGAGGCCTTGAACAGGCAATTGACAGTTGACAGTGGACCGTTGACAGTGGATGTTGACGCGGAGGAACTATCAACTGCCACCTGTCAACTGTCAACGCTTGAGTCCGAGTTCATCTTCCATTATTTCACCACGGTAAACCGCATGAAAGAGGTAATGAAAGACGCTCATGTAGAGATGAAAATAGATACCTTCTTCCGCCTATTGAAGCGGGTAACCGATACCATCACGATCCCTTTCCACGGCGAGCCGCTTTCCGGCCTCCAGATCATGGGCGTGCTGGAGACCCGTGCCTTGGATTTCGACCGTCTGATTATCTTATCCATGAACGAGGGTGTTTTCCCGCAACGGAAAGCGGCGAACTCCTTTATACCTTATAACCTACGCAGGGGTTTCGGGTTGCCTACCTACGAGCATCAAGATAGCGTATGGGCCTACCACTTCTATCGTTTGATAGAGCGTGCCAGCCACGTAAGCCTTCTATACGATACCCGTAGCAACGGATTGCAGACGGGGGAGGTAAGCCGCTTTGTCCACCAGCTGCATTATCATTACGAGGTGCCGATGCGAGATAAATTGGTCGTCTATAACGTATCTTCCTCCAAGACCCCGCCATTGTCCATGCCGAAAAGGGAGGATGTCATGCGCCGTTTAGACGCTTACCGGAAAGGGGGGAGCAAGGCGATCTCGGCGAGCGCTATCAATACGTATCTGGATTGCCCGTTGAAATTCTACTTTTCCGTCGTGGAAGGTATCCAAGAGGAAGAGGAGGTGAGCGAGACGATCGAGAGCGATGTATTCGGAAGTATCCTGCATAAGGTGATGGAGGAGCTTTACAACCCGTTCCGGGGGAAGATGGTTACCGTGGATTTGCTGAAAGCGATCCGTAAGGATACGGCCTCGCTTACCGGAGCTATCGCCCGGGCTTTTGCCAGCGAGTTTTTCAAGACAGAGGTGGTTCGTGCCCTTACCGGACAAAACTTCCTGATCGGCGAGATGATCCGCAAATACGTGGAGAAGATCTTGGAGCGTGACGGCAAGTTGACCCCTTTTGTTTACATTGAGTCCGAGCGTAAGATAAACGGCCTGATCAGCCTTTCCGACCATTCTGAGATCCGGTTGAAAGGCTTCATCGACCGTGTGGACGAGGTTCGTGACGCTATCCGTATCATCGATTACAAGAGCGGTAGCGGAACCACGACTTTCAGTGGTATCGAGAGCCTTTTCAATAAGGAGGAGAAAGATCGTGCGAAAGCCGTGATGCAGGTATTCATGTATTGCTGGATGTACGCCCATCTCACCGAGAACAAGGGAAAAACGATACAACCGGGCATTTATTACGTCCGTTCCCTCTTCGCCGATCCGTTCGACCCATCTGTCTACCACCGTATCGAACGGGGGAAATCGGAGAAGGTAGAGGATTTCTCCGGTTATTCCCAAGCGTTCGAGGAGGGCTTGCGGGGATGCTTGGACGAGATCTTCAATCCTGAAATTCCTTTTACGCAAACCCCTACGGGGAAGGCTTGTTCTTATTGCCCGTTCAAGGGTATTTGTGGTAAGTAAATGCCAGAAAATGATGAGAGTACTCTCGTAGACTGTTGAGAGTACTCTCGTTTCTAAACTACTTTTTATCGATCTCTTTCAGCAATTCTTTTACCGCTGTTCTCAATTGCGTATCTTCCCCTTTGACAACTGTTTCCGGAGAATTAGCTACCTTAATATCCGGTTCCAACTCTTTATTCTCTAGGTAACTACCGTCCGACAGGCGATAACCGGTAATAGGTGTACCGAATATCAGCGTCGGATCTTGCAGGGTTTCCCAAGATACGGTAGTCATTGTTCCCGGCACAGGCATACCTACCAGACGCCCGATCTGTTGATGCTTATAAACCCACGGGGTTCCATGCGCGTTACTATAATTAGCCTCGCATTGCAACATGATGGAAGGTTTATTCCAGCGGCGGCTAGGCATATCGCAAGCCTCCCGGCCACGTGTCACTTGGGTGAGGTATTTCTCTCCGCTGAACAATATCTCGATATCCTCGTGCAAGCGTCCACCACCATTGAAACGGGTATCGATGACGATTCCCGCCCGGTCGTTATATTTACCTAGGATATCGGAGTAGACAGAGCGGAAACTAGGGTCTCCCATGGATTGGATATGTACGTAGCCCAATCGTCCATTCGACCATTTATCCACGTCGGCGGCACGTTGTTTCACCCAGCGGGTATAGAGCAGGCTGTTTAACTCGCCGTTGCTGATAGGCAGCACTACCTCTTCCCAGCGTTCCTTGGTTTGTGGATCGTAGAGGGAAACCAAGGTCTTCTTTTTGGCCTTCTTGTTCAAAAGCTTGGAGTAATCCATATCCGGGGTTATTTCTTGTCCGTCTATTTTCTCCATGACGGTACCGGGTTTTACCTTGGAACGTGCGTGATCGAACGGGCCTTTTTCCACTACCTCGGCGATCAATAGACCTTTACCGCTATGGTTCCAATCGAAAAGTAGGCCTAGGTTCGCGGTAACATTTCCGCTTGCCCCCGGACGGAAGCGGCCTCCGGTATGAGATACGTTGAGTTCTCCCAGATATTCGCTTAGTAATTCCGCAAAGTCGTAGTTGTTGTTGATATGTGGCAGGAACTTACGGTAGGCGGCGGTCATGGCTTCCCAATTTACGCCGTGCATACTTATGTTGTAGAACCGTTTTTGCTCTTGTTTATAGACATGGTCGAACATATACTCACGCTCAGCGGCCAAGTCCATATTCAAGTTTGCTTGGTAATTGATCGGCGTTAGTTTCTCCGATCCCATATCCATCTTTTGCATGGAGTTGCTACCCAGCAAGAACAGGTTCTTACCTTCCTTGTCTATTTCCATGTTCGCCCATCCGGTATTCATCTTGTGGAGTAACTTGGTTTCTTTCTTACGCAAGTCCATTTTCCACAGGTCGTATTTGTCTTCGAATGCCGAGATATAATATAAGGTCTCGCCATTTTTCGAAATAGCAGCACTACCCATTTCGGAGGAATTAGGAGTAAGACGTAAGATACGATCTTGGATTCCTTTCAGTTCCACTACTATATCTTCCGGCTTTTCGTCTTTCTTCTTTTCGGCTTTGTCTTCTTTTTTCTTCTCAACAGTTTTATCCCCGGTTACCTCTTTCTGTTCCTTTTCCAGTTCCTTTTGCAACTCATAATCCTCTTTGCTCAAGCGGAATTTATCATAAGCGTCTTGATTCATGAATACCAGCATGGCATCATTCAAGGAACCCCATGAGGCATGCGCACGCATTCCGTAACGCTCGGTTGTGAATAAGATGGCGTTTCCATCCAGTACCCATTGTGGGGAGGTGCTGGTGTAACCGCTATTGGTTAGGTTGGTGATCTCCCCGCCTTGCGCGCTGACCAAGCCGATATCCGAATAAGGATCATGCCTGTTTCCGATAAACCGGAGGGTGAACCATTTACCGTCTGGCGACCATGAGTAGTCGAAACCGCCGGCTGTGCTATACCACGTGGAGCCATCCGTGACTTGGCGTACTTTCTTCGTCTCAAGGTTGACTACCATCAGCCGCATACGATCTTCTATGAAAGCGAGTTCCTTACCATCCGGTGAGAATTGAGGATAATTGCGCTCTACGGTCTTAGAAGGCAAGAAAACTTCCTCTTCGATAATCGTCGCGTTCGGGAAATTGGCCTCTTCTTTGCGTGCGATCTTAGCCAAGTATAGTTGCCCGTTACCGCCACGCTCGCTGGCATAAGCCAAGGTGCGGTTGTCCGGCGAGAAGCATATGCCTGTTTCGGTGGCCGGGGTATGGGTGATTTGCTTGGTCGTGTTGTAATCGGCCGAGGTGACGAATACTTCGCCTCTTAGGGTTAAGGCGATCTGCTTGCCATCGGGGGAGACGGTGGCGGAGGTAGCTCCTTTGCTGGAATTTAGATCGGTGATTTGCTCTTGATCGTCACGGATCAAGTCGATCCGCACTTTCTGCGGATTGCTTCCCGGACGTTGTGTATAGATCTCGCCATCGTACGTGTAGCACAATGTCTGGTCGCTACCTGTAGAGAGGAAACGTACGGGATGTGTCTTGAACTTAGTAACCTCCGTTATAGATCGCGGAGTGTTGAGAGGGAATGAATATACATTGAAAGACCCTCCGTCGCATTCGCTCAGGAAGTAAACCGTCTGTCCATCCGGAGTAAATACGGCATTGCGGTCTTCTCCCGCACGCTCGGTCAGATTGGTGTGTTTTCCTGTTTGCGTATCGTATATCCATATATCCCGGGTGATGGATGAGGTGTGATGTTTACGCCATTCGTCCTCGAAACCCTTACGATCTTGGTATAAGAATGTCTTTCCGGATTTATCGAAGCAAACCATTTCGGCGGGTGTTCCCAAGACTTGCTCCGTACGTCCGCCACCGACCGGCACTTTATAGAGTTCCGTCATGGCCGAGGTCGGGAATAAGGCGCTCTGGGCCGGATCTTGTATGGATGCGGAGAAGAGTACGTATTTACCGTCGGGAGTAAAGGCCGAGGGAATCTCGGAGGCGGAATGGATGGTGAGGCACTGTGCCGTTCCACCATTGGAGGGCATTACGAATAAATCGAAATTACCGTTACGATCGCTGGCGAAAGCGATTTGTTTTCCGTCTGGAGACCAGATTGGCGTGCATTCATACGATGCTTGGGTGGTAAGTTGTGCCGCTGTCCCTCCTTTGGCCGGTACTTTATAGATGTCTCCTTTGTAACAAAACGCTATCTCTGTTCCATCAGGAGAGATTTGCACATCACGCATCCACAAAGGGGTTATTGCGTAGCTGGTGGTCGCAAAGCCCAAGGCAATGCAGGTTAAAAGTTTTTTCATGTACTTAATGTTTTTTTAGAATGGTGCGAAGATACATATTATTTTGTACTTATCAGTCTGCTCTCTATTGAAATATTTATCTGCGGGAGATCATTCTGTTTATTGTATATTTCTTGAAAACGGGTCACATGGTAGTTCGCTTTACTATCTATAGAAATAGCGATTACTATAGATAGTAATACGAAATACCATCCATAGAAATTGGCTCCCTTATTGGTGCTATTTTGTTAATGCTTAATTATCAGATAAGTAAGCATTAACTTCAATATATTGGACTTATTGTATTTTTTAGGATTAAATTTGATGCAGTTGCCTTGAAGTGAAAGCAGGGCACAGACGGAGTAATAAGAGAGAGAGGCCTAGGGCGGAATGCTATTTCAACCTCATGTTGGTCTATAGAGTCATCCTTTCAATTTTACGATAAATAACACGAGGCTTTTCCCTTGGGCCTGTGCGGGGAAAGTGTTTCGCAGTTCTTCTACGGACTTGCTGAAACAATAGGAATGGCAATAGGGATCGATAGGGTCCATTCGTCGGACGTTTCCGGTTTGATAAAAGTTATCTTTTAATCCTTCTTTTACCTGCCAGCATTGTTCCTTCTCCGTATCATAACAGAAGGTGTAATTTTTGGACTCATCCTCCGCATTATAGTATGTAGATACCCAGAAACGGCTGCCCATGCGGATCGGTAGTAAAGGGAGCGTATTCTTTCCGGCAAGGTTCTCCAAGGCTTGGCTTTGCCGCTTTTGCTTAATATATAAGGTATCCCGTAATAAATTCTCGGGTTGGAAGGAAGGGGCGTAGGCGTAAACCGTTCCACTTTCGGGTTCCACGGCTACTTCCGGTGCGAGACAACCGATCGGGCAGGCGGAACGTTCCAGATCGACCGGGCGGATCGTGTGTGATTGGAGTTTATGGAAAGAGGAATCGTATTCAACGATCTGCTTCTCAATCGTGGCGGTTTGTCCTGTCGTATCTCCATGAACACATTCCTCGGTGGTAAGTATCCGGTTATTGTGCATGGATATGGATAGCATATGCCGGTTCTCCGGAAGGTCGCATTTCAACTTTTTACGGCTAAGGAGATCGCCATTGAATGAGTAATAGAAAATATCGTCCGTGTTTCCTAATACGATCAACTGCTGGTTGGCCGGGTTCACTACATACCCCGCTACTCGTATATCATCCGGATGGGTGATGCGACAGATAAATTCTCCCTTACGATTGAAACGGTAGAGCGTCTCATTGCTGATAAGGAATAGGTTGTTTCCCTCTTGGCGGATATACTTGGCCTCCTTGATCGTATGCGTCCCCGAGTCCTGTAATGGAATGGCGATTACCTCATCCGCGATGTCGGATAAGGCTCCGGTAGGGTGGCTCCGGATCAGTTCATTCGAGATTAACAGCTTATAGGCTTGTTTTCCGCAAACCAATAGAACGAGTAGTAATAAATATGTGAAGGTTCTTTTCATGTCTTTAAAACGTAGATGATCCGGTTTTATTGGATAAGCCTAGGATTATTCTTGTAGGAATACCCAATTATTGCCTTCGGACATGGACTCCTTATAGGAAAATCCTTCCCACGTGAATGCTTTTAATGCCTCCGGGTCAGAAATCCGGTTCTTTATGAGATAGCGGCTCATTTGTCCCCGGCACATCTTGGCGTAGATCACGATGGTCTGTGCCTTGCCGTTCTTCCAGATCTTGAACTCGGGCGTGATGATCCGGACAGATCGCTCCACTTCCTTCCATTGAAAAGAGGGCTGGATATCCATGCTGGCTAGATTCAGTAGGATTCCGTCTCCCTGTCGGATGTCATGGATCAAGGTATTTGTCTGCTTGTCCTTCCAGAACGTATACATATTCCCGTCCCCTAACTCCGGGATCTTTACGTCGAACTCCATCCGGTAGGGCTTGATGAGTTCTAATGGGCGAAGCAATCCGTAGCATCCCGATGCGAAACGCATATGTTCTTGCGAGAAAAGAAAATCTTCCTCCGTGAAGTCTTTCGGGCTGATATTCTTGAATACGACACCGGTATAGGCGAGTATCGCCGGCAAGGGACGGTTATCTTCCGCATGAAAGTCTTGATACCTGCGGTAACATTCCGCCGCCAGTTTCGGGCTGATCTTGAGGATACGACTTAATTCGTCAACGGGGAATTGGGTCATATGCAAGGCGATCTCGTTCGCCTCTTGCTGGAAACGTGGAGTCGTGCCTTGCGGCGCTTTTATCTTGGATGTCCCGGTCATTGTCTTGGCCGGAGATAATAGGATCAACATATCTATATTATTGGATTAATCGCATAAAGGTAATGAATAAATTTTAAAGTGCCTTGGCGAAGATGGGGGTTTTAATGGAAGGATACGCCCTAATGACATCCGAAATGGACGGTTTGACGGGAAGTCCTCTATTCTATTTTATGATATTGAGACAAAATGTCATATTTCTGGTTTGGTATTTATTTTGTAAGGATATAGGTGTAAAACAAATTAGAAAAGAATATAAGAAAGGAGCTTAAATATATGAATTTAAACAATTTTACAATCAAGTCGCAGGAGGCCGTTCAACAAGCCGTACAGTTGGTTGCCCAGAATAACCAACAGGTTATCGAGCCTGTTCACTTGTTGAAGGCTGTCATTATGACGGGTGAGAGTGTTGCTAATTTTATCTTTCAGAAATTAGGGGTAAACGCTCAAAACCTGAATATGGTACTGGATCGCCAAATCGAATCTTATCCGAAGGTTTCGGGAGGCGAGCCCTATCTCTCCAACGAGTCGAACGCTGTCTTACAAAAAGCGATCGATTATTCCTCTAAAATGGGGGATCAATATGTATCGTTGGAGCCGATCATCTTGGCGCTATTCACGGAAAAGAGCACCGCTTCACAGATATTGAAAGACGCCGGCGTGACAGAGAAAGAGTTGCGTCAAGCGATCGAGGAATTGCGTAAAGGAAATAAGGTGACAAGCCAATCCGCCGAGGATACGTACGATGCCTTAGGTAAATACGCTATCAATTTGAACGAGCGTGCCCGTAGTGGTAAACTGGATCCCGTGATCGGACGTGATGAGGAGATCCGCCGTGTCTTGCAAATCTTGAGCCGCCGTACGAAGAATAACCCGATCTTGATTGGTGAGCCGGGTGTAGGTAAGACCGCTATCGCCGAGGGGTTGGCCCATCGTATCGTTCGGGGTGACGTTCCCGAGAACTTGAAGTCTAAACAGATTTTCTCGTTGGATATGGGCGCGTTGATCGCGGGTGCTAAATATAAAGGTGAGTTCGAGGAACGTTTGAAAGCGGTAGTGAACGAGGTTACGAAATCCGAAGGCGAGATCATCCTTTTTATCGATGAGATCCATACCTTGGTAGGAGCCGGCAAAGGCGAGGGTGCCATGGATGCCGCTAACATCTTGAAACCGGCCTTGGCTCGTGGTGAGTTACGTTCGATAGGTGCTACGACGTTGGATGAGTATCAGAAGTATTTTGAGAAGGACAAGGCCCTTGAGCGTCGGTTTCAGACCGTTGTCGTAGACGAGCCGAGCGAGTTGGATACGATCTCCATTCTTCGTGGTTTGAAGGAGAAATACGAGAATCACCATAAGGTGCGTATCCAGGATGACGCTATCATTGCGTCCGTGCAGTTGTCTACCCGTTATATCACGGATCGTTTCTTGCCGGACAAAGCGATCGATTTGATGGATGAGGCCGCCGCTCGTCTGCGTTTGCAGATCGATTCGGTACCGGAGTCGCTAGACGAGGTTTCCCGCCGTATCAAGCAGTTGGAGATCGAGCGTGAGGCGATCAAGCGTGAGAACGATACCTCTAAATTAGAGCAGCTGAACAAAGAGATCGCCGACTTGAAGGAGGAGGAGACCAAGCAGAAGGCTCAGTGGCAAAGCGAGAAGGAGCAGATCAATAAGATCCAGCAAAATAAGATCGATATTGAGAACCTGAAGTTTGAGGCCGATAAGGCGGAGCGTGAGGGTGATTACGGCAAGGTGGCCGAGATTCGTTACGGTAAGATCAAGCAAAAGGAAGAGGAGATCAAGGAGGTACAGGCTAAGTTGAAGACGATGCAAGGTGCCGCCGCTATGATCAAGGAGGAAGTGGATAGCGACGATATCGCCGACGTGGTATCTCGTTGGACAGGAATTCCGGTCAGCAAGATGATGCAGAGCGAGAAAGATAAGTTGCTACATCTGGAGTCCGAGCTTCATGCTCGTGTGATCGGTCAGGATGAGGCTATCAACGCTATCGCCGATGCGGTTCGTCGTAGCCGTGCCGGTTTGCAGGATCCGAAACGGCCGATCGGCTCTTTTATCTTCCTCGGTACTACCGGTGTGGGTAAGACGGAGTTGGCCAAGGCGTTGGCCGAGTATCTGTTCGACGACGAGAATATGATGACTCGTATCGATATGAGCGAGTACCAAGAGAAATTCAGTGCGACTCGTTTGATCGGCGCGCCTCCGGGATACGTAGGTTACGATGAGGGTGGACAGCTGACCGAGGCGATTCGCCGGAAACCTTACTCGGTTGTCTTGTTCGATGAGATCGAAAAGGCGCATCCGGATGTATTTAACATCTTGTTGCAGGTCTTGGATGACGGACGACTGACGGATAACAAAGGCCGTGTTGTCAACTTCAAGAACACGATCATTATCATGACAAGTAACTTAGGTTCTTCCTTGATCCGTGAGAACTTCGAGAAGATGACATCCGCTACGCATGACAAGGTAGTAGACGAGACGAAGACCCAAGTGCTGGAATTGTTGAAGAAGACCATCCGTCCGGAGTTCTTGAACCGTATCGACGATATCATCATGTTTACTCCGCTGAACGAGGAGGAGATTCGAAAGATCGTATCCTTGCAGTTGAACAGCGTGAAGAAGATGTTGGCAACGAACGGTGTCGCCTTGGACTTCACGAGCGAGGCGGTGGATTTTATCGCCGACAAGGGCTTCGATCCTCAATTCGGTGCCCGTCCTGTAAAACGTGTCATCCAGAAGTATGTCTTGAATGAGTTATCAAAGGCGTTGCTGGGTGGAACCGTGGATCGTAATCGTTCGATCGTGATCGATAGGAGTGAGGATGGCTTGAAATTTAAGAATTGATATTTGGAAGGCATAAACAGGTGCTTCTTATTATGAATAAAGGCTGGACGGGTTCATCGGGAACTGTTCAGCCTTTATTATGTGTAGATCGAAATATTTACGTACATTTGTCCCATATTCAAACCAATTAAACAAGATTAATTATGAGCACGAACAATGACGAGTTACTTTATGATGAGGATGATTCTGTGAAATTTATCCAGAATTATCTTCCCCAAGAACTGAAGGGTAAGTTCAGTAATGATGATATTAACTATATTGTGGATTTGATCTACGACTTCTATGAGTCAAACGGTTATTTGAATGATGACAATGATGACGAGGAAGTGGAGATCGATGAGGAAGAGTTGGTGAACTATGTAGCCAAGAACGCCCAGAAAGACGGCGTAGGTAAATTCGAACCGGAGGAAATCACTTTTATAGTACAAGGAGAACTTGAATATTGCGATTCGATCAACATGTTTGATTGATCTTTGTTTTACATATAAAGTCGTTTAAGTGAAATTGTAGAAGATGATGAGGAATATTAAATTATTATCTGTTTTACTGCTATGTATGGCAGTGGTGTTTACGAGTTGCGGAACGTGGAATAACACGGCGAAGGGCACGGCGATCGGTGTAGGCGGTGGTGCCGCTGTTGGCGCTGGTGTGGGTGCCTTGGCGGGGAATACCGCTTTGGGTGCCGTGATAGGAGCCGCCTTAGGTGGCACAGCCGGTGCGCTAATTGGCAAGAAAATGGATAAGCAGAAGAAGGAACTGGAAGCTACCCTGCCCGAGGACACGAAGATCGAGAGCGTGAACAATGGCGAGGCCTTGAAGGTCACTTTTGACTCCGGTATCTTATTCGCCACGAACTCGAGTACGTTGAGCGACGCTTCCAAGAGCGCCTTGCGCAACTTCGCTACCAGCTTGAAAGCTAATCTGGATACGGATATCCGAATCATCGGTTTTACGGACAATACCGGTAAGGTAGATTACAATCAGATCTTGTCTGAGAAACGTGCGAGGAGTGTTTACGATTATCTGATGATGCAGGGCGTGAGCACGGATCGTATGGTGTATGAGGGCAAAGGCGTTCATGATCCCGTAGCTAGCAATGACACTCCCGAGGGGCGTTCGTTGAACCGCCGTGTAGAGATCGTGATCTTGGCTAATCAGAAGATGATCAAAGAGGCTCAACAAGGAACGCTTCGATAAGGATTCGAGGCCGACCCTTGTCTGGTGGGAAGGCAAGATTGTATGGAATGAATCAAGGGGGGCTGCCATGAAAGATATCTTTTCGTGGCAGCCCCTCTCTTTTGTTTATACGAATCTATTTTATAAACCGAACACTCGCCTCATTTCCGTGAAGTCCGGAAGTATGATATCGGCTGTCTCATCTCCTTTATAAGCGCTCCAGCCGATACTTTTTAGCCAGATTGTCTGGCATCCGATCTGGGTGGCGGGGACGATATCCTTGTCATAGGAATCACCTACGACAATAATCTCGTCGGCGGGAAATCCCAGTTTATCCACCCCTAGTTGGAAGATGGCCGGGTCTGGCTTACGGATACCTACGACCGCCGATTCCACGATAGCGCCGAATAAATGATCTAAACCGAAATCTTTCAACACGGATTCTATATTCCCATAGAAGTTTGATACCAATACCAAGGGGTATCGTTCCGCCAATCGCTCCAGAATGGGGCGGGCGTTATCGATTGCCTTCCGGGCGTATTCGTAACACCAGCCCGCTAATCGCTCCGGCAGTTCCGGGGTAATCGCCTCGGCGGATAAATGCCCGTTGTCTTTCAACCATTGGATTTGTAAATCACTTTTCAAGCGCAGCATATCCAGAAACGTATGATGAGGCTTCACAATCGGATTCTTTCCAAGCGTTCTTTCTCCATGTACATAGGCATCCCGGAAAACCGCTTTGGATACGCGAATATCCAAGGCTTCATACGCCATCCAGATCACCTCTGCCCAGTGCATGCCGTTACTATCTATCGTTCCGCCGTAATCAAAGAGGATCCCTTTTACTTTGTCTAAATTGAACATAATCGAATGGGATAAAAACGTTATAATTGTTTGTTGAAATCTTCACAGATATGCTCATGCTTTTTGATCATATAGAGCAACATTGAGTTTAATACGGTTAGCTCGAATACGAAATACAGCCAAGGCATATCGATGAAAAGACTGACAAATAAGGCGATCACCCGAGTATTGAATGATAGCATATTTGTATATTTCATCAATGGCAGGCTCTTCGTACGGAAAGCCTTACGGAACCATTCCGGCGCTTGTCCGTTGTATTTCTCACGGATGATATTCATCATACGCTGAAACTTGGGTGTCCATGCTTCTTGGCCAACCGTATAATTAATGTAGAAAGCCTCGAAAAATTTATAGATGAAATCATGTTTCCAACTCATCTTCTTATAATTCTCCTTCAATTGGGGAGAGTGGGAGAGCTCGCTACCCGATTTGCCTTTCAAGAACAACAGGTGGATATTACGATAATAATCCGCCATCGCCGCTTGCTTGCTATGGAAGAACCCCGTCGTGGCCGCCAATAGCCAGATCCATATTCCCCATTCTGGCGTGAGGCGTAAACAGATAGCGGCATAGATGGCGATAAACCAGAAATCGCCGGCGGCACCGTCCAAGATACGGCCCAAGGCGCTTTTCTGTCCGGTCATACGGGCCAACTGTCCGTCAGCGCTATCATACGAGTTTGCCCAGATCAGCAACAACATACCGATGATATTGATGGTAAGGCTCTGGAAATAGAAACAGATGCCCGACGCTATACCGATAAAGATGCTGGCGATGGTGATACTATTGGGCGATACCCCTAATTTATTGAAGAACAAAGCCCATTGATAACCAATGGGGCGATAGAAATGAATATCGATAAACTCCTCGGTGTCCAGGGATTTCAAGGTAGACTCCAGACTGGGAGCGGACTTAGTCTCACTCATGATTGATTTTGTTAAAACGTTTTAGATATGTTCTCGCATAAGATCCCAGATACGACGTGCGATGTTCGGTGCCGCTTCCTCCCGGCAAGGAGCGAAACTAGGCCAATCATTGAAATCGATAAGCCGTATGATCCCATCCTCTGCTATGATACAGTCGCCACCATAAATATCGACGTGCAGCACTTGGGCCGCCTGGTCGCAAATCTGACGAAGCTGTGCTTCGTCGAAGGGGATCCCCTTCGCGGTTCCATTTATAACCTCTAATCCGAATTTGCTATGGTGTGTATTTGACGGGTAGAACCAATAAAAGAAATCAGTTCCGGACACACCGTAGAATTTAACTAGATCGCCCACCAAATGTTCGTTGATCACGGCCGAGGAAATCCCCCGGATGGCGTATTCCTTTAGTATGCTTTTCGCCTCTTCCGGGTTTCTCACGTAAGTGACATCTTCCCGGTGGATGGCGTGGAAATCTCCCCGCTTGACCCAGCAATTATAGAAACCGGCTTTCGCAAGGGCCTCTGTCGGATCCTCATCTGTCCGTAAGATTAAGCTTTTCGGATGAGATATATGATTGGATAATAGGAGGCGGGTCATTTTCTCACGGGTACAATTTTCGATCCCGTAACCCGAGTTCACCACGAAATAATTTTTATCCTCTAGTTCTTGCAGC
Source organism: Parabacteroides sp. (assembly GCA_028689545.1). GTDB lineage: Bacteria > Bacteroidota > Bacteroidia > Bacteroidales > Tannerellaceae > Parabacteroides. The sequence goes on from JAQVCX010000062.1 coordinate 14,214, forward strand.
TTATGGATGGACTTCCAGTCTCTTACCATATTAAAGATGCCCTTTTCTTTCGGGTCTTGCAGCAGCAAATCCGATTCGATATATTCGTTTACATCGCATCCTAATTTTCGTAAATGCTCGGCTGTCAAGGTGAAGATAGCCGCGTCGTTTCCGATATGATTGGGGGAAAATTGATTTCCTCTGCGGATACCTGCTAAGGTTAATTTACTCATTGTTAAACAGTATTCTTTATGACTTTAAAAATGATTCGGCTTTCAAAATATCTTCGGCGTGATCCACGTCGATAATTTTGCTGAAAGGATAGGCCTTTAGCCTCAACCCCTCGGCGATGAGTTGCCGCTGATAATTGCGCATTCTCGACATTCCCTGCGAGATGGCGTTGTTCAATACACCCAGAGCCGGACGCCTTAAGCAATAGATACCTCCCGATATGTAACGGCAATCACCGTCTGCCTGGTCCAGGAAATTCCGGATGCAAAGTTCATTGTCTGTTTCTACATATAAGGGCTTCTCGTCATCAATAAAATCAGTGACGGCCATCAATCCGTCCAATTTATCCTCTTGGATGAACTGTTGGATATAGCCGCTGAACTCTTCTTCCTTGAAGATCGTGTCTACAGTAGTTAAACAAATCTTATCACCGTCCAGGTAATGGCTCAGCTCGTAGAAGCTGTGCATAGAGCTGGGGGTGGATTTTACCAACAGGTAAAAGGGTACAGGTAGTTGCAGGGCCTTCAGGTAATCCTGCACCTCGGTCATCTCCTCGTTTACGATGATACTGATAGAGGTAGCGTTATTCTTCAGGAAAACGTCTATCAACCGGTCTATCAGAGCGACACCGTTGAGCCTAACTAGAGGCTTTGGCCATTTAACACCTTCTTGCGCCAAGCGGGAACCTTCGCCGGCGGCAATGATCGCATAATCCATAACTTTTATTTATCTCTTTAAATAATTTCGCAAAGTTACGAGATTTCCGAGATAGTTTTAGGCTATATAGTTGATATAATTGGTCAATATTTCTATAAATCGGGACTGTTTGGCTGGAAAAACAGAGAGGTTATAGAGGGCTTGAATGTTTTTGGCTTTATAACGAATCGTATGGGTAAACCCTAATAACGCCAGAAGTCGTAATAAACGCCGATTGCCGTGACATGATTTTGTGAATACGCTCTTTTTTGTTATCTTTGTGGAAATCGCAGGTAAGGGCCGTTGTTTTTAAAGCATATAAATTCTATTTTATCATTAGATACCGGATATTTTTCATCCTTTCTTAAACTGTACAAGCCCTGCTAAAAAATTATTTATATAAATCTGCATTTGACATTGTTTAGATGTCTGATGCTTAAACGTGCCTTTATGCAACAACATAAAGAAAGATTTCTGTTGCATCGCCGTATCGCTATGCCTATGATATTGCTAGCCGCTATAAGCAAGTCAATCAAGGATATGCTAATGACAAGGGGATGCGATTTAATATGATATTATTTAAAAAGATTATGAATAAGAATATTATTGAAATTAACAAGCTGTTTTTGATTTTCGGCCGCGAGAGGAACAAGGCCTTTAGGATGTTGATGAAAGGGAAATGTAAAAGCGAGATCCTGAAAGAAACCGGATGTACTATCGCGGTAAACGATGCCAGCCTATCTGTAAAGAAAGGGGAGATATTTGTGATTATGGGGTTATCCGGTAGTGGTAAATCAAGCCTGCTTCGCTGTATAAACAGGTTGAATAAGCCTACTTTCGGAGAAATCATAGTGAATGGACGAGATATAGCCAGAGCTACAGAAGAAGAGCTACGTCCTGTCCGCCGAAAAGAATTGGTAATGGTTTTTCAGCATTTCGGGCTACTCCCTCATTATACTGTATTGCAGAATATCGCTTTTGGACTTGAGTTGCAAGGTATGGAAAAAGCGGAACGGGAACAAAAAGCATTGGAAAGCATGCATCTTGTAGGATTGGAAGGCTATGGGAAGCAAATGGTGAACGAACTGTCGGGCGGTATGCAGCAACGGGTAGGTTTGGCGCGTGCCTTGGCCAATGATCCGGAAATACTGTTGATGGACGAAGCGTTCTCTGCCCTAGACCCTTTGATACGAGTGCAGATGCAGGATGAACTGCTGGCCTTGCAGTCGAAGATGAAAAAGACCATCGTGTTCATCACGCACGATTTGGAAGAAGCCATCAAGTTGGGCGACCGTATAGCCATCATGTGCGACGGGGAGATTCAGCAAATTGGTACTTCTGAGGAGATTCTGACCGCTCCGGCCAATGATTACGTGAGGTGCTTTGTGGAAAATGTAGACCGAAGTAGGATTATTACGGCCTCATCCATCATGGTCGACAAGCCGTTGGTGGCAAGAATGGGCAAGGAAGGGCCCGAGGCGTTGATCCGGAAAATGAAAGAGCGGAAACTGACGGTTCTTCCGGTGGTGGACGCTGACGGAATATTGATGGGAGAGGTCCGGTTGAACGATCTTATCAGGCTTCGTAAGGAACGGATCCTGGTTATCGATTCCATCGTCCGGAGCGAAGTGCATTCCGTATTGGGCGATACCGTGGTGGAGGATATGCTGCCGCTGATGACCAAGACCAACTCGCCCATCTGGGTGGTCGACGAAAAACGTGAGTTTGAGGGAGTGATTCCGCTCTCTTCGCTCATTATCGAGGCAACGGGAAAGGATAAAGAGGAAATCAATGAAATCATTCAAAACGCAATAGAATTATGAGTAAGATAGGAGAATATATTGAAGTGGCCGTAGAATGGCTGACAGAGCATGGGGAACCTTTCTTCGACTTGCTGGGGGCAGGTGTGGAAAGTATTATCGATGGAATTATATATGTGTTGGCTGGGATCCCTTTTTTCCTTTCTATCCCCGCCATCGCCGTATTGGCGTGGTACAAATGCGGCAAGGGTACAGGAATATTCACCTTGCTGGGGTTGTCGCTTATTTATGGAATGGGATTCTGGGAAGAAACCGTACAGACTTTGGCGCTGGTGCTTTCTGCCACTGGCATGGCATTGTTGTTGGGTATTCCCTTAGGTATCTGGATGGCAAACAGCGAGCGTTGCAATAAAATCCTGCAACCGGCGCTTGACTGTATGCAGACCATGCCGGCTTTTGTTTATCTGATACCGGCTGTGCTCTTTTTCGGTCTGGGTACGGTACCGGGAGCTTTTGCCACTATCATTTTCGCTCTTCCTCCGGTAGCCCGTCTTACGGCTTTGGGCATCAGGCAAGTCCCGAAGAGTGTGGTGGAGGCGGCGAAATCCTTTGGAGCCACTCCCAGTCAGTTGTTGTTCAAGGTAGAACTTCCGTTGGCGCTTCCTACCATATTGACGGGAATTAACCAGACTATTATGATGTCGCTTTCCATGGTGGTCGTGTCTGCTATGATTTCCGCGGGCGGTTTGGGAGAGGTTGTATTAAAAGGAATTACCCAGATGAAAATAGGCCTCGGTTTTGAAGGGGGCATCGCTGTGGTGATTCTGGCCATCGTGCTTGATCGCGTCACGCAAGGAATGGCACGGAATAATAAAATCAAGTGAAACGAATAACGGAAGGAAAAAGTAATGAAGAAAAAACAAACGATACTTTTCATCGCATGGCTTATGGCTATGATGACACTCGCCTCGTGCGGTAAGCTGTCGGACAATAAAATCCGCATAGCCTATGCCAATTGGGCGGAGGGCATCGCCGTAACGCATCTGGCAAAGGAGATATTGACGGAGCAAGGATACAGAGTGGAGCTGCTGAATGCCGACATAGCACCTATTTTCACTTCACTGGCAAGGGGAAAAACGGATGTGTTCATGGATAGCTGGCAACCAGTGACCCATGCCGATTATTTCAAAAAATATAACGGGAAACTGGAAATCTTGGGACAAGTGTATGACAGTGCCCGTATCGGGCTGGTAGTTCCTGCCTATGTGCCCATTCGATCCATTGAGGAGTTGTCTCGGTACACCGATAAATTCAAGGGAGAGATCGTAGGTATTGATGCGGGAACGGGTATCATGAAATGCACGGAACGGGCTATCCCTGAATATGGATTGAACTACGAGCTGATGATTTCAAGTGGGCCTGCCATGACCGCTCTTCTCGACAAGGCTATCCGCAAAGGCGAATGGATCGTGGTTACCGGATGGACCCCTCACTGGATGTTTGGCCGCTATGACCTCAAGGTCCTTTCCGATCCCAAGAATATCTATGGTGATTCCGAAAGTATCCACACCATTGCCCGGCATGGCTTTAGCTTGGCGCAACCGTTTGTGGCGGAGCTGCTGGGTAATGTCCACCTTACGGACAGCCAGATCAGTTCGTTGATGAGTGCCATCGCGCAGACACGGGGCACCGAGCGTGAGGCGGTGAAGGAATGGATAAGGCAGAACCGGGCGTTGGTGGATAGTTGGATCCCCCAAACAAGTAAATGAGAAGTATTCCTCTGAGCTCAAGGATCGTCGCGCTTCGTGAGGGGAAATCTCGTTTACTCATCGTACGAGATATTCCCCAATTCCTTGATCCTCGAATCTCCGGCTTGACGCGTGAATAACTCGATCAATTGGGCGGAGGTCAATGTCATCTTAGGCGAGAACTCGGGGGAGGCCATATAACTTAACAAGCTATGGTATAATTGGCGGGCTTCCGGGTATTCCTGCTGGGTTCCCAAGTCTGTCATACAGATTAATAACTTACCCGGCCCTACATTGAATTCTTGGATCATCCCTAATTTATGATTACGCTCCACGTTGTCGATCACTTGTACGATGGGCCTGTAATCATCCGGAAGCTGATCCAGTATCAATGGATGGCTATTCTTTATCATCGTGAACCATTGCCAATTCGTGTGGAAGTCGGTCGGGAAATGAGCGAGAGCCGGATGAGAGGGATTCATTAACAATCCGAGCGTACCCGGTGAGACCGGCTTCTTCACCCATTCGCAAATGGACTTAAACATCCGGTAATTCCAGTAATCTGTCTGGAATAACCCGTCTACCGTCACGTGCTTGTAAGTCTTGGCATCCGGAAACCACAATACTTTCGCCCCGTTGGCCAATAAAGTCTTGGCTTGTTTGTCCCATTTCTTAATGACTTTGATATCCGTGATTTGTACGTTATTATGTTCCGGATAAATCCATAATGGATAATGATTGTGGTAATCCGTGCCCTCGATAGCCAGCCGTAAAGTATAGGTATCAGCCTCTTGAATGGCGGGTAAAGCGATATTTAATGGGCCTACCTCGGCCAACGTGCCTTGATGGATTTGCAGCGGCAGGCTGTCTTGGGCGATTACTTGATCGTGGCTATTCGTCAAGGTCCAATTTAAATGCTTTCCTTTTAAAGCGGCAGACGTATAGTTCGCTACCTGGATGGAGCCCTTGAGCGCCTCATTCCCGGAGTAACAGAATTTAGGCAGGAGAGCCAATAATACGACATCATCGCAAGACTCCCTCCATTCCTCGGCGGTTATCAAACCTTTGTTATCCATGAACGCGTCCAAGATACCGACCAGAGCCGTTCCCTGTCCCGGATAATCCTGTAGATCCAATAACTGGAAGCCGGCCATTCCCGGAGTGCGAAACGCCATTTCCATCTCGGCCCGGTAAAGTAGCGCCATCCATTTGCCGGAGGCCTTGAAGAAGGCATCCGCTTGCGAGGCCATGCCCGCTTCTTCCAGCCGTTCGCGGAATACTTCAAGATTCCAAGGCTTTAGCGTCCCGGTATATTTCTTGATTTCCTCATAATTCGGATAACATTGGAATTGACCGGTCTCGTGCCCGATGATAGGCAACGCGCATTGTTCGATGGCGGGCCCGAAATTCATGACCGAGTTTGGATAGGTATGGTTGATATAGCCGCCATCCTCCGCGTCGGCAAAAGAGAAAGAGCCCCGGGTATGGTTGCTGAATACGTTAGCGCCGGGGACCCGGCAGGTGGTGAAGTAATCGTCTCCCGCCGCCGGCCCGTTGAAGCCCAGGTAGTCATTCGATCCGGAGGCATATAAATGCCGTCCGTCCTCGCTACGGAAACGGGCGATCATGTCCACCATCGCGTCTTGATCCCCCGAAAGCTCATTGCCGATCGCCATCAGTACGAAAGAGGCGTGATTCCCGTAAGCCTCCTGTATCTGTAATCCTTCCTGGGTGAGGAAATGGATCAAGGTGGTATCGCTCTTTTCCATCTTTCCCCAGAAAGGGAGTTCGGGCTGGAGGTAAAAGCCTTCGATATCGGCCGCCTCGAAGCAGGCCTTTGGCGGACACCATGAATGGAAACGGCAGTGATTGATGCCGTATTCCTTGGCGACGCGGAAATAGTGTCTCCACGCCGCGGTGTCCATCGGGACATGACCCGTTAGCGGGAATACGCAAGCGTCGTGCTTGCCACGGAGGAAGGTGGTCAGCCCGTTGATGGTGAATCGGGTACCGTCGGCCTTGAAGTCTCTTAACCCGAAGGTAGTGCTTTGGCTGTCTTGTATATTCTCGCCTTGGATGCTCGCTGTCAGGCGGTACAGGGTGGGGGAGAACTCGCTCCATTCCAAGGCGTTATCGCCCATCGGTATTTGGAACGCGATCTCGTCTTGCTGGACTACTATCTCCTTGTTGAATTGGAGATGGTGCTCCAGGCCGGTGTTGAAAGCCTCCAGCTCTATTTGAACGGCGGTCGCAATCTTTTGCCCGAATGGATTTGAGAGCTTTATTTTCACGTCCACCGTTTTTTGGCCCGCGTGTGGATATACTTGTATCCGGTGGATATGGAATAGAGGACGGGCTTCCAGTTTCAGCTCCCCGATCATGCCGTTCCAGTTCGTCTGCGTGGATTCCGTATAAGCGTGTGAGTTGTCCAATAATTGGGGCGGTACGCTTAGGCCGTTATCGACCTGGATGGTTAAGCGATGTTTCCCGGCCCGGAGGTATGCGGACAGGTCGTACTCTTGAGGGGTGGAAATATGGTCGGATGCACCGGCGTATACGCTATCTACCCATATTTGGGTCGGTTTTGTCCGCTCCAAGGTCAACCAGATGCTTTTGCCTTCCCAATTCTCCGGAATCGTGATCTCCTTCTGATACCATGCCTTGCCTTGATAGCGGAAGGGCCTAGATAGATGGGTGGTCTCGTCCTTGTCATTGTTCGGGTGCCCTTTTTGGTTGGTGTCCGTGGTACCCGGTAATTGAACGGGCTCCGTGACATCTGTTGAATCCAGGCGTAATTCCCAGCGGCCGGCAAGCGATAATTCCTCCCGGCTCTCTTTCTGTGTTTGGCATGCGAATAGCATGAGCATGAGTGGTATACTCCAAAATATCTTCATGGTAATGTTTTTTACTCTAAATAGCGTACAAAGATAAGATAAAAAAATGAGAGTGAGCGCTGGATGTCCGGACGAATAGAAAATAGCACAAGCACCTTGTGCCGACCTGCACAAGCATCTTGTGCCGAGGCTCACAAGCACCTTGTGCCGGGCTCCTGACTTCGTCACTTTTTACGGCTTCATATTTATATCGCTTGAAAATGAGATAGATAGCAATCATAATAGGTGATTTAGGGTGACGCAAAGCTGATTTTGCTATCTTTACGTCATGTTTGTCCG
>JAQVCX010000063.1 GCA_028689545.1 Parabacteroides sp.
GAGATTGGTTTATTAGTTGTTTGGTCACTACTAATTTACTGAATTTCCGCGAAATACGGAAATATCTCAAAGCCTTTTGTGTATCAAATACTACAGATTATTCTAAATCCGAAACTTGAGTTATATATTCTTAGACAGGCCCAAGCATCGAGGGCCGCATATTTCTTTTGTGAGTCGGTCAATACATCCGCTTCCCAATTCGTGAGGCGTTGGCCTTTTGATATTTTCTTTTGGAAAAGTATCGCGTAGATCTTTTGCAGGCTGGCATCCTCGATACCGAACTGGCCTACATAATTCTGTAAATCAAGGAAATTAGCGGGTTCTATATCCGAACGCTTTCGTATCGCCCCGAAATCATCCCGTAAAGATAGCCCGATCTTTAAGGTCGAGCTGCTTTTCAGAAATTTCTCCAGGGATTCTGGTATACCGATATGGTTCAAACGAAACAAGAAACAGGTATCATCCGTTGATATCTGCATCAATGAGATCTTGTAATGCTGTCCCTTCTTAAAGCTAGGACGGGTCTCCGTGTCAAAACCAACGATCGGAAAACGTAGCAAGTACTCTACGGCCTTGTCCGCCTCCTCTTTACTAAGGATCGTAATGATACGCCCCTTAAATTCCTCTACGGTAAGTTTCGCTATATCCTCTTTTGCAATGGTATGTATAAATTGTTGTATCATTCTTCCTCATCATTCTTTTCCAAATCCTCATCACCGCTGTAACGCACAGCGTGCAACGCTTTCAAGGCATTCAATAATTGCTGTCCCCAGTATTCTTGGAAGTTCGCACGGCACAAAGCGATAGCCTCTAGCATGACTTCCTCGTTTCCTTGACGGAATAAAGATACGAAATTTCCCGTATCTTGATAGACATCAGTCAAACTCTCGGAAATAAACGCCGCGATAGGGGTATCGCTATATCGCATATCCGCATGAAATGTTTCCAGATAGGAATCTCGCTCGCCAAGCAAACCGGCTATCCGTGAACGAACCGACTCGTACATGTCTTCTGAAACGGAAAGCTCAAGCTCCGTATCCTCTTCAGATTCTACTTCGGGCAACAGGCTGGCCTTTAAGTATAAAAGAGGCAGGATTTTTGTCGCCTTGTCTACGAAGTCGAAAAGCCCTGTATTTCCCGCGGCCTCAATAAAGGTGCAATATTCCAGTGCTACCGTAACAAATTCTAGCGTGTTACGCTCGTATATCGGATTTTCTTCTTTTCCCATGTGCCTGTTTATCTAATCATTCTTGATAATAATCCGCAAAAATACAACAAAAATCCGTTTTTTTCGTGATAAAGTACCGAATATTCTTTTTGCTCTTGAGTTCAAAACAACGTTTATGTTAATTTCCTTCTTTTGTAAATAAAAACGGACGTATTATTTATGTAAACAAAAAATGATTTTATATGCTACGTAAAATTAGATTAACACTCGCTGCCATTGTCTTTATTATGACTACCCTTTTGTTCCTTGACTTTACGGGGGCAACGCATTGTTGGTTGGGATGGATAGCGAAAATGCAATTCCTACCGGCCTTATTAGCGGTGAATGTCGGGGTTGTATCGGCATTACTGGTATTAACCTTACTCTTTGGACGTGTCTATTGCTCGGTTGTCTGTCCGTTAGGTGTATTTCAAGATGTTGTTTCTTGGATAGCCGGAAAACGCAAAAAGAATCGTTTCTCTTATTCCCCGGCGGTTTCATGGTTGCGTTATGGAATGTTAGGGATCTTTGTTATCGCCTTTTTTGCGGGTATCGGTTCATTGGTGGCTTTATTAGATCCGTATGGGGCTTATGGACGGATTGCCTCGAATCTTTTCGCTCCTTTATATCAGTGGGGAAATAATTTATTGGCTTATTGGGCGGAGCGTATGGATAGCTATGCTTTTTACTCGGTAGATGTATGGCTAAAAAGTGTGGCTACGTTTGCGTTGGCGCTTGCTACGTTCGTAGTCCTTTCCCTATTGGCTTGGCGCAATGGGCGTACGTGTAATACGATCTGTCCGGTAGGTACGGTCTTGGGGTTTGTCGCTCGTTTTTCCTTTTTAAGGCCGGTGATCGATGTGGAGAAATGCAACGGGTGTGGGTTATGTGCCCGTAATTGTAAAGCTGCCTGTATTGATTCGAAAAATCATTCGATAGATTATAGTCGTTGCGTTACTTGCTTGGATTGCATAGATAAATGCAAAAAGGGAGCTTTGACATATGCGCCTCGTAAACGAAAGATAGAATCGAAGAGAGAGGTTGGGGGGCTTGAAGAAAATACACGTCGTGATTTTCTGACCTTTACGGGATTGTTGGCGGCATCTGCCTTAAAAGCTCAATCGGGGGTAAATGCGGATGGGGGATTGGCGGATATTACGGATAAGTTAACCCCGGATCGTATGACACCGATAGTCCCGCCCGGAGCTTTGGGTTTACGAAACTTCACCGGACATTGTACGGCTTGTCAACTCTGTGTATCGGTCTGTCCGAATCAAGTCTTGCGCCCTTCTACGGATCTAATGAAATTTATGCAACCGGAAATGTCGTATGAGCGGGGATATTGTCGCCCGGAATGTACGAAATGCTCCGAGGTTTGTCCGGCCGGTGCGATCCAATTGATCACGAGAGCGGATAAATCGGCCACGCAGATTGGACATGCGGTATGGATCAAGAACAATTGTGTGGTGAACACCGATGAGGTGAATTGTGGTAATTGTGAGCGGCATTGTCCGACGAAAGCCATTCAAATGATGGCGAAAGACCCCAATGACCCTAAATCATTGAAAGTACCGGTTATCGATACGGAACTTTGTATCGGTTGTGGCGCATGTGAATATTATTGTCCGTCTCGTCCGTTAAGCGCAATCTATGTCGAGGGGCATGAAAGACATCGTACGGTTTAATAATCTCAAAAAATATAGGATAATGAGCAATAATAATATAGATCGCAGGAATTTCTTGAAAGTATTGAGCACTGGCACGGCTGCGGCATCAACAGGCCTACTGTATGGATGTGGTGACACTAAAAAACAGGACATGCCGGGTAGCGGTAGTTATCTGGGAGAGGTGCCGACTGATAAAATGACTTACCGTACGAATCCTCATACGGGAGATAAGGTCTCTTTATTGGGATATGGATGTATGCGCTGGCCGTTACGTAAGAAAGCGGATGGTTCCGGAGAGGAGATCGATCAAGATGCCGTGAACGAGTTGGTTGATTATGCGATTGCGCACGGGGTGAATTACTTTGATGTAGCGCCGGTTTATGTCCGGGGACTTTCTGAGCAAGCCATGGGCATTGCCCTCAGTCGCCATCCCCGGGATAAATATTTTATCGCCACTAAACTGTCCACGCATCGCCCCGTGCCGGAATGGAGGACAAAAGAAGGTTCTATTGGCTTATATCGTCAATCGATGAAAAACTTACAGGTGGATTATCTTGATTATTATCTGCTTCATGGGGTAGGCTTAGGTGGAATGAAAGATTTGCGGGAACGTTTTTATACGAATGGCATGCTTGATTTCTTATTGAAAGAAAGGGAGGCGGGCCGTATTCGGAACCTAGGCTGGTCTTTTCATGGTGATGTCGAGGTGTTTGATTTCTTGTTATCGCAAGATGTCCCTTGGGATTTTGTCCAGATTCAGCTGAATTACGTGGATTGGAAAAATGCTTCCGATTGGAATATAAACGCGGAGTATCTATATGGGGAATTGGAAAAACGAAATATCCCGGTTGTGATTATGGAGCCATTGCTAGGAGGGCGCCTGTCCCGGCTCAACGCTCTTTCCTTAGCTAAATTGAAACAGTTACGTCCCGACGATAGTCCTGCCTCGTGGGCTTTTCGGTATGCCGGCACCCCTAAAGGTGTGTTGACTGTATTAAGCGGTATGGTATATATGGAGCATTTGCAGGAAAATATTCGTACCTTTTCTCCTTTGGAGCCGATTACGGAGCAAGAAGATAAGGCTTTAGAGGAGGTGACGGAGAGGATGCTACATTCGGATTTTGTTCCTTGCACGGAATGTCAATATTGCATGCCTTGTCCGTATGGCTTGGATATTCCAGGTACATTCGCTCATTACAATCGGTGTGTGAATGATGAGCTTGTCGCGAGAAGTTCGCAAGATAAGGGTTATCGGGAGGCTCGCCGGGCGTTTTTGGTCGGATATGATCGTAAGGTCCCTAAGCTTCGTCAAGCGGGGCATTGCATAGGGTGCGATAAATGCGTACCGAAATGTCCGCAAGGTATCAAAATTCCGGAACAAATGCGAAAGATCGATGAGTATGTAGAGCGATTAAAACAAGAGACCCTGTAGTCTTATTGAATAAACACCCGTTTTATTCGTGATAAATCCCCGATAATTCTTTTTTAATCGGGGATTGTTCTTTCATTATTACCAGTTTTACTATTTTTGTACCAATTAATAGAAGGAATAGTAAGGATAGACTGATGTTGGATATACTAATAGATAAAAAACCGATTGAGTTATGAGTTCATGTGGAAAGAATGAGAACCCTCAAGAGATGAATCGCCGTAAATTCTTGAAGGTAGTAGGGGGTGGGGCTGTCGCCTCTTCGGCCGCATTTTACGGTTGCGCTCCCAAGAATGAGCCGGGTGCGGCTGTGGCGTTAGGTGAGGTTCCTACCGATAAAATGACCTATCGCCAACATCCTACGAATGGCGATAAGGTCTCTGTTTTAGGATATGGCTGTATGCGTTGGCCCTTGAAACCAGGACCGGACGGCAAAGATCAGATTGATCAGGAAGCCGTGAATCGCTTGGTGGATTATGCGATAGAGCATGGGGTGAATTACTTTGATACCTCTCCTGTGTATGTACAAGGTATGTCCGAGAAAGCGACCGGTATAGCGTTGGCCCGCCATCCGAGGAACAGCTATTATCTGGCTACTAAATTGTCAAACTTCCAGAACTATACGAGAGAAAACTCGTTGGCGATGTATCGGCAATCTTTCCGTGATTTACAGACCGATTATTTGGATTACTATTTGCTTCACTCTATCGGTGGGGGAAATGGTATCGAGCTTTTCAATGAGCGCTATATAAATAATGGAATGCTTGACTTCTTGGTGAAAGAACGGGAAGCGGGACGTATCCGTAACCTGGGTTGGTCTTTTCATGGGGATGTAAAAGTGTTTGATTATGTGTTGGACATGGGCGTGAAATGGGATTTCGTCCAGATCCAGCTGAATTATCTGGACTGGAAACATGCCTCGGGGCGTAACGTGAATGCCGAGTATCTGTATGGTGAGTTGGAGAAGCGAGGTATTCCGGCGGTTATCATGGAACCGTTATTGGGAGGTCGTTTGTCGAATGTTCCGGATCATATCGTAGGTCGTTTGAAACAGCAACGGCCCGAGAATAGCGTGGCTTCATGGGCTTTTCGTTTCGCGGGCTCTCCGGAGGGAGTCATGACGGTGTTAAGTGGCATGACTTATATGGAGCATTTACAAGATAATATCCGTACCTATTCTCCGCTTATCCCGGTAACGGACGAGGAGAAAGCCTTTTTGGAAGAGACCGCTCAGCTTATGATGAAATATCCGACAATACCTTGCAATGATTGCAAGTATTGTATGCCTTGCCCGTATGCGTTGGATATTCCGGGCATTCTCTTACATTATAATAAATGTGTGAACGAGGGAAATGTTCCGAAAAGCGCTCAAGACGAGAATTACGCGAAAGCTCGTCGTGCCTTCTTGGTCGGTTATGACAGGAGTGTCCCTAAGTTGCGTCAAGCGAACCATTGTACGGGATGTGAGCAATGTAGCCCTCATTGCCCGCAAGGTATCGATATCCCCAAGGAGATGCGGCGTATAGATAAGTTCGTGGAAGAGCTGAAAGTGAATGGTTAACCTTTAAACAAACGGAAAATTATGTTACGAAAAATAAGAATATGCGCCGCTACCTTTAGCTTTGTCTTGATCACCCTGTTATTTCTTGATTTCACGGGTACGATTCACGCTTGGTTCGGGTGGCTGGCTAAGATACAGTTTTGGCCCGCGTTATTGGCCTTGAATGTCGGTGTTGTGCTAGGATTGGTGATACTGACTCTTTTATTGGGGCGTGTGTATTGCTCCGTTATCTGTCCTTTAGGCGTATTGCAAGATATCATTTCGTGGATCGCGGGCAAACGGAAGAAATACCGTTTCTCTTATTCTCCCGCATTGCGATGGGTACGTTATGGTACTTTGGTCGTTTTTATTCTCGCTTTTATCGCGGGTATCGGTTCCTTGGTGGCACTCATTTCGCCTTATAGCGCTTATGGGCGTATCGCTTCGAATTTATTCGCTCCGATCTATCAAGAGGGCAATAACCTATTGGCCTATCTCGCGCAACGTATGGATAGCTATGCGTTCTATCCGGTGGACGTATGGGTACGTAGTCTGGCTACGATGGGAATCGCTCTTCTTAGCTTTGTCATATTGGCGGTCTTGGCTTGGAGAAATGGACGTACGTATTGTAATACGATCTGTCCGGTGGGTACGGTTCTTGGTTTTTTGTCGAAGTATGCGTTGCTTAAACCTCGCATTGACACGGATAAATGTAATGGTTGCGGATTATGCGCACGTAAATGCAAGGCTTCTTGTATCGACTCTAAGAATCACGCGATCGATTATAGTCGTTGCGTGACTTGTATGGACTGCTTGGATAATTGCCGTCAAGGTGCGATCTCGTATACGAGGGCACACAAGGGTAATAAAGCTACTTCGGTAAAAGAATCCTCAACGAAGGACACTACGGATGTTTCCCGCCGTAGGGCTTTGTCGGCTACGGCTTTGGTCGCCATGTCTTCTGTTTTGCATGCGCAGCGGAAAAAGCTGGAGGATTATGTGGATATGAAGAAAGACGGAGGCTTTGCGCCGATTAAAGAGCGTAAAGAGCCGAATCGTTTGGCTCCATTGGTCCCTCCCGGAGCTTTGAGTATCGGGAATCTGGCTCAACATTGCACGGGATGTCAGCTTTGTGTTTCTGTCTGCGAGAATCATGTCTTGCGCCCATCTACGGATCTGATGAAACTGATGCAGCCGGAGATGGCATTCGATAGAGGCTATTGCCGTCCGGAATGTGTGAAATGTTCGGAGGTTTGCCCGACGGGAGCTATCAAGACCATTACGAAAGAGGACAAATCCGCTATACAGATCGGCCATGCCGTATGGGTAAAAGATCTTTGTATCGTCAATACGGATGGCATGAGTTGCGGTAATTGTGAACGCCATTGCCCGACAAAATCGATCCAGATGGTGGCGAAAGATCCGGCGGACCCGAAGTCGTTGAAGATTCCGGTGATCAATACGGAAACTTGTATCGGTTGTGGCGCTTGCGAGCATCTTTGTCCGTCTCGTCCTTATAGCGCGATTTACGTGGAAGGACACGAGATGCACAGATCTATTTAATCCTTTTTGAATCTATCCCCTAAAACATGTACGTGTTTCCGTGAAAACATGTACATGTTTTTATAAAACCTGTACGTCTTTTTTTCAAAGGTTCGTTAGACTCAATTTTTCTATGTACATTTGCGTGTTATAAAAGAATTATTGAGAAACTATTTATGGCAAAGAAGACAACAACAACGAAGCAAAATCATACAGAACCCAGCTGGTTCGCCGCCTTGAAAACTTTTTCCGCAAATGAACGGACCCGTTTCATTACAGGCTTGGTTATCTCTATACTAACGATTTACGTAGGTCTAGCTCTGCTCTCGTTTTTCTTTACGGGTGCCGCGGATCAAAGCAAGATCGAGAATGTACCTTTAGGAGATTTGTTGATCAATCGAGGATCCGTAGAGAATTGGGCAGGAGTACGTGGGGCGTATTTCTCTGATCTATTGATGAATCGCTGGTTCGGCATCTCTTCTTTCATGATCCTCTTTTTCTTGGGATCGGTTGGGGCGAAACTCATGAACTTAAATAAAGTATCCTTGTTGAGGCGTTTTTTATTCAGCGCTTCGGCATTGATCTGGGGGTCTGTGTTTTTTGCCTTCCTATTTATTAAGGGATATGAGGATACGTTTATTTATCTAGGCGGTCAACACGGATATTACATATCGGAGATGTTCATTGCCAATATCGGGATCCCCGGTACGATCTTGCTATTATTAGGTTCCTTCTTAATCCTCGCTATTTTTACCAGTAAGAGGACGATCCCCTTTTTACAGCGCATACTCTCATTGGGCTGGGTAAGGAATCGCTTGAAACGTAAAGAGGGTGAGGAAGATGTGGAGCCGACGGAAAAAGAGGATATTGTAGCTCCTCGCTCTAAGTTTGCCGTAGAGCAGCCGGATGAACAACCGGAAATGGATGATTACAAAGAGTTTGATACGGAGGCTGAATTATTGAAGGCCGAAGGGAAAGAAAAACGTAAGAACGTATCGGATTATAAGGAGGAAGAGGTCGCTGATGATGATTTAATCGTTACGATCGCCGCGGGTGATGACGATCCGATAAACGAAAAGGAAGAGGAGACAAATACCCCCGAATTAGAGGATGGAGAGGATGCCGGGTTCACGGTGGAAGTTGCCGCCGGCAATGATGAGACCTACGATGCCTCGGGCTTGGGTACGTATGACCCTCGGTTAGATCTTTCCCGGTATGTATTTCCTACATTGGACTTGCTGAAAGCCTATGATGGTGGAAGCATGGAGATTAACCGGGAAGAATTGGCGGAAAACCAACGCTTGATCAAGCAAGCCTTGGAAGATTTCAATATCAAGATTGCTTCGATCAAGGCGACAGTCGGACCTACGGTTACGCTTTATGAGATTGTACCCGAGGCAGGTGTCCGTATCTCTAAGATCAAGAACTTGGAGGATGATATCGCCTTGAGCTTATCCGCTTTGCAGATCCGTATTATCGCTCCGATGCCCGGAAAGGGAACGATCGGTATCGAGGTGCCGAATAAGAACCCTCAGACGGTCTCGATGCAATCGGTTATCGCGTCACGCCGATTCATTGAGGGTAAGTATGAGTTGCCCGTAGCGATGGGTAAGACGATTACGAACGAGGTCTTCATGTTCGATCTTTGTAAGACACCGCACTTATTGGTGGCCGGTGCTACGGGACAAGGTAAGTCTGTCGGCCTGAATGCGATCATCACTTCCTTATTATATAAGAAGCATCCGTCGGAATTGAAATTCGTGATGGTGGACCCGAAGATGGTTGAGTTTAGTATCTATTCCAAGATAGAACGTCATTATCTGGCGAAACTCCCCAATGCGGAGAAGCCGATCGTTACGGAGCCGGCCGACGCTGTCGCTACATTGAATTCGTTGGTGATCGAGATGGAAGATCGGTATCGTTTGCTTGTGAGTGCGGGCGTGCGTAATATAAAGGAATATAACACGAAGTTTATCGAGCGGCGGTTGAACCCGCAAAAGGGACATCACTTCTTGCCTTATATCGTGGCGGTGGTGGATGAGTTCGCCGACTTGATCGCGGTGGCTGGGCGTGAGATCGAGTTACCCATCTCCCGTATAGCGGCGAAAGCTCGTGCGGTGGGTATCCATATGATCTTGGCAACGCAACGGCCGGATACAAAGGTGATTACCGGTACGATCAAGAGTAACTTCCCGAGCCGTATCGCCTTTAAGGTGGCTTCTATGATTGATTCACGTACGATTCTGGACGCTCCGGGCGCGAATCGTTTGATCGGACGGGGTGATATGTTGATTATCGTAGCCGGACAAGAGCCGGTTCGTGTGCAGTGCGCTTTCGTGGATACGCCCGAGGTGGAGGATATCGTGGATTATATCGGCGAGCAGGCAGGCTTCCAAACCGCTTATTTGCTTCCGGACTATGTGCCGGAAGGGGGAGAGGCGTCAACTTCGGGAGCGGTCGATTTGTCGGATCGAGATCCCTTATTTGATGAGGCGGCTCGTCTGATCGTGATTCAGCAGCAAGGTTCTACGTCTTTGATCCAGCGTAAATTCGCAATCGGTTATAACCGTGCCGGACGTTTGATGGATCAATTGGAGGCTGCCGGCATTGTAGGCCCGTTTGAGGGAAGCAAGGCCCGTCAAGTATTGGTGCAAGATGAGTATTCGTTGGAGCAGGTATTAAATGGTTTGAAATAAATATGAGAAGAGAACATAAAATAAGAGTGTGGCGGTGTATCGCGTTTGTCGGATTATCCTTGTGTTTCCTGTTGGGACTTGGAGTGGGGGCGCATGCCCAGAACGCGAACGATATCTTGGGGAAGGCGGCCGCCGCCTATGAGAATTCGAACGGGATAAGCGCTTCTTTTACGATGTTTACCCGTTCCGCCGGTCAGCATGCGGGAGAGAGTTTGGAGGGAACCATCCAGATGAAAGGGGATAAGTTTACATTGGTTACGCCGGATGCGCTTACTTGGTTTAATGGTACGACGCAATGGACGTATGTGGAACGAAACGATGAGGTGAACGTGACGAACCCTACGGGAGAGGAGTTGCAGTTTACGAATCCCGCTCTTTTATTAAATAGCTATAAGAAAGGATTCACGGCGGCTTATAAAGGCGAGAGTACGGCTCCGAACGGAAAAGCCGCTTACGACGTGGAACTGACACCGAGGAAGAAAGGGGACATCGTGAAAGTGGAGTTGCAAATCGAGAAGTATTCAAATTTCCCGGCTCGCATCACGGTTACTTCTAAAAATGGTGTTAGCACTACGATTCAGATCAGCCAATTGAAAACAGGTATAAACCAACCGGATCGCTTTTTTGTTTTTAACGAGAGGGATTATCCGGACGTAGAGGTGATAGACCTTAGGTAATTGAAAATTGAAAATTAATACATTCTGTTATGAGCGATTCAGTGAATGAGAAAGTACGTTGCCTTATTATAGGCTCGGGCCCGGCGGGTTATACGGCGGCTATTTATGCTTCCCGTGCGAATTTATCTCCGGTGCTTTATGAAGGAATACAGCCGGGTGGACAATTGACAACCACTACAGAGGTGGAGAATTTTCCGGGGTATCCGGACGGTATAACCGGCACGGAGTTGATGGAGGATTTAAAGAAACAAGCCGTCCGTTTTGGCGCGGATATCCGTTTCGGTATCGCTACCGCCGCTGATTTGGGCGAGGCTCCTTATAAAATCACGATTGATGGCGAGAAAGAGATCGAGACGGAGACTTTGATTATCGCTACGGGTGCTTCCGCAAAGTATCTGGGTCTGCCGGATGAACATAAATATGCGGGTATGGGTGTATCCGCTTGCGCTACTTGCGATGGTTTCTTCTATCGTAAAAAGACGGTAGCGGTAGTAGGGGGTGGAGATACGGCTTGCGAGGAAGCGATTTACTTGGCTGGTTTGGCGAAGCAAGTTTACCTCATCGTGCGTAAACCGTATTTGCGTGCTTCAAAAGTAATGCAAGAACGTGTCTTCAAGACTCCGAATATCACGGTGCTTTTCGAACATAACACCCTCGGTCTATTTGGTGAGAATGGCGTGGAAGGCGCTCATTTGGTAAAACATATGGGAGAGCCGGATGAAGAGAAAGTGGATATCGCTATCGATGGTTTCTTCTTGGCGATTGGTCATAAACCCAATTCGGATATTTTCAAGCCGTGGATAGATACGGATGAGGTTGGTTATATCGAGACGGTTCCGGGAACTCCCCGAACGAAAGTTCCGGGCGTATTTGCCGCCGGGGATGTAGCTGATCCTCATTATCGCCAAGCCATTACCGCCGCGGGAAGTGGTTGTAAGGCAGCTATCGAGGCCGAGCGTTATTTATCAGAGATCGGGAAATAATCTGTAGGAGGTTGTGGCAAATGTTCGTATTTACCGGACACAGATGACTCAGAATACGCAGACGAACGCAGATTTATTTTGTTGATAATAAATAATATATCGGCGTTACTTTGCGCCCGTCTGCGTCATCTGCGTGCTATAATACAGACTTTTGACGCATTCTCTTGTCGTTAAATACTTGTATACCATGAATTTAAAATCTACTCTTCTTTTACTGTTCTGCCTGGTGATGGCAGGAATGGCTACCGCTAAAGACAACACGAAAGTGATCGCCCATCGGGGCTATTGGAAAACGGAAGGCTCCGCTCAGAACTCTATCCGCTCTTTGGAGCGTGCCAGCGAGATTGGTGCCTATGGCTCGGAATTTGACGTGCATCTTACGGCGGATAACGTGCTAGTTGTTTTTCACGATAATGATATCCAAGGAAAACATATCCAATCTTGTACGTACGATGAATTGAAGGATTTGCGACTAAGTAACGGAGAGAAACTCCCTACTTTGGAGCAATATCTGAAACGGGCGAAGCAATTGAAGAATATCCAGTTGATATTCGAATTGAAGTCTCATGACACCCCGGAACGTAACCGAGAAGCCGCGAGATTGTCTGTGGAAATGGTAAAGCGCATGAAATTAGCGAAACGTACGGATTACATTTCTTTTAATCTGGATGCTTGCAAGGAATTTATCCGCCTATGTCCGAAATCGGAGGTCTCTTACCTGAATGGAGAATTATCCCCGATGGAATTGAAAGAACTTGGTTTTACCGGATTAGACTACCATTATAAAGTATTGCGCTCTCATCCGGATTGGGTGAAGGAGTGCAAAGTACTGGGCATGACTTCGAATGCATGGACTATAGACGATCCTCAATTGATGGAAGAGATGATCGATATGGGAGTCGATTTTATTACGACTGATTTACCGGAAGAGACGCAAAAAATAGTACATTCGCGGGCTCAATAAGGTATTACAAATGATGAGAAAGTTTTGTCTGTTGCTTATCCTGTCGCTGGCTTTACCGGCTTTTTGTCTGTTACAAGCGGTAGAGCCTCCCAAAAAGGAAATACGTGCGGTTTGGTTGACTACGGTTTATGGCTTGGATTGGCCGCATAAGCCGGCTACTACCGAGGCGGGACGAAAAGCCCAGCAACAGGCATTGCTTGATATCTTGGACCGGCTTCAAGAGGCGAATTTCAATATGGTCTTCATGCAGGCTCGCTTGCGGGGAGACGTGATGTATCGTTCGGCTATCGAACCAGCCAGTAAGACCTTCTCCGGCAAGTATGGGATATTACCGGGATATGATCCGCTCGCTTTCGCTATTGAAGAATGTCATAAGCGGGGAATGGAATGCCATGCGTGGTTCGTGACTTTCCCGCTCGGGACGGATAAAAGCGTGAAGGAGCAGGGTAAGCTTTCCGTGGTTAAGAAGAAACCCAAACTCTGCAAACGGCATAATGGGGAGTGGTTCTTGGATCCCGGCGTGCCGGAGACCGCCGATTATATCTTATCCTTAGTCAAGGAGATCGTGAATGGCTACGATATAGATGGTATCCATTTTGATTATATCCGCTATCCGGAAGAGGCGAAGACATTCCCCGATAAGGCGCTATATAATAAATCCGGTAAAAGGAAGTCTTTAGCGGACTGGCGCAGGGAGAATATCAACCGGATGGTTTACCGTATCTACGATTGGGTGAAGCTGGTGAAGCCTTGGGTACAGGTGAGCAGTTCGCCGCTCGGGAAATATAATCGTATAGAACGGGTGCCGAACGCGGGTTGGACCGCCTATGAGAGTGTCTTCCAAGATCCGAAGATGTGGATGCTACAGGGTAAGCAAGATATGATCGTCCCGATGATGTATTACCTGCATAAGAACTTTTTCCCTTTCGTGGATAATTGGGTGGATAATTGCAACGGGCGTCTGGTCGTACCCGGCTTGGGGGCTTATCGGCTGGACAAGAGTGAGGCGGACTGGAGCGTGAATGATATAACGGATCAGATTGATTACAGTCGCTATTATGGGGGAGCCGGTTGCGCGTTCTTTCGTTGCGGGAATGTCCTGTATAATGATAAGGGGCTATATGAGGAATTAAGGGATAATTACTATAAATATCCGGCCCAATTGCCTCCGTTGACTTGGCTGAACGATTCGGTACCTGCCGCTCCCTCGGAAATAAGCGTGGAACGTCTGGGCGATGAGTTGCATTTGACGTGGGAGAAGCCCGCGTCGGAGAGGCAGGACTTAACGTATACCGTTTATTATTCATTGAAGGATTCCATCGATACCTCTTCCGCTATCTCCATACTTGCCACGAACCTCTATGGCAATGAGTTATTCTTGCCTGTCGATGCCGCTTCCGAACGGGGATATACCTTTTCCGTTTCCGCTTCTACCCGTTACCGGATAGAGAGCGAGCCTTCACCGGAGACGTACTATTATGCCTCTAAGTTTGTGAAATAAAACACGTATATCGGCGTAGCCCCACACGTATATCGGTGTAGGCTCACGCCTATATCGGCGCAGGGCTACACGTATATAGGCGTAGCCTCGCGCCGATACAGGCGCGATCTGCCAGGTACTTCCGGCGAAAAAAAAGTGAGTATACTTACGTACGTTAACATATAATCTCATAAGAACATCTTATCTTCGCGGATGTTCCGTGAGGGCGGGCCGGAAGCGTCCGCCCTGTTTATGAAATAATTTTTCACGGAATGCAGCGTTTGTTTTATTATTTACATCCTAATATTGTACAGTCTCCGGAAGGGGGAGACGTTCAAGGCACGACTGAATGAATGAGCAACAACTGATAGAGGGTTGTCGGAGAGGGGAGAGACGGGCTCAAAAAGAGCTTTATGATACATATTCCCGAAAAATGATGGGAGTTTGCCTTCGTTATGTTAACGATAGGGAAACGGCTCGTGATTTGTTGCAGGATGGTTTCGTCAAAATCTTTACCAATATGGGCTCCTATACAGGGAGTGGTTCATTCGAGGGGTGGATGCGGAAGATCTTTGTTAATTGCGCGTTGGAATATCTGCGAAAGTCGGATGTGTTGCGTGAAGCGACCGATCTAGACAATACGGCGGAGCTGATTCACCCCGATAGTTCGGCTATCTCGGACATGTCGGCGGCCGAGTTGATGAATCTAGTGAAGGAGTTGCCGGTTGGCTTCCGCACCGTATTCAATATGTTCGCGATAGAGGGATATTCTCATAAGGAGATCAGTGAGATGTTGAACATAACGGAGAGTACTTCCCGTTCCCAATATACTCGTGCCAAGCAGTTGTTACAACGTAAAATTAACGCATTGTATTGAGATAAGATGAAGGACAAGGAAAGAGATATATGGGATGACGCGATCCGTTCGAAGCTAGAAGGTTTCGAGGAGGATACGCTGCCTGGCGATTGGGAGGCTGTAGCCGATCGATTGCGCGGGAAGGCTCCGGTTTCTTTGCGCCGTACGCTTCGCTACTGGGTTGCCGCCGCCGTGATCTCCTTATTGGTGGTATCGGGCGGTATCTATTTGTATGATGTAGAAATGGAAAAGCCACCTGTGGCTCAAGAAATACGGTCTTCGCAAGAGCCTACCTCTGTGGATGCCCCGGTTGTCCCGGTAGAGAAAACGAGGGAGGAAGCACCCGTATTGGCGGCTGTTCCCGCCGCTACGGTCGTGAAGGCGAAAGCGGTATCCGGGGCGGCCAAGGTGGAAGCTAGGGCTAGGATGGCGGCGTTCCGGCAAAATGTAGAGCGTGCGGAGGCGCGGCCTATTTCCGGGGCGGAGGTAATGCCGGCTGATATACCGGCCGATGAGAAAGAGGGCGCTGAGCCGGAGGTTGAAAGAGATAATGAGGAGATCGTTGTTCTTAAGAACGACGTACTTGTAGCGGATGCTACTCCTGTCGCTAAAAAGAAGACGGAGAAGGCCGCGTCCCGGAAATGGGGCTTTGGCATGGGAGGTGGAGGCCTTTCTATGGGAGCCGATAATCTGGTTCCTCAGTATGTGACGAATAGTAGCGTGCTTAAAAGCGAGAACCTGATGAGCTTAAATGCCTTCGATGCGGAGAAGAAAGATCCCGCGAAGACGGATATTCATCATAAGACACCTATTGGGGTGGGTATCTCGATAAGTCGTTATTTGAATAATCGTTTTTCTTTGCAGACCGGATTGACTTATTCTTTCTTACGATCGGAATGGAGTACGAATAATACGTATCATATAGAGAACGACCAGCGATTGCATTTTATAGGAATACCATTATCGTTGACTTATAAGATCGCGGAATGGAATCGCTTTATGTTTTACGCCTCTGCCGGAGGTATGACGGAAGTGAATGTCGCGGGTAAACGTAGGATGAAATTGTTCTCGGATGAGGTAGAGATCGCGAAGCAAAGCGAGCATGTTCGAATGAGAGAATGGCTCTGGTCCGTAAATGCCCGTGCCGGCGTGAGTTATCCGGTTATCCGTTTCGTAAGCGCTTTTGCCGAGGTGGGAGCCAGTTATTATTTTGATAATGGCAGTGAGATCGAGACTATCCATTCGGAGAAGCCGTTTAACGTGAGTATTCAGTTCGGATTCCGTTTTGGTTTTTAATACTCGATATATATAGAACGATACATATAAAACAGTGTAAATACAAATATTTTAAAATAGAAAGATTGAATTATGAAAGCATTTAAATTAGTTGGAGTGGCTGCCGCTGCCGCTTTGGTGTTGTTGACCTCTTGTTTGGGTGAAGGAAATAATAGTTTCTCGAACCAAGGTTTTGGAGTAGGAACAGTGAATGAGAAATCATATAAAACGGTTTTGAGTACGCCTTTTGGAGCTTTGTATTCACCCACGGTGAGTATCTTGCCGGATGTATGTTATTATGCGGCTTTTGAGGTGGATCTTTCTTCCGCCGAAAATGCGAATGCGGCGACAAATGGTTATAGTGTGGCTACAATCTCGGGCTTACAAGAGATAGAAAAGGGCACTGCTAATTTTTATGTGACACCGGATACTACAACCCTTTTGGATAAGGAGCTAGTTATAAAGGATATGGTCACTGGTTCTTATATCGAGAAGTATATCTTTTTAGGAACGAGTTTTGACGCTCGTAAAAATCAAGTGAACCGATACCAATTATATTGGAATCAAACGGATTCGGTGACTACCGAGAATGGTATCTCTACGTATAGCTTGTTCTTGCGTGGGCAAAAGAGTAATGTGGGCACAGGGGAGACTTCTACCTCTACCTCCGAATTCCGGGCTTTCAAGATCGGTGATGTGCTAGAGCCTATCATGAAAAAAGAAGGAAAGAAGGGCGCGGAGAAATTTAACTTGAAAATTAATTACTTGAGCAGTATCAACGAGAAAGATAGTACGGACTTGACTTGGAGTTCGTTGAAGGTTGAGTGTGGTACTATAAAGGAATGATTTTAGCTTATTTGTCTACTTGATAAAAAGATCCAAAAGTTTTACACGAAAACTTTTGGATCTTTTTTTTATGTATATGGGTAAAGATCGTATCTTTGTGTACTTTAAGAGAAGTATGGTGAAATGAGATATAAAAAATTAATAGGTTTTGTCTGGGGGGTGGTTATCGTGAGTCTGTTTACTTCTTGCCTGAAAGACGTAAATAATGTCTATAATCCGGGAACGACCGCCGCTGTGATCCGGCAGCATGGAGATAGCGCGTTGATGATGGCCAATACCCGGCTTGGTTGGATCTATGCGACGACGCTAAGTTCATATTCGGAGGGTAAATGCCTGCTGGTAAGTTTTGATTACGACCCGAGCCTGCCGGAGAATACGGATGCGGAACAAAAAGGGTATTATACGGTGACGATACAAGGAGAAAGCGCCGTTAACCAGCAAACCGCTGAGAGTCCTCTTACGGATACAAATAAACTGCTGACCAATGAGCAACCGGTGCTTGCGGTTAATCCGAACGACTCAGTTTTGTTCATTAAATTAGAAGACTATTTATTTATGCCCTCTGTTTGTTGGACAACAAAGGATCGCGCCTTGAATTGGCAGCTGACTTATGACCCGGCTCAGCGGGCAGTCGTTGAAAATCGGAAATCCATTTATTCCTTATATTTACGGGCGGCCGCTACGACCGGAAAGCCGGAGGATAAGACAGAGGAGGCTATCGCGGTTATCAACGCCTTTAATCTGACGAACTTCATCAAGGATATGCGAGAACAAGGCGAGCGTGACGCGGATATGTATGTCCGGATTCATTATGTCGATCAAATCAATCCAAATGATAGCACCCAGTTTACCTGGGGAGTAACAGATCCTTTACTTATAAATTAAAGAAGATGAGAAAGAGAGTTTTATACGGCTTGTTTTTATCCCTGTCTCTAGTAATGACCTCTTGTATGGGGGATGGAAGTAATTCGATCAATTATCATCGGGTAGGAGTGATACGTGAGAATCCTATGCGGTGTATCTATACGGCGGATGATCAAGGGAATATCTTTATCGTCTCTTCCTCTGAGTTTGAGAACCGGGCGGATTTGAAAGAGGGCGACTGTTGCGTGGTCGATTTCAAGACGAATTTCAGCGAGGAGTTGGGCGGTGGCGTTTACGACGCTGAGATTTATAAGTACGACTCGGTCGCTGTATGGCCTTTGCGGGAGACATTGACCGATACGGCTATTGTATTGGACAAGGAGCGCCTGGTTACGCTAGACTTTAAGAAAAGTCTTTATCTGGAGGGGCGTTTCTTCTTGCAGACCCAACATGTGGATCATCAGGCAGACCAAAAGGATCTATTCAATTTGTCCTATGACCCTGATCAGCAGGTGGAAAAAGACGATGACGGGCAACGCGTCTATAACCTATATCTTCGGGTAACCCAAGAGGGAGGTACCGGCGATTCCACTAAATGGGTCAATACGACCGCTTTTACGATTGATAAGTTTTTGGACCAAGCCAAGGCGATCGAGAGCCGTGAGGGACAGGATGCGATAAATTTTAAAATAAATTATGCCGAACGCTATAATGCGGATACCACCGCATGCGTCTGGGGGGCTACCGACGTATTTACGTTGCGTTTTACAAATTAAATATATACTTTTGCTATTTAAAAGTAAACAAAGATGTATAAGGAGATATTTAGGTGGGTAATCGCTATCATTTCACAGCCGGCTAAGGCGTGGGTCTTGTTAGCGAAAAGAGGAGAGAAGCATGAGGAGTTCTTATCCCGATTTGTGTATCCATTGATCGGCTTCGTTACCGTCGCGGCTTTTTTGGGCGTATTGTTTACACGGAAGGAGTTTGATTTAGAGCTGGCCTTGAAGTCGTCTATCCGGACGTTGGTGTCCTCGTTCGGTGGATTTTACCTCGGGGCTTATCTGATGAACGAGATATGGCAAGGTGTATTTAAACGGGAGAAGGATTTGAAACTGTGGTTGCGTTTCGTGGGGTATTCCTCGTCGTTGATGTTCGCTTTGAATATCATATTGATGTTGCTTCCCGAGTTTTTCTTCTTGCGGATATTTATCCTTTATACCTTCTATATGGTTTGGGAAGGGGCCGGTCCGTATATGGGAGTAGAGGAGAAGATCCGTCTGAAGTTCGTGGGATTTACAACCGCTATTATATTACTGACTCCGACGGTTATCGAGATTTTGTTATCGATGCTGATGCCTGGTTTGAGTTTTTGACAGAATAACACAAGATGAAAGAGAAGATTAGTACTAATATACAGATAAAGAATAAGCGGGCGACGTTCGATTACGAGTTGCTCGATACTTTTATGGCCGGGATCGTATTGACCGGGACGGAGATTAAATCGATCCGTTTAGGGAAGGCGAGTTTGGTAGATACGTTTTGTATCGTGGAAAAAGGGGAACTGTGGGTGAAGAATATGTACATCGCCGAATATTTTTACGGGACGTACAATAATCACAGCGCACGGCGAGACCGGAAATTACTTCTTACCAAAAAGGAATTACGAAAGATCGAGGGCGCGGTTCGTGCCAGTGGTTTTACGATCATTCCCACTCGTTTGTTTATCAATGAGAAAGGATTGGCGAAAGTGGTCGTAGCGATCGCACGAGGTAAAAAGGAATATGATAAGCGAGACTCCATCCGTGAACGCGACGACCGGCGGGAGATGGATCGGGCTTTCAAACGATAAGTCTTCCTTTTGTACGCAAGAAAGGTAAAACATATTTATGAATAAGGAACGATTTCTGCGACTCTTGAAGGAGCGCGTTTTGATCTTGGATGGTGGTATGGGTACCATGATCCAAAGTTTCAAACTAAACGAACAAGATTACCGAGGCGAACGTTTCGCCGATTTTCCGGGACAGTTGAAGGGGAACAATGATTTGTTGTGTATCACCCGCCCGGACGTAATCCAGTCTATTCATCGTCAGTATTTGGATGCGGGAGCGGATATCTTCGCGACGAATACGTTCAACGCGAACGCTATCTCCATGGCCGATTACGCGATGGAGGCCTATGTACGCGAGATAAACCTGGCCGCCGGACGATTGTCGAGGGAAGTGGCGGATACCTATATGGCAGAGCATCCGGATCGTACGATCTTCGTGGCCGGCTCGATCGGTCCTACCAATAAGACGGCTTCCATGAGCCCGGATGTAAGCGATCCCGCTTATCGTGCCGTCACTTACAAAGATTTGTATAAAGCCTACAAGGAGCAAGTCGAGGGACTTGTTGACGGCTGGGTGGATATCATCCTTTTCGAGACTACTTTCGATACGTTGAACGTAAAAGCGGGATTGGAAGCGGCTGAGGTTGTCTTGAAAGAGAAAGGAAAAGAGCTGCCGATCATGTTGTCTTTGACTTTGTCCGCGCAAGGTGGACGAACCTTCTCCGGACAGACTTTATTGGCCTTCTTAGCTTCCATTCAGCATACACATATTGTTTCGGTGGGCTTAAACTGCTCTTTCGGGGCGGCGGATATGAAGCCTTATTTACAAGAGTTGGCGACGTATGCCCCTTATTATATCAGCGCTTATCCGAACGCCGGATTGCCGAATAGTTTCGGCAGCTATGACGAGACACCGGATAAAATGGCTCAACATGTGAAGCCTTTCGTGGAAGAGGGCTTGGTGAACATTATCGGAGGTTGTTGCGGAACGACCCCGGCGCATATCGCTCGGTATCCGGAGTTGGTGAAAGGGGCCAAACCCCATATCCCGGCTCCGAAACCGGATTGCCTGTGGCTGTCGGGCTTGGAACTGCTGGAGGTGAAACCGGAGAATAATTTCGTGAACGTGGGAGAGCGTTGCAATGTGGCCGGTTCAAGGAAATTCTTACGCTTGATAAAAGAGGGCAGCTACGAGGAAGCGTTGACGATCGCTCGTAAGCAAGTAGAGGATGGCGCTCAAGTGATTGATATCAATATGGACGACGGTATGCTAGATGCCGTAAAAGAGATGAAGACTTTCTTGAACTTGATCGCCTCCGAGCCGGATATCGCCCGTGTACCCGTCATGATCGATTCTTCCAAATGGGAAGTGATCGAGGAAGGCTTGATGTGCGTGCAAGGAAAGAGCATCGTGAATTCCATCTCTTTGAAAGAAGGAGAGGAGGTCTTCCTTCAACATGCCGCTCGTATTAAGCAGCTGGGCGCGGCCGCGGTCGTGATGGCTTTCGACGAGAAAGGGCAGGCGGATACCTATGAAAGGAAGATCGAGGTTTGTGAACGGGCCTATCGCCTATTGACCGAGAAGATTGATTTCAATCCTCAAGATATTATTTTTGACCCGAACATATTGGCGATCGCTACCGGTATGGAGGAGCATAATGGCTATGGTCTGGCGTTTATCCGTGCCGTTGAGTGGATCAAGAAGAACTTGCCGGGCGCGAAGGTGAGTGGCGGTGTAAGTAATCTGTCTTTCTCTTTCCGGGGAAACAATCACGTACGGGAGGCCATGCATTCCGTATTTCTATATCATGCCATCGGGAAAGGGATGGATATGGGTATCGTG
>JAQVCX010000164.1 GCA_028689545.1 Parabacteroides sp.
CCGGGTTTTGTTGGAGTACGGCATCTACCTTTACATGGATAGAGAAAAATAAAAAAGCCGTATCCAAGCGTAAAGTAAAATATGAGGCTACGATCGAGGGCTTAACCAATGATCTAGATTATTATATCCGGGCCTATGCGATCAATGCGGTAGATACCGCTTATGGAGAGATTTTACCTTTTAAGACGAAAGAGGGATTAGGAAGCGTTAAGACCTTATTGCCGATCGACGCAAAGTCTACTTCCGTTCAATGTGGAGGTATGATAATCCAACAAGGGGAAGCCGAAATCGAGGAAAGAGGTATCTACTTAATGCTGAATCCAGAGCCTTCAGCATCCGACTCCACGATCCGTATAGATATGGAAGCCGATTCGTTCTATTGTACGATCTCCGACTTAAAACCGGAAACTACCTATTACGCTAGAGCTTACGCAAAAAGTAAATATGGCGAGTATAACGGGGCGAAAGTCGAGACCTTTAAGACCACGAATGGCCGTCCTGTATTGGATGATAACAAATTTAAGAAAATCGTGACAGAGTTTACCTATGCGGAGTTTTCCATGGAAGTAATAAGCGAGGGAGATTCCCCGATCACGTCATGTGGTTTCTGCTTTAGTGCTGATCAGTCACCGACAATTGAAAATGGGGATACGATTATTTGCGGAGCGGGTATCGGAGAATTTGCCGGGAAAATCTATGATATGCAACAACAGAAAGGGTATTACGTACGTGCCTATGCGACAAACGCTTTAGGTACTACTTATAGCGCAGGTGAAGGTATCCATACGATTCTGGAAAGTGAGTTGCCTACAGTCAGCACGAAGGAGGTATCTGCTATTAAGAACGGTACCGCATGGGTAGGGGGAGAGGTCTTAGCCGAAGGTGCCTCGCCGGTTACAGAGGCTGGTGTATGTTGGAGTACCAGTCCTACTCCGGCTTTCGGTAATTGCGAAGGAGTGGTGGCTCTTTCTTCCGGTACACAAGTGTTTACGGGTACGATACAGGGATTGAAAGGGGGCAGAAACTATTATTTGCGGGCTTACGCTAAAAATAAGAAGGGTATCGCTTACGGAGAGGAAGTTCACTTCCAAACTCCAGATATATTTGGAACAGGGGTACGGTTTGAGGGGGGCTTCCGGATACCGGGATCTACCTCTTTCTGTACCTTGGCTAATAGCACAGGATTCTTATTAGGCGGTGACACGGGGAATGAATATACCAATGAGTTTTGGGGATATATGACCTCAAAGAAAGAGTGGTTGCCCTTAAGGTCTCAGCCCGAGAAATTATCAGGCCAAGCCTGTTTCAGTATCGGATTCGGCCTATGGACTTTTGGGGGCTGGGACTATGCGGGAAAGATGTGCGACAGTTTATATGTATACTCCACGTCCGATAATTTCTGGAGTCCGGTACAAACAGATCAGCGGCGTCCTAAAGGTATGTATCGGGCGGCATGTTGCAGAATGGAAGATCAAGCGTTCCTCATAGGTGGACGTAGAGGCAATGAGCTAATCGATGAAGTTTGGACTTATGAGCCGGCGGCTTTCATGTGGAGTAAAAAATCTAATTTCCCGATTAAACAATACGGCGGGATATCCGTTGTAATCGGTGAACGTATATATGCCGGACTAGGGATTATTAATAAGACGGATCCTTCTTTGGAATATACGACACAGTTTTGGTCTACAGACAAGGGCGCCGCAGCTTGGGAAAAGGAGGCTTCGTTCCCCGGAAAGATGCTTTTATGTGCTATCGCCTACGATAATTACATATATGGCGTAGACGGGGACGGTTATATTTGGCGCTATGATCCGGCCTCTCAGGACTGGAGCCAGAAATCTCAATTACCAGCGACTAACAGGGCAGTCCATTGCATGTATGTCTTGGATAATTATATCTATATAGGCTTGGGCAATGCCTCTAACTCATTAATCAGTTACGATCCTACTTGGGATAATTAAAGATGAACAGGACAGCGATTTTAGAACAGATACAGAAGAACGTAGAACGGCTTTCGGCTCTTGATCTACCGGAATACAAATATATCCCGTTGCATCAGAAGCCATCGCCTTCGGTGGCTACGTTGCACGAGATCATGCGTTTATTACGTACGGTTATCTTCCCCGGATTCTTTGGTACCGAACAAGAGGCTCAATTAGGCTCCATCCAATATTATACGGGAGTCTATTTGGAGAAGATCTATGATCTCTTGCAAGAGCAAATATATAATGGACTTTGTTTTGAGGTAGAGCGTTGTTGTGATTCCAAGGACCGGGCTTCCGAGATCTCGATCGCTTTCATCAACCGGATTCCTTATATCAAATATTTGCTATCCACCGATGTCAAGGCCATCCTGGATGGTGACCCGGCGGCCAAAAGCATGAGTGAGATTATATTCTGCTATCCGGCGGTTTATGCGCTTTTACATCAACGGGTCGCTCATGAATTATTCAAGCTAGGCGTACCGCTACTCCCTCGTATCATTACGGAAATGGCACACTCGCGAACCGGGATCGACATTCATCCCGGGGCACAGATCGGAGAATATTTCAGTATGGATCATGGGACGGGTATTGTCGTGGGACAAACCGCCATTATCGGGAATCATGTCCGCCTTTATCAAGGAGTGACGTTAGGAGCCAAGAGTTTTACGTTGGATGAGGAAGGACTTCCGATAGATTTGCCCCGTCACCCGATCATAGAGGACTATGTGACCATTTATTCCAATGCCTCCATATTAGGGCGAATCACGATTGGCCAAGGATCTATTATAGGTGGTAATATTTGGCTCACCCATAGTGTGCCTCCCAATTCCAAGATCTCCCAATCACGTGTCGAAGAAAAATTCACGGAAATATGATATTATTTAAAAGAGATTCCGTATGTTTGTATAAATGACATTACGGTGTTTTCCTTAAATAATAGAATATAACCATGAACAAAGTAAAAACATTAGAGGATCTGAAGAAAATGCGCGAATCCCTTCGTGCGTCTCTGGATCTGCGTGAGAAAAGTAATACCCCTGATCAGCTCGTGCAAATTAAGGTTTCGATGGCTACTTGCGGTATAGCTGCCGGAGCCAAGGAGATAATGAGTCATTTTATCGAGGTTTTAGACCGGCAAAAAATCGATGCGTTGGTAACTCAAACCGGATGCATGGGCTATTGTTATGCGGAACCGACTATCGAAATCAAGCTTCCGGGTCAAGAGCCATTGGTATTTGGCTATGTCGATAAGGCAAAAGTAGAAGAGATCATAGACAAGTACATCCGTAACGGCATCTTGGTAGACGGCATTATTCCTGTGACTTACACCGCCGTAAAACCTGAATAAGAAATTTAATATCTTACATAAATGGCACAATATACGAATTATATATTGGTGTGCGGTGGCACTGGTTGCCGTGCATCACAAAGCGAGCAGATCATCGAGAATCTGAAAGCCGCCATCGAGCAATACGGGTTAGAAGACTCACTAGTGATCCGTACCGGATGCTTTGGTTTCTGCGAGAAGGGGCCGGTGGTTAAGATGATCCCCGATAACACCTTTTACATACAAGTTCAACCATCCGATGCGGACGAGATCGTACGAGAGCATTTGGTAAAAGGCCGTAAAGTGGAACGATTACTTTATGTGAATCCGGAGACCCATGAACTGGTTCCGGACTCCAAGCATATCGGATTCTATAAGAAGCAGCTACGAATCGCCCTTCGGAATTGTGGCTTTATCAACCCTGAGAATATCGATGAGTATATCGCTCGCGACGGCTATGTAGCGTTAGGAAAAGCCCTTGTGGAAATGACTCCCGAAGAAGTAATCAAGGAAATCATGGATAGCGGCTTACGGGGCCGTGGTGGTGGCGGTTTTCCCACAGGCTTGAAATGGCAGATTACCCGTAAGGTCCAAGCGCCTCAAAAATACGTGGTTTGTAATGCGGACGAGGGCGATCCGGGAGCTTTTATGGATCGTTCCATCTTGGAGGGCGATCCGCATTCGATTGTAGAGGCTATGGCTATCAATGGATATTGCACGGGAGCTAGCCAAGGCTTGGTATATATCCGTGCCGAATATCCGCTAGCCGTGGAACGTCTGAAAATCGCCATACGGCAAGCGAAAGAATATGGATTGCTGGGCGAGAATATATTGGGGACTGATTTCTCATTCAATATTGAGATCCGCTACGGTGCCGGGGCTTTTGTCTGTGGAGAGGAAACGGCCTTGATTCACAGTATGGAAGGCTTGAGAGGCGAGGCTACCGTAAAGCCACCGTTCCCTAGTGAATGCGGATATAAAGGCTGTCCGACCAATGTGAATAATGTAGAGACTTACGCGAATGTACCGGTGATCTTATTGAGAGGTGCTAAATGGTTCAGTAGTATCGGAACGGAGAAGAGTAAAGGGACAAAGGTGTTCGCCTTGGCGGGGAAAGTAAATAATGTGGGCTTGATAGAGGTGCCTATGGGTACGACCTTGCGTGAGGTTATCTTCGGGATCGGAGGCGGTATCAAGG
>JAQVCX010000064.1 GCA_028689545.1 Parabacteroides sp.
CTCTCGAAA
The DNA here is from genome assembly GCA_028689545.1 of Parabacteroides sp. Classification (GTDB taxonomy): domain Bacteria; phylum Bacteroidota; class Bacteroidia; order Bacteroidales; family Tannerellaceae; genus Parabacteroides. Next base: position 10 of record JAQVCX010000064.1, read on the forward strand.
TCGATGTCAATTACTTTTAGGCTTCTTTTGGGTATTATCGGAGCCGCTTTAGCTGCCAATAATTCCTGAACTAATTCGTCTACTTGTTCTTTGATTTTCTCTGCCTTTTTTGAATAATCTACAGTACGTGCCATGTTCTTTTGATGTTTTATATTATAAATACTATTCGCGAAGATAATTACATTTTTATAATACGCATAATAAAACGTAAATATTCTGTGCTGTTTTTACGGGAAAGTACAAGCCGTGATATTATCGTGGGCCGGGCTGGGTAATTATTGGGATGAATAGGGTGATTAGCGAATACGCTTTCTTTGCCTGCTCGTAGCGATCTCCGGTCAAAATAGGATGGGATATTATCCGATTATCACCCGTTGCCCGCGCTTCGTTATTTCTCGCGTTTCGCTCCTTGGGTGCGGGGCCGGGTATGTGCCGGCGATCGCTTGTCTATAGATAAGAGGAGGGATGGGCTTATACCTTGCGGATCAGACGTCTATGGTTTCTTAAAATTTCCTGCTTAGGACACTGCGGTTTCCTAGGCAGGACACTGCCGTTCCCATATGTGGACACTGCCGTTTCCTGCTTAGGACACTGTGTGGGCTTCCCGTGGTGTGCGGGCGGGCCGAAGGACGTGGCGGAGATTACGTTATGATTTGCCGGAAAGTCTTGACCGACTTCTGTTTTTTTCGTATCTTTACCGCCCCTAAAATCAGATAGGAAAAGATGATAAAAGATAAGCAGGCATTGGAAGGCGGGCGCATATCTGTACTTGGCGCGCGTGTTCATAATCTGAAGAATATAGATGTAGAGATCCCGAGGAATAAATTGACGGTGATTACCGGCATGAGTGGCAGCGGCAAGTCCTCGTTGGCGTTCGATACGATTTTCGCCGAGGGACAAAGGCGGTACGTGGAGACATTCTCGGCTTACGCCCGTAATTTCTTGGGGAATATGGAGCGACCCGACGTGGACAAGATAACGGGCCTGAGCCCGGTTATCTCCATCGAGCAGAAGACAACCAATAAGAATCCTCGTTCCACCGTCGGTACGACTACCGAGATTTACGACTTTTTCCGCTTGCTTTACGCCAGGGCGGGAGAGGCCTATTCCTATTTGAGCGGGGAGAAGATGGTGAAATATACCGAGGATCAAGTCCTACGGCTGATCTTGGATGAATATAACGGGAAGAAAACATATCTCCTGGCCCCGCTGGTCCGTAATCGTAAGGGGCATTATAAGGAGCTTTTCGAGCAGGTACGTAAGAAGGGGTATCTGAACGTCCGTGTCGATGGTGAGTTGAAAGAGATCTTCCATGGGATGAAGCTGGATCGCTATAAGATGCACAGCATCGAGGTGGTGATCGATAAGATGATTGTATCCGAGACGGACGAGCGCCGCCTGAAAGAGAGCTTGAAGATCGCCATGAAGCAAGGCGATGGCCTTGTGCTGATACTGGATGCCGAGACGAACGAGGTTCGCCATTATAGCCGTCGGTTGATGGACCCGGTGACCGGATTGTCCTATAGTGAGCCGGCTCCGCATAATTTCTCGTTCAACTCCCCTCAAGGAGCGTGTCCGAAATGTAAAGGCCTGGGGCAGGTCAACTTGTTGGATATGGACAAGATCGTTCCCGATCCTTCCTTAAGTATCTATGGCGGTGGTATCGTGGCCTTGGGTAAATATAAGAATTCGTTGATATTCTGGCAGATCGACGCGCTTTGCGAAAAGCATGGCGTGACGATCAAGACGCCTATACGGGATATTCCCGAGGAGGCGATGGATGAGATCATGAACGGTACGGACGAGCGGTTGCGGATCAAGAACGACTCGCTCGGATCGTCTAACTATTTCTTGTCGTATGAGGGAGTAGCCAAGTATATCCTGATGCAGCAGGAGAGCGAGGCATCCGCCTCGGCGCAGAAATGGGCGGGGCAATTCGTCAAGATGGCCACTTGCCCGGAGTGTAACGGCTGGCGGCTGAATAAGGAGGCGTTGAGCTTCCGGATAGCGGGAAAGAATATCGCCGAGTTGTCGGCCATGGATATCTCGGAATTGTATGAGTGGCTGGAGGGTATCGAGGAGAAGTTGGATCCGAAACAGCTCCGGATCGCTACGGAGATATTGAAGGAGATACGCTCACGCCTGCGCTTCTTGCTGGATGTGGGGTTGGATTATCTCTCGATGAACCGGGGTTCCGTTACCTTGTCCGGCGGTGAGAGCCAGCGTATCCGTCTGGCTACCCAGATCGGGAGCCAACTGGTGAACGTACTTTATATATTGGATGAGCCGAGTATCGGTTTGCACCAACGGGACAACGTCCGTTTGATTAATTCCTTGAAACAATTACGTGATACGGGAAACTCCGTGATCGTCGTGGAGCATGATAAGGATATGATGCTGAGTGCCGATTACGTGGTGGATATGGGCCCTAAGGCGGGTCGCCTGGGTGGCGAGGTCGTCTTTGCGGGAACACCCGGGGAGATGCTGCGGGTCGATACCTTGACCTCCTCCTATCTGAACGGGCAGACGGAGATAGCCGTTCCCGCCGAGCGTAGGAAAGGCAACGGGCAGTTTATCGCGATCAAGGGAGCCAGCGGCAATAACTTGAAGCATGTGGACGTGTCGTTCCCCTTGGGTACGTTGATCTGCGTCACGGGTGTGTCGGGTAGCGGAAAGTCTACCTTGATAAACCGTACGCTGCAACCCATCTTGAGCCAGCATTTCTATCGCTCGCTGGAAGACCCCTTGGCATACGACGCCATCGAGGGAATCGATCTGGTCGATAAGATCGTGAACGTGGATCAATCTCCGATCGGCCGTTCGCCCCGGAGTAACCCGGCTACCTATACGGGGGTATTCTCGGATATCCGGAACCTGTTCGTGGAACTGCCGGAGTCGAAGGTGAGAGGGTATAAGCCGGGACGTTTCTCTTTCAACGTATCGGGCGGACGCTGCGAGACCTGTAAGGGAAATGGGTATAAGACGATCGAGATGAATTTCCTTCCGGACGTACTGGTGCCTTGCGAGGATTGCCACGGCAAGCGATATAACCGGGAAACCCTGGAGGTTCGTTTCCGGGGGAAATCGATCGCGGATATCTTGGATATGACGATCAATATGGCCGTGGAGTTCTTCGAGAATATCCCGACGATCTTATCCAAGATCAAGGTGCTGCAAGATGTAGGCCTGGGATATATCAAGCTGGGGCAACCCTCTACGACCTTGTCCGGAGGCGAGAGCCAACGTGTAAAGCTGGCTACCGAGCTGGCGAAGCGGGATACGGGAAAGACTCTTTATGTATTGGACGAGCCTACCACCGGTCTGCACTTCGAGGATATCCGGGTCTTGCTGGGCGTATTGAACAAGCTAGTGGATAAAGGCAATACGATCATCGTCATCGAACACAACCTCGATGTTATCAAGAGTGCCGATTACCTGATCGATATGGGTCCCGAGGGCGGCCGCCGTGGAGGCAGCGTCCTTTTCACCGGAACCCCGGAGGCTTTGGCGGAGAGTGGTGTCGGCTTTACGGCCCCGTTCTTGAAAGAAGAGTTAGGAAGAAAAATTATACCATACGATCATGACTGAAATAAAACCTTATGGACCTTCTTCGAAGGATGGATTTAAAGTATTGGAGCCGATAGCCTCTTATAGTAAAGAGGTTAGTTTGGGATGTGATTTGCCCATCTTAACCCCGGAGGAGATGGATATGAAGATAAATCGAGCCTTGGAGCAGATAGCCAACGGCGACGTGGTAAGCCATAAAGATATGAGTGCTTTCTTGAGGAAATATCAAGTATAATGATTGTACAATGGTCAAAGGAGGCTCGTCTGGATGTAGAGAAAGCTTTGGAGTATGGCCTTTCTTTCGGGAGAGCGGCAGTTTCTCGTTTCTCTAAGGAGATTGATGATGTTCAAGATTTATTGGAACAGAATCCTAAACTAGGCTTTGTAGATTCCAGTCTCTTGAATAAGGCTCATATCTATCGATGTCTTATTCTTAGGCGTTATAAAGTGGTATATTATCTGGATGAGGAAAAGGATGTTATTAATATTGTGGCATTCTTTAATACTTGGCAGAATCCGGATAAATTAATGGACTATATAGAATAGAAAAAAATGAAGAATCCTATACAAATGATTAAGCAGTGCGTGGAGAAGGAGGAACCTTACTTCGTGCTGAGAGGGCAGGACGTATGCGCGTTGGCTGCCATAGAGACCTATTATAAGGAAGTGAGAGATAAGGTGAAGGATCCTTATTTCATCGAGGAGATCGAAGAGATCATGAAAGATTTCCGGGCGTACCGGGAGGAAGTGTCTAACACTAAAATACCGGATTGATTGATGGCAGACGACAGTTACAAGACCATTAAGCGAGTAGCCGAAGGATACTATACCGAGAAGCGCAGCCGCTTTATCTCGTATGCTATCCCCGTGCGTACGGTGGAAGAGGTGAAGGAGCAACTGGAGAGATACCGTAAACAATATTATGACGCCCGCCATGTATGCTGGGCGTATATGTTAGGTCCGGAGCGGCAGACGTTTCGGGCCAACGATGACGGGGAGCCTTCTTCCACGGCCGGGAAACCGATCCTCGGGCAGATCAACTCGAATGAGCTGACCGATCTGCTAATTGTAGTAGTGCGTTACTTTGGCGGGATCGAGCTGGGGACGAGCGGGCTGATCGTCGCTTACCGCACCGCCGCAGCCGAGGCCATCGCCGCCGCCGAGATAGAGGAACGTACGGTAGACGAGGATATCACGGTTGTTTTCGAATATCCATACCTGAACGGGATCATGCGTATCGTAAAGGAGGATAATCCCGCTATCGTCTCGCAGAAGTTCGAGATGGATTGCGAGATGACGCTCCGCATCCGTCAAGGAGAGGCCGAACGCCTCAAGAATCGTTTGTTAAAGGTCGAGACCGCTTATCTAAAAGATTAGCAGACGATCAACTAATTCAATTTCCAATTGTTTTTTGTAGAGACAAGGCTCATGAGGAACCCTGCCCCTGCGTTTTATTGTGTAAATATTAATATAGTTTTATCTGAATGAAAAAAGTTCTTTTATTCTCTCTTTTTCTAGTGTTGGGTCTGGTCGTGTCGCAAATGCTTCCCGCTATGGTGGGGGAACAGTATTCGCAGGTGAAGACGGTCTCTAATACGTTTCTGTTTATTTGCCTCGCGTTTATCATGATTAATGTGGGGCGTGAGTTCGAGATTGACAAGACCCGGTGGAAGTCTTATACCGAGGATTATTTCATAGCGATGGCTACGGCGGCGTTCCCGTGGATATTCGTGGCTTTATATTATATGTTTGTCTTGCTCCCGGGCGATTTATGGGGAAGTTGGGACGCTTGGAAGGAGAACCTGTTGTTGAGCCGGTTCGCCGCTCCTACCTCGGCGGGTATCTTGTTTACGATGTTGGCCGCCGCCGGGCTAAAGGCCTCTTGGGTATATAAGAAGGTACAGGTATTGGCGATCTTCGACGACTTGGATACGATCCTGCTGATGATCCCGTTGCAAATCATGATGATCGGGCTGCGCTGGCAATTGGGGGTCATTATCCTGGTTGTGGTATTGCTCTTGATACTGGGCTGGAAGAAGATGGGATATTATAATGTACGTCAAGACTGGAAAGCCATCTTGTTCTACGCGGTCGTGACGTTTGGCATCACGCAAGTGATTTATCTGCTGTCGAAGCATATGTACGGGGAGGAGGCCAGCATCCACATCGAGGTGCTTTTACCGGCGTTTGTCGTAGGTATGATCATGCGACATAAGCATATCGATACCAAGATAGAGCACCGAGTGTCCGATTTTATCTCTTATCTCTTTATGTTCCTGGTCGGGGTGAGCATGCCGGTGTTTATGGGCGTGGATTTCGCCCAGCAAGCGGCGGAAGGAACTACGGTGACGGGCGCACAGCCGATGATGCCGTGGTCGCTGATCGCTTTACACGTCGTAATCGTCTCATTCTTATCCAATATCGGTAAACTATTTCCTTTGTTTTTCTATCGTGACCGGATGAAACGGGAACGTTTGGCGTTGTCTATCGGTATGTTTACCCGTGGAGAGGTAGGAGCCGGCGTTATTTTCATAGCCTTAGGATATGGATTAGGGGGTCCTATGTTGATAATTTCTGTGTTAACTATTGTGTTTAATTTAATTTTAACTGGTATCTTTGTCATCTGGGTAGAGAAACTTATATGCAGCGCTTATAACCTGGAGCAAGCAGGAAAAGCCAAGGCTGTTAATTAGTAGAAAAAACACTTTATTTATGGACCATACGATTAATGTTATCCTTAAACCGTTGCGTCGCTTCGCTATACAGAAGCCGAACGCCAGTCTTTTATTGTTTGCCGCCACCATCATCGCGATGGTGCTGGCCAATTCGCCTTGGGCGCACGAGTATCATTTATTATTAGCTTATCCGATCGATCTGCAAGCCGGGCAGTTCAACTTCTTCTCGCATCACGGGGAGGCCATGTCTGTGTTGGCTTTCGTGAACGACGCCCTTATGGCGGTTTTCTTTTTCGTGATCGGTCTGGAGATCAAGCAAGAGGTGTTGATCGGTGAGTTGAGTTCCGTGCGGAAGGCGCTATTGCCTATTATCGCCGCCTGTGGTGGAATGATCGTGCCGGTCTTGTTTTATATGTTGGTATGTAATACGCCTCCCGAGGTAAACGGGGCGGCTATTCCGATGGCTACGGATATCGCTTTCGCCTTGGCCGTATTGGGCTTGTTGGGGAAGCGGGTACCGTTGAGCATGCGTATCTTCCTGACCGCCTTGGCCGTGGTAGACGATATCGGGGGTATTATAATTATCGCCCTGTTCTATAGCGGGCATATCGCTTTCGAGCCGTTATTGATATCGGTGGTGATCCTCGCCTTGTTGTATGTGGGAGGGCAGTTCCGGATACACAACCGATTGTTTTTCTATATCGGTGGCTTTATCATTTGGTTGCTATTCCTGGAGTCTGGCATCCATCCGACCATCGCCGGCGTGTTGATCGCCTTTACCGTTCCCGCCCGTCCGGTGGTGAAGCTGGATGATTTCACGAGTGATATGACCGGCTATTTGAATATGCTGGACTATACCGAGGTCCGGCAGTCCCGTAAGGCGGAAGTGCTTACGCCTACACAGATCCAGGTATTGAATAACATCCATACGCTGGCGGATAAGACGATCAGCCCGTTGCAGACCATCGCCGATAAGTTGCATCCTTTGGTAAACTACGTGATACTTCCTTTATTCGCTTTCGTGAATGCCGGTGTGACGTTCGGGGATATCCAACCCCAGACGTTGGCTAATATCCCGCTAGCGGTGTTCGTGGGCTTATTTGTCGGAAAGACCTTGGGTATATTCTCTTTCTCCTACTTGTTTGCCTGTACGCCATTTGCCTCGATGCCTACGGGTATGAGCAAGCGTAATTTATTGGGGGTATCCATGTTGGGGGGAATCGGCTTCACGGTAGCCTTGTTCATAGCTAATCTTTCCTTTGACACCAGTTCGGCGGCAGGTGCCGATTTCTTGAATCAGGCGAAGCTGGGCGTATTCACCGGATCGTTTATATCCGGCCTTTGCGGTTATCTGGTGTTGAAATGGGTATTGCCGAAGGAGGCTAAATGAGACAGCCTAGGCTGTAGGGGCGGAGCCTGCCGCCCCCTTACAATACCTCGAATTGTATTTTCTTTTGGTTCCCCTCGTTGTCGATGAGGGTAAGGAGATGTTTCCCTTGGCCCACGGAGCAACTCATCTGGTGATTCTCGGTGGTCTCGCCTAGATAGCGTTCGTCCAGATGCCAGTAAATCGTAGCGTCGCGGCGGGCGTGGGCGGCCTTGAAGATGAACTTCTCGGACTTCCCGGAGAAGCCTTTCGGCAGGTAGAGGATGGCGTTGTGCTCGGGATAGATCAGTTCGATCTGGCGGTTCAGGTCTTGCCCGCAGCCGGGTTTTACCGGGGGGAGCGGGATATAATCGACGTGATAATTGCGGTAGTAATACTCCTGGGCGGGAGGAAGCACGAACCACGAGCGGCTGATCATCCGGTCGACAGACTCGCAGGAGCTATTGACCCTGTAGCGTCCGTCCGCCGATAGATGCACGAGCTTATGGTAGGGGCAGATCCCCGTGTTATTGCCGGACAGCGGCATGTATAAGGTATCCGTCTGCTCGCAGTAGGGCGAGGCCTTGTGCCCGCTATTCCGGCAGATCACCATGGGGCGCGTCTCATCGTAAGGCATGTCGAACCATTCGCTACCGGGCAATAGGGAGAAGAGATCGAAAAGGACCGGGGCGGCGCTACCTACACCCGTAAGCCCCGGACGACCCTCGCCGGAAGCGTTGCCGGCCCATACGCCGACCACGTAGCGCGGAGTCGTGCCGATCGCCCAAGCGTCTCGTCCCCCGTAACTCGTCCCGGTCTTCCATGCGATCCGCTTCATCGACTCGAATTGTTGCCAGTCGGCCTCCTCCTCGGGGCGGTTCAGGGCGGACATCGCCTCGAACGTGTACCACAGGGCCGCCGAGGAAAGGAGCGGTTTATCGGTGAGCCGGCTATCGGTAAGGGAACGGATGGGTCCCTTCCTCTCCGCCGGAAAGGGAGTCAGCGGATGGATGTCCGCCGGATTATAGCGTCCGTTGTAAGGGCGGTAATGCTTGAGCACCCGAGACATGGAGGCATACATGCCGGAAAGATCCCATAAGGTGCCCTCGGCCCCGCCCAAGATCAAGGAAGCCCCGTAATGTCCCTCGGAGAAGCGCAGGGTGGTCATTCCCCACGATTTCAGCAAAGACATGAAGCGCCCGGTATTATACTGGGAGAGCATGCGTACCAAGGGGACGTTCAAGGAACGCTCGATGGCTACATGAGCCGGCACCGCCCCGTAGAATGTCTTGTTGTAATTTTTGGGGGAGAAACCATTTATATTCAAGGGCACGTCCGATACCAGCATGGAGGGCAGCAGCAGCCCGTCGTGTAGCATACCGGCGTAGAGGAAGGGCTTGAGGATGCTTCCCGTGCTTCGGGGCGAGGTGATGATGTCCACTTGGTTCCCCCGCCGCTCGTCGGCCGGGTAGGTGGCGTTTCCGGCGTAGGCCAATACCTCCCCGGTCTCCACGTCCGCCACGATCGCCGCCAGGTTATAGATATGGTTCGAGCTGTATTCGCGGGCATAACGGTTTACGAGGGCCTGCGCCTGCCGTTGCAGGGCTTGGCGTACGGAGGTTTGGATGCGTTGCCCCGGCCTATCCGAGGCGAGCCTTTCCAGCAGGTGAGGGGCATCATTAGGTAAAGGGAGAGGGGCTTCGGGGAGTGGCTCCATACAGGCCAGCTCGTATCCGGTCTCGTCCAATACGCCTTTCTTCTTGAGGGAAGCCAACAGGCGATCCCGCTTCTCCTTCAGTTGCCTCCGGTTCCTTCCGGGATGGATCAAGGCGGGGGAGTTGGGAAGAACGGCGAGCGTCGCACTCTCGGCCCACGATAACTGCGAGGCGCTTCGCCCGAAATAACGCCATGCGGCGGTCTCTATACCGATCACGTTTCCCCCGAAGGGCGCGTGCGAGGCATAGAGGTTCAGTATCTCCCGCTTGCTATGGGTGGTCTCCAGGAAGAGTGCCCAGCACATCTCGATCGTTTTCTCGTAGAAGGTCCGGTCTTGGTTCCCTCTCGCTATGCGTGCCAACTGCATGGTCAAGGTGCTTCCTCCGCTCACCACACGCCCCGCTTTCCCATTCAAGCGGATCGCCCGGAAGAGGGCTACGGGGTCTATGCCGGGATGATAAAAGAACCGTTTATCCTCATACGTGAGCAGGCAATCCACGAATTTATCGGGCAAGCTATCCGCCGCCGGGAAACGCCACTGCCCGTCCGGCGCGATACGTGCGCCCAGAAGCTCTCCCCCGGACGCATATAATAAGGTAGAGCAAGGGGCGGGAAACAGTTGCCGGGGCACGACAGCGTACATGACGCACCATGCCGCCAGGGCGATCCCCAAGGCGGATGCGAGGAGGAGCCGTGATGTTCGTACCCGCCTAGATACTAGGTGTTTGAATAGACGGCTAAGGCATGTGCTAGTACTCCGTAGGAAGTACCGCAGTACTGTGTGCGAAGTACTGCGGTACTGTGTGCGAAGTACTGCAGTCCTCTTTAGGACAGTACTGCGGTACTTCCTGCAGAGGACTGCCTTAATCATACCAATTGACGCTCTCCTCATAAGCATCGAACTTTAGATCTTCTGCCACTCCGGCCCGTCGCAAGGCGTTTCGCACGAGCTTTTGCTCCTTGGGAGAGAGCGGTGAGTCGCCCCTTCGCCTCTCGAAGTAAGGGTTACGCCCGAAGTGGAATACGAGTATCGACATGAATAGACGGTATTGCGCGGGGAACATCTGGCTCTGCATCTTGGTGAAGCCCCGGGCGTAGGTCACGGGAGCGGAGTCGCGGAAGTGGGGGCAAGCCTCATCCCGGGTGCAAAGGGTGGGGTTCAGCAGCCGCAACGCGGTGACCGGTCGCTCGATGAGCGGCTGGTAAGCGATCTGGTGCAGGCACTTCCCGGCCCTCGGGCAGTCTGGGTGCTGACAGACGGCATAATCGGCGGGGATCTCTTTGTGTAGTTTCTTGGGCATGATGTTGTTGTTTATTTATTATGTATGATCGGGATTGAAATCTGTAGGGAACAAGGTTTCGCTACTGAAACGGTCGAAATCCGATTGGAAGAGATGGTCTTGAATGGCCCGATATTTCTCGAACTCGGCTTCTGCGAAAGCTTTGGCTAATTCGGTTGTTACCTTGCCGGCGTTGGTCAATAAGTCATTACCTCCGGCTTCGAGTATCAGGTCGATACGTTTTGCCCAGTCTTCCATGGTCATGGGTATATGCCGTTTAGCCATGCGCTCTGCCATATCCAGAACTGCGTTGACTAAATGTCCCATGTCATCCAACTCCATCTCGTTAAGATAGTTCTTGGCTATGGCTACATCTGTTTTTACGATCTTTCCTTTAGGCGCATTTTCCCAGGTGGTTAGTCCCATATGCTCTTTTTCTGAGTTGGCTCGGTTCACGATTAGCTCGGCGGCGGTATGACCGTGTACGGCATAATGTATCTTATTTTGTACCTTTTGGAAGAAGAGGCGGGTGGTTGGTGCGTCACGATTATAGTCAATGGCGGTAGTATAGATATCGGTCAACTTTTGGTAAAAGCGACGCTCGCTTAACCGTATCTCCCGTATCTCGGCTAATAGATGCTCAAAATAATCCTCACCGATGAAAGAGCCGTTCTCCATACGCTTCTTGTCTATCACATAACCACGGATAGCGAATTGACGGATGACCGATGTACACCATTGGCGAAACTGTGTGGCACGAACGCTGTTTACACGATAACCGACAGAGATGATGGCATCGAGGTTATAAAACAAAGTTTTTCGGGATACTTGCCGTTCGCCCTCGGTTTGAACAACCGAGAAAAACTCGGTAGTTGAATCTTTCCGTAATTCTCCAGATGTATAAATGTTCTTTAGGTGTAATCCTATATTGTCTGTAGAGCAGTCGAACAGGGTAGCCATCGCTTTCTGCGTGCACCAGATGGTTTCGTCATGATACATCACCTGTATGCCATCTTCCTTGCCTTCTAGCATGAAGATAAGGAACTCCGCCGTGCTATTCCGAATTTCGAATTTCTTTGCCATATGCTTTTCTTTCCTCTTATTTAGCGACACCTGTACTTCTTTGGTGGCATACTGGCCGCTCCATGTTTAGAACAAATGTACGAAAAATATCAGTTTGTCTGAAAGTATAGGAGAGAAATCCTTCTATTTATGTACATTTGCGCATCAACCATTTAAACATTCATGCGTATGATACGGTCTATCGGCTTATTTTGCCTATTTTGTCTCTTGTCCATACTGACAAGCTGTAATACGACAAGTTCCACGGATCAGGATCTCCCGCCTTATAATCCGAATGTGGAGGCGTTCACGGCCGGGAAGATCTCCCGGTATTCTCCCGTTTACTTGATCTTTAGCCAGGAGATCGCGGCGGATCGCATGAAGGCGGACCGGCTGGGGAAACTCGTGGATCTGGAGCCCGATGTGGCGGGAAGGTGGGCTTTCGAGGATAACCATACGCTCGTGTTCAAGCCGGAGAAAGGCTTTGAGCGAAACACCTCTTACCGGGTGAATGCCGACTTGTCCGAATGGTTTGAGGCAGAGGGCGAGGATAAGCAGTTCGCTTTCGGCTTCACCACGCTTCCTTTAGCCCTCCGGGGAAATATGGACGCAATGGATATCAATGAGAAGAACGAGAACGGATACGATCTGACCGCCGTGCTTTTCACGCCGGATAAGGAATCTCCGGAGGTCGTGGAGTCGTTGGTGGATTTCTCCGAGAAGGTGGACGCTACCTGGCGACACAGCCCGGATGGAAAGAAACATGAGGTGACCTTGCTCAATGTCCCCGCCGGGATGGAGGGGGAACGGACGCTCCGGCTTTCCGTCTCTTCCAATAAGCTAGGCGTGGAGGAGGCCGATGTCGTGACGGCGAGCGTTCCGGGCCAGAATGATTTCTCGGTATACGACGTGGCGTATGTATCCGATCCGGAGCGCTACGTAGAGGTGGCTTTCACGAAATTACTGGACCCCGCCCAAGATATGAGAGGCTTGGCCTTTATCGCCGGGAATGCCTCGGAGACCGTAAACGTGGACGGGAACAAGCTACGCCTGTATCCCGACGCCGACTTGTTGGAGAAGGGTGTGATGAATATCCATCTGAACCAAGGCATCCGTAGCAAGAGCGGCTTGAACCTGAAAGAGGCCGTCGTGCGCCAGGTAGCGGCCGACGAGAATAAGCCCAACGTCCGTTTTATCGGGAAGGGCGTGATCATCCCGCGATCCTCGCAATTGTCCGTCCCTTTCCAAGCGATTTATCTGCGAGGGGTTACGGTGAGCGTGATCAAGATATTGGAGCAGAATATCGGCCAGTTCCTGCAATCGAGTCAGTTGGATGAATCCGGCGAGTTGATGCGTGTCGGACGCCTGGTTACCCGCAAGACGATCTTCTTGGATGAGGAGGGCCTTGATCTATCCCGGTGGAATACGTTCGCGATCGATTTGAAGCAGTTGATCGAGCCGGAGCCGGGCGCTATCTACCGCCTGGAGCTTTCGTTCGACCGGCCTTTGTCCGCTTATCCTTGCGGGAATGATACGGTGAAGATCTCGAAGGAGCAGATCATGGCCTCGGACGAGATCCGTTTCAAGGAAGAGTCCGCCCGTTTTGATGAGGGCGGCTATTACTATTATCGTCAATATGATTGGTCTGATTATAGTTGGGAGAAAAGAGACGATCCTTGCTCGGACAGCTATTACTATAATAAGGTAGAGGGAAAGAACGTCTTGGCTACCAATCTGGGACTGGTCGCCATGATGGGGCAAGATAATGACATGACCGTCTTGGTGCATAATATACAGAATACGGAGCCGGAACGAGGGGTTACGGTTGCCGCCTACAATTACCAACACCAATCGCTAGCCTCGGGTACGACCGACGATAAGGGGCAGGTAAAGCTGGAGCTTGCCTCCGGGAAGCCTTTTTACCTGATCGCCTCGCAGGGAACCCAACGCTCTTATTTGCGGGTGGATAACGGATCGGCCCTATCGCTCAGTTCGTTCGACGTGTCGGGCGAGGTGGTGCAGAAAGGGATCAAGGGCTTTATCTATGGCGAGCGAGGCGTATGGCGACCGGGTGATACGTTGCATCTGGGCTTTATGCTGAACGACCGGGCGAAGCAATTACCGGCAGGCCATCCGGTCGTGATGGAGCTGTACAACCCGTTAGGGCAAATGTATGCCCGTAAGACGCAGACACGTGGCGAGCTAGGGCTTTACGCCTTCGACTTCGTCACCGAGGCGGACGCTCCGACAGGCGCGTGGAACGTGAAGGCGCAAGTGGGAGGTGTCTCTTTCGCGAAGCGTCTACGCGTCGAGTCCATCAAGCCTAACCGCTTGAAGATCGCCCTCTCCATGCCGGAAAAGACCTTCTTGCGGGGCGAGTCCATGGATGCCCGCCTGCATGTGGAATGGCTGCAAGGGGCGATCGCCCGCAATTTGAGATATGATATACAAGGTACCTTTATCGCCACCCCGACTACCTTCGAGGGCTATAAGGGTTTCTATTTCGACGATCCTTCCCGTGTATTTAATACGGAAGAGAGCAAGCTGATCTCCGGTACTACCGACGAGCGGGGCGATGCCACGATACAAGCCCGCTTCGAGCTGGGTTCCGGTGCTCCCGGCAGGTTGCTGGCGAATCTGGTGACCCGGGTCTATGAGGAATCCGGCGATTTCAGTATCGACGCGGACCGTGTGCTTTACTCGCCTTATCGCCGCTACGCCGGTATCAAGTCTCCGCAGAAAGACAAGGAGCAACTAAATACCGGGGCCAATTACACTTACGAGGTAGCCTCCGTCGATTATTCGGGGAAGCCGCAGGCGAATACGGAATTAGACGTGAATGTATATAAGGTATATTGGTATTGGTGGTGGGACTCCAACAGTAGCGGCCTGGCCAATTACATATCGGATACCTACAATAAGCCCGTAAAGACATTTACCACCCGTACGGATGAGGGCGGCCGGAGTACGTTCCAGCTCTCGTTCCCGGATAAGGAGTGGGGCACGTATTTCATCTCCGTGAAAGATAAGGAGAGCAAGCATTCTACCGGCGTGATGAGTTATTTCGACTGGCCTGATAACGAGGGCCGGCGTAACGCCGATGGCAGCGAGTCCGCCACGATGCTTAGTTTCAAGACCGATAAGGATCAGTATACGCCCGGCGAGAAGATGGTGATCACCTTCCCCTCCACGAAAGGAAGCCGCGCGATTATCAGTATAGAGAACGGCGTGCGTGTCCTTTCCTTGACGGAGCATGCGTGCGAGGATAAGCAAACGACCGTGAGACTGGATGTGACGAAGGAGATGCAGCCGAACGCCTACGTCTACGTCACCTTGTTGCAGCCTCATGGCATTACGAAGAACGATTTGCCGATCCGCTTGTACGGCGTAGCCCCGTTCGCGGTGACTTCCCCGGAGAGCCACCTGACCCCGGTCATCCAGTCTCCCGCCGAGCTGAAGCCGGATGCCTCCTATACCGTATCCGTCTCCGAGAAGAATGGAAAGGAGATGGCTTATACGCTAGCGATCGTGGATGAGGGCCTGTTGGACTTGACTCGTTTTCGTACACCGGAGCCTTGGAAGGCGTTCAACGCCCGGGAGGCGCTGGGCGTGAATACCTGGGATTTGTATAACTACGTGGTGGGCGCTTATGGCGGCCGTATCGAGCAATTGTTCAGTATCGGCGGCGACGACGCGCTGAACAAAGGCCCGAAAGCGATCGTGAACCGCTTCAAGCCCGTGGTGCGGTTTGACGGCCCGTTCTTGCTGAAGAAAGGCAAGACTGCCCGGCATACCTATAAGATGCCAAATTATAACGGGCGTGTTAAGATCATGGTAGTAGCCGGAAACGGCGAGGCCTATGGGCATGCCGATAAGAGCGTGATGGTACGTAAGCCCGTGATGCTGCTGGGGACCCTGCCCCGGGTGATCGGCGTGGGAGAGGAAATGGTGGTGCCCGCTACGGTATTCGCTACCGAGGATGGCGTGGGAGCCGTGAATGTCTCCATCGCTTGTAGCCCCAATATGGAAGTGGTAGGCGAGGCTACGAAGGCCTTGAGCTTCGAGCGGAAAGGGGATAAGCAAGCCTCGTTCCGTATCCGGGTGAAGAAGAACCCGGGTGTCGGGAAGGTGACGATAACCGCTACGGGCAAAGGGGATAAGTCGGTTTATGAGACAGAGCTGGAGATCCGTACGGTACGCCGTCCGCAAGTGAAAGTAGCCGCCGCCACCTTAGAGGCGGGCAAGTCTTGGAAAGAGACGGTCGCTATGCCGGGTGCCGCCGGTACGAACCGGTTGACATTGGAAGTATCGGACATCGCCCCCTTGAACCTGTCATCCCGCCTGTCTTATC
This sequence comes from Parabacteroides sp., assembly GCA_028689545.1. Lineage (GTDB taxonomy): Bacteria > Bacteroidota > Bacteroidia > Bacteroidales > Tannerellaceae > Parabacteroides. Next base: position 16,027 of record JAQVCX010000064.1, read on the forward strand.
TATCCGATTATCCGCACGGATGCTTGGAGCAGATCACCTCGAAAGGATTCCCGCGGCTGTATATCTCCTCGTTCGCGGATTTGACCCCGCGGCAGGCGAAATCCGCGGAGGAGGCGGTGAAAGAGGTGATCCGCCGTCTGCGCTCTTACCAGACCGTGGATGGGGCCTTCGCCTATTGGCCGGGCGGGACGAGCGGCAATGGCTGGGGTACGGTTTACGCGGCCCATTTCTTGCTGGAAGCCTCGAAGAAAGGTTACTTGGTTCCCGAGGCCATGAGGCAAAACGTATTGAATAACTTGCGCCGGGTAGCCCGTAATTGGAAGCTGGCAGTTGGGGCCGATGCGGAGCCACTGTCAACTGTCAACTATCCACTGTCAACTAACGAAGTGCTCACGCAAGCCTATCGCCTGTATGTATTGGCTTTGGCCGGGTCGCCGGAGATGGGTGCTATGAATCGCTTGAAAGAGACGAAAGACTTGACATCGATGAGTCGCTGGTCGCTAGCCTCCGCCTATGCCTTGGTGGGCCGTGAGGATGTCGCCCAAGACTTGATCGGTAAGACGACGGCTCTTCCTTCCGGTTATTCCGGATACGACGAGACATTCGGCAGTGATGTCCGGGATCAATCCATCCGGTTAATGACGCTTTGCTTATTGAATAAGGGCAAGGAGGCGGCTGCTTTGGTGAAAGATTTGTCCAAACAGCTTTCTTCGGATGACTGGTTGAGTACACAGTCCACGGCATTCGCTTTAGTTGCCTTGTCCGACTACCTGGCTAAATACCGGGTAGACGGGGCCATGGATTTCACCTACGCTTGTGGCGGAAAAGACGGACAGGTGAAAACGGATAAGAATATCTGGTCCGAGACCTTGTTGGATAAGGCGGGCACCTCGGCGAGCGTCGAGTTGAGGAACACCGGTAAATCCACGCTCTTCGCCCGTATCATAACCGAAGGTACACCGGGTCAGGGAGAGGAGAAGGCGTATGCGAACGGTGTCTCATTGGCGGTAAGCTACGTAGACCTGAACGGGCGTCCGGTCGATGTAGCCAAATTGGAGCAAGGCACGAACTTCTCCGCCGTGGTTACGGTGAAGAACCCATCGGCCCGTGGATATAATAATTTGGTCGTATCGGAGATATTCCCTGCCGGATGGGAAATACTGAACACCCGCTTCTTGAATGAGTCCGCTACGGATGGCTCGACCGCCGGGGCGAATTATCAGGATATTCATGACGACCGTGTTTATAGTTATATAGACCGTCTGCCAGCGGGCCGTCAAGTGACCGTTAAGATCAACCTTTGCGCTGTCTACCCGGGTCGCTTCTACTTGCCTCCGGTATATTGCGAGGCGATGTACGATTATTTAATCCGTGCGAATACCTCTGGACAGGAAGTCGCTGTGTTTTAACTCATAGGGGCGGGGTTTACCCGCCCTTTCACGTACACGACGCAGGTGGGCGGGCGGGCTTCACTCTGACGTTGAAATTTTTTTTTCAAAGTTTATGAGATTTATAGTTGCAGGCTCAAATAAAACCATTACATTCGCAGCATATTTGAGATTGATTTAAGTTTGTATTAGAAAGTATTTGCTCACAACTTGATTTGTTAAGTAAACTTTTTTAGTCGACGTACTCAGCTCAATTAACCATTTAATTAAAGTTTACAAAATGAATCTTTACATTTCAAATTTAAGTTACAACATCTCTGATGATGACTTAAGACAGTTATTTGCTGATTACGGCGAGATTACTTCAGCAAAAGTTATTATGGATAGAGAGACTGGCCGTTCAAGAGGTTTCGGTTTCGTTGAGCTGAGCGATGATGAGCTAGCTAAGAAGGCTATCGAGGAGTTAAACCAAGCAAGCTATGACGGCAAAGTTATCAATATAACAGAGGCCAGACCTAGAGAGGACAGAGGCGGCGACAGAGGTGGTCGTTTCAACAACAATAGAGGCGGTGGCAGTTTCGGTTCTAACAGAGGCGGTGGCTATGGCTCTAACAGAGGTGGCGGTTATGGTTCCAACAGAGAAGGTGGAAGATATTAATTCTATCTAGATAAAAAAAGGGAGAGCGATCAGAGATGGTCGCTCTTTTTTATTTCAAGCACATAGGCCCGTCCACGGTCTGTCGTGATTTTCAAGTTACTGTTTTCCTCCACCAAAGGGCGTAGCCTCCGGATCAAGGTGTTCAAGGTCTCGTCGGCGTTGATCTTTCCCGGCCATAGGCTCTCGCAAATATCGGATCGGTTCAAGAAATGAGTAGGCGACAGGAAAAACATCTCCATCAAGGCATATTGCTGAGGGGTGAGTTTTAGTTTCTCCTCATTCTCCTTATAGAAGGAGGCGGTCTCGCGAGCGAGATTTAAATTACCGAAAGATATGATCTTCTCCGGATGGATAGACTGAGGCATTATCAGCTCTTTTCTATAGCGTTTAAGCAATAGGGGTAGGGTAGCGGATAAAAAGGCAAGCCCGAGGAATAGGCTGGCCAAGGATTTGTCCGATAGCCCGATAACCGCCAACGTGGAGCAATTGGCGTAGCCCTGGAATGAGATCCCGATATCGTCTGCGGTAGAATTGGGGTTGGTCGCTACGGATGATGCCCAGATAATCGTATCGCTAGCGATATAATATTCGTTGAGTTTCTTGTTCGCGTTAGCGGGAGCGTTTTCGGTTTGAGGCTCTTTATTGAGTACGTGGATCACGATTCCTGTTTTCTTCTTGTCGGGCGTATAGCTCAATGCCTCGGCAAAGTCCCTGTTATAGCTCTCTATGGATACCGGATTACCGAAAAGCTTGGATAGGTTCGCGTAGGTATGTATAGAGTCTTGGCTCATCCATAAGTGGGAGTTCCGTAAGATTGTTTGTTGCAACGCTTGGTTCAGGTCTGTCACGATCGCTTTCTTGGCTTCCGTATAACTATGGAAACCGAAGCTGAACGAGAGGACGAGCATTAAGAACGTACCCATTACGGATAGATTGGCCGATAATCGTGTATTCATCATTCGTTGGATTAGAATTAACATAAAAAAGAACGTTCGAAGATACTGAATATTATAAAAGGGAAGCATCCTTTTCGATAGGATTCGGGATGAAATAGGCATAAATCCCGCTAAATGACCGGATGTCATAGAAATGTCATGGAATTATCAGCTACTTATCCGGCGATTATTTACGTTGCCGTTGTCGGTAACCTCTACTTTTGCCCGAAAACAAATTAATAGGATACGGATATGAAAAGATTTCTGATGATGATGACCTTGATAGGTCTTGTGGGAAACTGGAACTCTACGTTGACTGCCCAGCTCGTCTCTCCCGATTCATTGTATTTGAACGAAGAGCTGCCCGAGATAAGTATTGTCGCCGTGAAACCCTTGATAAAGGCAGAGGCGGATAAGACGACTTACAGCATCGCCGAGGACCCGGATTCCCGAACCTATACCCTGCTGGAGATGTTGCGGAAAGTTCCTCTCGTGACCGTGGATGGCGAGGATAACGTGAAGGTAAACGGCCAATCCAGTTTTAAGATTTATATGAACGGGCGTCCCTCGAATATGTTCTCCAATAATCCCAAGGAGGTCTTGCGCAGTATTCCCGCCAGCATGATCAAGAAAGTGGAGGTGATAACAGATCCCGGTGCCCGTTACGACGCGGAGGGTGTCAGCGGGATCTTGAATATCGTTACGAAAGGAGCGGAACTGGAGGGATATAGCGCGACTATGAATGCCTCGGCGACGAATATCTTCAAGAACGTGGGAGGGTTCGCTACCTTGAAGTACGGGCGTTTGTCTCTTTCCGGCAATTATTCGTTCACCCATTATTCCATCAGAAACGAGTTGGACTATGTCCGTTCTCAGCAGGGGGGGGAAGGGGAAGGAGAGCGGTTGACGATGTTCTCAGACATTATGGTGAAAGACCCGACCCACTTTGGTGGGCTGGAAGGTAGCCTTGAGATCGATTCCTTGAACTTGATCTCCCTGTCGGGCAACTTGAATATAGGCAATACCAAAACAACCCAGAATAACCATTATGACCGGTTCGGGCAAGATACCGAGAACCTGATTTATGCTTACAACGAGGATAAGGATATGAATAATGACTGGGGCGGAGCGTCTGTTAAGGCGGACTATCAGCATCTGTTTAGACGCGATAAGAGCGAGATGCTTACCCTGTCTTATCAGTATGATTATATCCCGGATGATACGTATAGGCTGTTTCATAATAAGGACAAGGTTGGCTATGTCTCCCTGTCTCAGTTGGAGGCCGATTATATCAGGCAGGTCAGCAGCGCTTATACGCATGAGCACACGGTTCAGCTTGATTACGTGAACCCCTTTACCGATACGCATTCTTTGGAGGGGGGATTGAAGTTTATACGTCGTAATAGTACAAGCCATTCCGCCTCGGACGTGAGAGAGGGGGAAGAGGATACGTGGTCTCCTTCCGAGTCTCAGCCCCGGGTTGATTACCGGCACGTGCAGAACATCTTATCAGCCTACGCCGGATATGGTTTTAAGTATGCGAAATGGAGTCTGAATCCGGGCCTCCGTATGGAAAGTACTTGGCAAGACGTGACTTATAGCCAAGGGAAGGGTGAGAATTTCGATTATCGGGTAACCGATTGGATTCCTTCATGGACTTCTTCTTTCCGGTTGAACGATCGGAATCTATTCCGGTTGGCTTATAATGTACGTTTGCGGCGACCGAGTATCAACTATCTGAATCCTACGGTTTTTGTGTCCGGCACGTTGGTCTCTTATGGAAATCCCGGATTGGTATCGGAGAAGCATCACCGCTTTACGGCTTCCTATAGTTATAATGGCACGAGGCTGAATATACAAGCCTCTTTACTGTACACGATAGGAAATGGCGTGATCGATGAATGTATGTTTATAGACTCGGCCGGGGTGATTCATAGTACGTACGATAATCTTGTGGATGTGAAGGCGGGAGGAGGAAGCCTTTACGTGAGTTATAATCCTACGACACAAACGAGTATATCGGTGAATGGCCTATTGAATTACTTGGACCTTCGTTCGCGGGAAGACAATAAGATGTATGATACGGAAGTGCGAAACTCGGGCTTTTGTGGCTCGGCGTTTCTTGATTTCTCGCAGAAATTCAAGCATGGGTGGCGTTTCGTGCTATCGGGAGGCTATGTGCGTATGGAGCCTACGATGGGAATGGATTCGTCTGGCTATTATTTCTATGGCATGAGCGTCGTGAAAGGTTTCTTGAAAGACAGGTTGACCTGTGCGCTGCGGGCGCAGGATTTCTTGGAGCCTTACAAGACGCTTCGTTACAACCAGAGCTATCCGGGTTTCTCCGTCCGGCAAAGTAACCGGCAATTTGGCCGTGCGATTGGTATCTCCATCAGCTACCGGATTGGCGATTTAAAAGCGAGCGTGAAGAAAGCGGGGAGGAGCATAAAGAATGATGACCTGTTGAACGCTAAATAAGTAGGGCGGGCACAGGCCCGCCCCCTACGGTATCATAACTCATCCAGCGGGGAGTGTAATTCAAACTCTGTCTGGTTTCTATTTCTTTTAAATCTCTGCAAATATAATTTTTTCTTTTTGGATTTACAAATGCTTCTTAAGGCAGTTGTCGGATGTGTGCAAGGGCGGCGAGGTA
>JAQVCX010000165.1 GCA_028689545.1 Parabacteroides sp.
GAAGAAGAATTATCAGCCCCTATTCGGCAAGGTGCTAGCCAGTTATCAAGTAACCTCTTCCGATTTAAAGGGAGCTTGTTTTTATCTGGTCAGCGGGCATGGCGGTCCGGACCCTGGAGCGATCGGCAAAATGGGCTCCCATGAATTGCATGAGGATGAATACGCTTACGACATCATGCTACGTCTGGCACGCAATCTGTTAACGCGAGGTGCCACGGTACATATTATCATCCAAGACGCGAGGGATGGAATACGCGATCAACAATTCCTCAATAACAGCAAACGGGAGACTTGCATGGGTAGCCCGATCCCCCTCAGCCAAGTAAGCCGTCTGGATCAACGCTGCGTCATGATAAATTCCTTAAGCCGGAAAGATAAAGAAGCCTATAAAAGAGCGATATTCATCCATGTGGACAGCCGGAGCAAGCATCAAAGAACCGATGTCTTTTTCTACCATCAACCCAAGGAGCAAGCGAGTAAGCGATTGGCAAAGACAATGAAATCCATCTTCTCGCATAAATACAGCCATCATCAGCCGGGCCGGGGATTCTCGGGTACGGTAGACGATCGTAACTTATATGTATTACGTCACACGACCCCGACCTCCGTCTTCGTCGAATTGGGCAACATACAAAATCAATACGACCAACAACGGATCATCCTCAGCAATAATCGGCAAGCCTTGGCCAACTGGCTTTGCGAGGGCTTTATCACGGATTACAATTATTATAAGAAGAAGTAGTTAAGTGATAGACTATACAATCTGTAGTGATAGGTAATTCGTGCTTTTATTATTGCTCAATCAGATTGCAAATCTGATCGAGCAATAATCATACCCTTACTTCACTATAAACCACGGATTATGCAAATCTTCCTTATTATAGCGTAGCGGGGTCTTGCCGTCGATATAATATACATCGCAGCCAGCGGACTTGGCGATGGCGTGGCCGGCGGCGGTATCCCACTCCATCGTCGGGGCGAAACGGGGATAGATATCGGCCGAGCCTTCCGCTACCAGACAAATCTTCAGGCTACTACCGCTACTGATTAGCGTAACGGGCTTTCCCTGCTTGCGGAGATTATCGATGAAAGCGGTGGTATCCTCGGTCTGGTGAGAACGGGATGCCACTACCACGACACCCTGATGCGCCAGCGCCATCGGCAAATGTATCGCCCGCTGCCTCATCTCGTCCATCGAGGGCTGGTTGTCGCTATCGATTCCCACGAGCTTATAGGCTCCCACCGAGGAGGAACCGAAATACAGCTCTTTCCGGACAGGCACATAGATGACACCTAGCACGGGCACGCCCTTCTCCACCAAGGCGATGTTCACAGTAAACTCCCCGTTTTTCTTGATAAACTCCTTGGTGCCATCCAGCGGGTCCACGATCCATAGCGTCTCCCAGCCGGAGCGCTCCTTGAACGGGATCTCCTTCCCCTCCTCGCTCAACACAGGGTACGGGGTGACGGACAAAGCGTCCGCTATCAATTGATGGGCCGCCTTATCAGCCTTCGTAAGCGGTGAGTTGTCCGCTTTTCTCTCTATCCCGAAATCTGAGTCGGGATCGTTATAAATATCCATGATCGACTTGCCCGCGTCTACCGCGGCACGGATCGCAATGTAAAGATAATTGGCGTAGCTCATCATCATCACTTCTCATTTTAATTTGTTAATAATGCGAATGTATGGAAAAAAAAGCAATTAACGCCCTGTCGCCTGTAAATATTCCGTACGTTTGATCAAATAAGCCGTATAATCGGGTCTCTCCTTGACATATCTCAATTGGATTATCCCATTATTTGACTAATTTTATCGCCCAAATAAGAATAAAGATGAACATGACCGATTTGCCGCAAGCTTGTATCTCTCTTATCGAGAACGTACCCGGCATAGACTTTATCGACGAGGATTTCGCCATATTCGATAACATCGACGATATCCCCCAGTTCGATCATCCCATGCGAATAGGTGCCGCCGTATTCGCGCTTTGCACGAGAGGCTTCCTTCGTATACGGATCAATATGGAGGAATATGTCGTGGGCGAGAACCATCTCGTATTGTCCTTGCCCGATCAGATCATCCAGCACGTGGAACGTAGCGAGGACGTGACCGGGATCTTCATCGTCATCTCCAAGGATTTCGTGGAGGAGATCCTTCTTCATATACAAAATACCTTGCCGGCGTTCTTCTACATCAAGGAGCATCCGGTGACGGAGTTGAACGCCGAGGAGATAGATTGCATCAAGGAATATCACTCTTTCCTCTGGAAGAAAGTGAGGGCGAAAGGGCATCCTTGCCGGAAAGAGATCGCCCAAAGCTTGTTGCTGGCGGTATTCCACGAGGTTTATGGCATGTTTAAGAACCATATGCCGATCGAGGTGAAGAAGAGCCGGCAAGAGGAGTTGTTCGCGACGTTCATACAAACGCTCGCCTCGCATTATAAGCGGGAACGGTCGGTGACTTTCTACGCCGGGAAATTATGTATCACTCCCAAGTATTTATCTCTTTTGGTTAAGAACGTGAGCAACCGTACGGCCGGAGAATGGATCGACAACTACGTTATCTTGGAGGCGAAGGCGTTATTGTCCTCCTCCCCCCTTTCCATCCAAGAGATCTCGGACCGGCTAAACTTCGCCAACCAATCCTTCTTCGGCAAATACTTCAAGCAACACGCCGGGATATCGCCTACGAAATATAGGAAGAAATGGTAATAAGCAGAAAAATAATTATCTTTGTCTCACAACAGTAGTCATTTAATGAACAGAAAAAATGAAACGAACAGAAATTATAGATCAGATAAAAGATATCATGCGCCGGATAGCTCCTACGGCACAAACTATCTTATTCGGTTCGGAAGCACGTGGAGACGCTCGGATTGACAGCGATATCGACTTGCTCATCTTGGTAGACGGAGAGAGAATGACTTTGGAGCGGGAGGAAGAAATCACTTTACCCTTGTATGAGCTGGAACTAAAGACAGGTGTAAATATCAGCCCTATCGTCATGTTAAAGAAACTCTGGGAAAACCGTCCCTTTAAAACCCCTTTCTATATTAACGTTGTAAACGAAGGTATTGTATTATGAAAGAGATCCTAGATGAAGAAAGCAAGAACGCATTGATTAACTATCGAATCCAACGAGCTTATGAGACATTGAAAGAAGCTCAAGTGATGATGCGTGAGTCGTTCTATAACGCTGCCGTGAATCGCCTCTATTATGCCTGTTATTACGCGGCGGTTTCCCTTTTATTAAAATATGATCACCAACCACAAACGCATAACGGTGTTAAGACTATGCTTGGGCTACATTTTATCTCAACCGGAAAGCTCTCCATAAAAATCGGTAAAATATTCTCGACTTTATTTGAAAAGAGGCATAGTGGAGATTATGACGATTTTGTTTATTGTGATAAGGAAATGTTGGATAACTTATATCCGCAAGCCGAATTATTCATTCATACAATCAACCAATTATTGAAAGAAGAATAGTTCCCAAAGAGAACTATCCTCCGATCAACGCCGTTATCCCACAAGAGGCGAATTGATCGATACACCTTTGCTGGACTGCCTCGGAAGGGGTGGATAGCGGGAGGTGCTCGGGGTTGTAGGGGGTTCCTCGTTTATCGTGCTTGCCTTTTCCGATGTCGTGGTATGGGAGGAGGTTGACGACTTTCCGCTGCCACGGCAAGGAGGCCAGGAAGGTGGCGGAACGGGCGATATTCTCCTCGCCGGCGTTGACTCCCTCGATCAAGGGGATGCGGATGAGGAAGTCCTTGCCCGCCTCGGCGATCATCCGGAGGTTGGAGAGGATAGGCTCGTTCGGGACACCCGTGAAACGACGATGAACGCCGGAATCCATATGCTTCAAGTCCACCAGAAAAAGATCCGTGCGCTCCATTACCTTCCGGACGGTATCCGGCGAGGCGAACAAGGTCGTATCCACCGCCCGATGGATGCCCAGCTCTCCGCAGCGATCCAGCAGGGCGATCAAGTCCGACGGACGCGCCAACGGCTCTCCGCCGCAGAAGGTAACGCCTCCCTCGGAGCGATCCATGAAGAGCGTCTCCTTCTCGATCTCACGCATGACCTCATCCATAGAATACTCACGACCGGACATCTCCATCGCCAAGGTGGGGCAAACCTCCGTACATTTACCACACGTCTGGCACAGGGAGCGATCCGTGACGATGCCCGCCTCCTCCGTCAAGGTCAACGCCCCGGCGGGACAGGCTTTCACGCAGGCCCCGCAACCGATGCACTTCTTCCTCGTATACAATTTCTCCGCCCGGGGCGATATGCCTTCCGGGTTATGGCACCATACACACGACAGCGGGCATCCCTTCATGAAGATCGTGACACGGATGCCTGGCCCGTCGTTGATGGCGTATCTTTTGATATCAAATAGCAGCATTTTGATTTTTGATTTACAATTCAACCTGTTCCGTCCGTGCGATCACGTCCGCCTGTAGGTCGGCGTTCATGTCGTTGAAGTA
>JAQVCX010000065.1 GCA_028689545.1 Parabacteroides sp.
AATGCTAAAATCAAAGCTTTTCGAAGCCAGTTAAGAGGGGTGTCTGATGTGAAATTCTTCATGTTTAGGCTGGCTATGCTATACGCTTAAAAGAAAGCTTGCCAACCGGGAAAATCCGCTGACCCGTGAGTTGGGAACGTCTGGTCCGTAAGCGGGAATCCTCGGGCTCGTATGCTCATCGGATATGGAGAAGTTGGGGCAAATATGTGGCTGTTGCTGTTATAACGGTTATTCTCACCTCATCTTTATTCCCGGTTCTGGGCAATCGCTCGGAATCTCTGCCCATACGTTATGTGGGAGGTAACGGCTTGGAGGCCGATGTCGCTATCTTGCCGGATGGAAGCCGGGTGAGCCTTGGGTCGAAGACTAATTTCTATTGCGATGCTCATTACGGAGATAAGGATCGGGTTGTTTATTTAGAGGGAGAAGCCTATTTTGAGGTGGCCAAGGAGAAAGATAAACCGTTTATCGTGAAGGTGAAAGGTCAGGATATAGAGGCGTTGGGTACGAAGTTTAATGTGATGGCCTATCCAAAGGATTCCTTGTTTATCACGACGTTGCAGGAAGGATGCGTGAAATTGACTACGCTAGATTTGTCAAAGCCCATGTTCTTGAAACCCGACCACCAGTTCGTGTATAACCGATGTACGCATGCGGCCTCTATTACGCGGGTAGATGCGAATCAATTTATCTCATGGACGAGCGGGTATTATTATTTCCCCGAACAAACGCTGGAAGCGATCTTGTATCGTTTGGGGCATGTATACGGAATTGATTTTAGCGTGAAGTCTGAGCGGTTGAATAAGCAGATATTTACCGGGACCTTCTATCGAGGTCAGAGTCCGAAGAACATCATGGAGATTATAAACTTATCAATACCGATTAAATATGAGATAGATGAGCATAAAGTCACTCTATGGGAGTGACAAGTAGTAACCTTAAAAAGAGAGTGGATTATGAATACAAGTTAGCCTTAGATTTTTCAGGGTGGAAGATACGAGATTAAGATCTTCCCCAGGTTGTTTATATGCGTCAAAATTAAATTTCCAATAAATGGAATGAGTGTTTAATCCTAATAATCTAAAATGCATGAAAATACTGTCTGTAGTTACTTTTAGAACCGTTAGAAGGACTATAAAAATCATGAAGTTAATCGTTTTGTTATTAGCGGTCAGTCTATCATCCTCGATAGCTTCCACGTCCGCACAAACCGCGAATATCTCCATATCCGTGAAAAACGAGCGGTTGGAGAATGTATTGAAAGAGATCGAGAACCAATCGGAATTCTTGTTTTTCTATCATCAGGATGATATAAACAAGAACGAGAAGGTCTCAATAAACAAAAAAAATGGTACACTCCGGGAGATCTTGGATCTTCTATCAAAGAATGCCGGGGTGAATTATGCGATCAAGGAACGCCATATCGTATTGACCGCGAAAAAGGAATCTATTGTAGCCGCTGTAGCGCCGCAGCAATCTCGTGATATCTCGGGTGTGATAACCGATACGAACGGTGAGCCGATTATAGGGGCGAATGTTATGGTGAAAGGTACGACGAATGGTACGATTACTGATATGGATGGTCGGTTTACTTTGTCGAATGTACCGGGCAACGCCGTATTGGTCATTTCGTACATCGGCTATACGGAACAGGTGGTCAACGTTAGCGGGCAGACCGTTATAAACGCGATCTTGAAGGAAGATACCCAGAAGTTGGACGAGGTGGTGGTCGTAGGTTATGGTGTGCAGAAAAAGGCGAATCTTACCGGATCGGTCTCTACCGTGAAATATGCCCAGGAATTAGAGAATCGGCCTATTACAGATCCGTCACAAGCTTTGTCCGGAAAAATATCCGGTGTATGGGCGAGCCAGAACTCCGGTGCTCCGGGTTCGGACGGAGCGACGATCCGTATCCGTGGCTATGGTACGTTGAACAATACGGATCCGTTGATATTGATCGATGGCGTGGAGGGGCGTATGTCTGATGTGAATCCGAGTGATATCGCTTCTATGACAGTGCTGAAAGATGCCGCTTCTGCCGCTATCTATGGTTCACGGGCCGCGAATGGTGTCGTATTGATCGAGACCAAGAAAGGTGAGGGCGAGAAGGTTTCTATAAATTACAATGGCTATTTTGGCGTGCAGCAATTAGGTCGCCGATATGATTTGATCACGGATAGCCCCACTTATATGCGATTATGGAACAAGGCTGTTACGAACGAGGGGGGCGATCCTTTATTCCCGCAAGAGGTGATCGACGCATTCGCGTCGGGTAATGATCCTTATAAGTGTCCGAGCACGAACTATTTTGATGAGGTATTCCGCAACTCATTTACGACACAGCATAATTTATCCGCTACATTCGGTGGCGCGAAGTCGAATAGTTATGTCTCCATGGGATATCTGAAGAATAACGGTATTATAAAGAATACGGATTCCGAGCGTTATAACCTTTCTATCAATTCCGAGGCGAAAGTGGCCGACTGGTTGACGCTGGGTGGCCGTGGCCGTGTGATGCGTAAGGTCTCTAACCAGGCGTTCGTGGATTATGATAATGATTATGAATCGGGTATCGAGCGTGTCTTTTATATGATGTCTAACGGACATCCGTTCTCTACGCCTTATTTGCAAGATGGCAAGACGTATGGTGGCACGCAGGCTTTGTATCTGTCTGGCCCGAAAGCGGGGCTTCCTATCGTGGATACCCGTAACCCCTTCCCCGACTTGTATAATGGCAAGAATGAGATGATAACGAACTTCATGAAAGGTAACGTCTACGCGACCATCCGGTTGATGGAGGGCTTGACGTTGAGTGGACAATATAGTGGTCAATATTGGCATAAGAATATTGATAATTATAATCAGTTGGCTACGTGCTACACGGACTTGGATAAGTCTAATCCTACGAAACCGCTGGATTATCCGTCTACCCTGCAGATCTCACGTACCACGACGGATGAGTTCTATTCCACTTTCTTCGCGAACTTGAATTATAACAAGACGTTCAATGATATACACGACTTGGGCGTATTACTGGGATACCAACAGGAATCTATGACCCGCCGCTATACGAAAGCGCAGACTACCGATCCATCCAAGAGTGAATTGCACGAGGTTGTATCCGGTACGAAGAACCCGTTTGCCGACGGTAATAAATTCCAGTGGCGTATGTTGTCTTGGTTTGGCCGTGTCAATTATGCGTTGTATGGCAAATACCTGGCAGAGATTAATCTACGTGCTGATGGTTCTTCCCGTTTCGCAAAAGGACATCGTTGGGGAGTATTCCCGTCGTTCTCGGCAGGTTGGCGTTTAGGCGAGGAGAGTTTTATCAAGAACTTGGGCATCTTCGATAATTTGAAGATCCGTGCGTCTTGGGGTAAGCTAGGAAACCAGAATATCGGTAGTGAGAGCAACGCGGATTATTTCCCTTACCTGACTGTTATCACGCAGGATTACGAGAATAGCTATAACTTCAGCAATACATTGGCTCCGGGAGCCGCTATCACGGGATTAGTGGATCCGGGCATCACGTGGGAAACGACTACTTCTACGGATATCGGTCTGGATCTGGGATTCCTAAACAATCGTTTAAACATCGAGGCTGATTATTTCCGACGTTTGACAACGGATATTATCGTGCAATTACCAATTCCAACCGTTTTGGGCGACATGAAGGCTCCTTTCGAGAACGTAGGTGAAATGAAAAACGCGGGTTTCGAGCTGAGCTTGAACTGGCAGGATCAGAACAAGGCTTCCGGTTTCTCTTATAGTATAGGCGCTAATTTAACCTATGTGAATAATGAGGTGACTAAATTCCGCGGAGGAAAGTCGCCGGATCAGTTGTTCTTGATTCGTGAGGGATATTCTTATAAGACGCTATACGGATTTACCCAAGAGGGAATTTACCAGACGGACGCGGAGGCTGCCGATCATATGAAGAACAATAGCTTTACGCCGAAAGCCGGATATATCCGCTATAAAGATGTGAATGGTGATGGTAAACTGGATTACCAAGATAAAGAGGAGATTGGTAACACGATCCCAAAGTTCACGTATGGACTGAACGCTAGCTTATCATGGAAAGGATTCGATTTGAATATGCAATTCTCGGGTATCGCGGGTGTGCATGGTTACTTCAGGAACGATTGGACCATACCATTGGGTGTATCCGGTGGTACGATCACGAAGAAATGGGAGAATGCCTGGACTCCGGAGAACCCGAATAATGAGATTCCGATGATAACCCTTGACGCGGACTGGCATCGTCAGGAATCTTCTTTCTGGTCTTGTAATATGTCTTGGTTTAAGATGAAGAATATCCAGGTAGGATACGAGGTGCCCAAAGCGATCGCTCAGAAAATGTTCTTGCAGAAGCTATATGTGTATTTAAACGCGACGGATGTGTTTACCATTGTAAGTAGTAAATATGAGGGTTTTGACCCGGAACGTGATTCGTTTGAGCGGGGTGACTACCATTATCCGATACCTCGTGTATTCTCGTTGGGATTGAATTTGAGTTTTTAATGTGTAACCTGTTAATGTGATATGATTATGAAGAAGATAATAGTAGCGATATTTTCTGCGGCTATGATAAGTTTCAGCTCTTGCGAGAGCTATTTGGATATAAATCCGGATGATAAGATCACGGATGAGATTTTCTGGACAAGCACCGAGGATGCGACGTTGGCGCTGAATGGCATATATAGCGTGTTGAGGAATAATTATGTATATGGGTATGGCGGTGGCTACGACGCATGTACGCCTAACGCTTATCAATGGGCGCATTGGGAAGGCAAACAGAAACAAGTGGGAAACGGTACGATAACCTCTGGTATCGGAGGTATCGTATCCAATCGTTGGAAATATTGTTTCCAAGGTGTTTACCGCGCCAATTATTTCTTGGAGCATATAGAGTCTGTCCCGAATATGGATGCCGCCGCCAAGGAAGTGATGCTGGGTGAGGTCTATTTCTTGAGAGCTTTGTTTTATGACGTGTTGGTTCGCTCCTATGGCGGTGTCCCTTTGATCTTGAAAACGATCTCGCCGGAAGAGGGTCGCTCGTTGAGCCGGGCTTCCGCGGAAGATATCTGGAATCAGGTTCGCTTGGATTATGACGAGGCGATCAAGCGATTGCCAAAGGATGCCTCGGACGATGGCCGCGCTACGCTAGGCTCCGCTTTGGGTATGAAGATGAAGACGTATATGTACACCTCCGATTGGGAGAAGGTGTTGGAGTATTGCGATAAGATTGACCAGTTGGGTAAATATAAGTTGTACCCTTCGTATCAAGGCTTGTTCCAATACGAGAATGAGGGAAACGATGAGACCTTGTTTGCCTTGAGTTTTATGGACGGCGTGTTTAAGCAAGGTAGTGTCTTTGACCGTTATTGGCAACCGCAGAACTTGAAATATGGCATCGATGGCTCTAATTCCGTGGCTCCTACCCAATTGCTGGTGGATGAGTATGAGACCTTGGACGGCTCGCCCGTGGACAAGAATAATCCGTACGCGAACAGGGATCCTCGTCTGGATTTCACGGTCTTGCGTCCGGGTGCTTATTTCCAGGGACAATTGTATCCTACGGAGATCAAGAACCATACGGGGCAGAAGGTAGCTTTCGCTATCCGTAAATATACGATTGAGACGATGCAAGTGGTGGGTAACCAATCTCCGCTGGATTTCATGATCTTGCGTTATGGCGATGTCTTATTGTGCCGGGCGGAGGCCATGATCGAGTTGAACAAGGACATTAATGGGGCGATCGCCTTGGTGAACCGTATCCGTACGGAGCGTACCGACGTGAAGATGCCTTTGCTAAAGCAGGGAATGAGCCAGACGGAGGCCCGGAAAGCCTTGCGTCATGAGCGCCGGATAGAGTTAGCTTTGGAAGGCCAGTTTTGGGATGATATCAAGCGTTGGAACGCGGGTTCTGATTATTATCCTTGCGAGGTGTATGGTGCCTTGGGTGAAAAGCTGGAAACGAAGTTCCCGGATGGATATAATGTAAAGAAAGATAACGTTCTCCCAATTCCGGACAGCGAGATCTCATTGAATAATAATCTGAAACAAAATGAGGGGTATTAACGTTTAAATCGAGAAAGTAGGAAACGATCATACGGATTATATCGCTCAATAATTGAAGTGATTATACGTAATGAGAAGAGGGGCCCCTGCCTGTCCGGTTTATATCGGAAGGTAGGGGCTTGGCTTTTATCGTGGTGGAAGTTTCGAAAGTAGGGCATAAGTTATAGCCTTTTTCCTTGAAAGTATCTATATTTGCGTACCATGAAAACGAAAGCACTACTTTTTCTCTTAATCGTCCTGTCTTCTTGGATATCAGGACATGGACTCGCGGCGGAAGATATTCTTTTCAATCGTCTGGGGGTACAAGACGGTTTGTCTTCCAATGAGATCACTTGTATGTTGAAAGACCGGAAGGGGTTTATGTGGTTCGGCACCACTTCGGGCGTGAACCGTTTCGACGGGTATGAGTTTAAGCATTATAAATACGAGGGAAGTAGGTTGCCTTTTAGGGAGGAGCACGTCTCGGAGCTTCAAGAGACCGCCGATAGGCGTATCTGGATTACCTATAACACGAACCAACTCTGTGTATATGAGCCTGGCAACGATCGTTTTGTTCCGGAGGAGGAGCTGCTGGATAGCTTGCGTCTGGAGAATCCGCCGGCTAAGATATTCGTAGATAAGGATAAACGACTCTATTTCGCCACCTATACCAATGAGTTTTGCCGTTACGATCCGGAGAGGGGAAAGATCTATCCGTATCCGCTGTCTAAGGAGGATGGCCGGGTTTGCGCCATGGGCGACGTGGGCGATCGCCTGTATGTAGTCCATACCTCGGGGGTGGTAGTGGGGATCGACAAGGCTTCCGGGGAGGCGGTCTACCGGGATGAGTACCTGGTTCCATACGCCGATGCCCAACTGTTTTATGTAGTTGCCGATAGTGATGGGGAGCTGTGGTTCTTCTTCAATCCCGGGCATAGCGAGGGGCTCTTTCGCCTCAATCCCAAGAGTAAGGAGTGGAAGCGGTATACGACTGATACCCCGGTAGCCTTATCGTCTATCATGGTACGTGACGTGGCGGAGGATATGAACGGAAATATCTGGATCGCTACCGATCATGGCGGTATCAATATCTTGGATAAACGCTTGGACCGGATGCGTTATATACGGAATAACCCGTTTAACCCGACGAGCTTGAGCCAGAATAGCGTGGTTTGCTTGTATCGGGATGATACGGGGATCATGTGGGCCGGCACGTATAAGAACGGTATCAACTATTATCATGAGAGCATTTTCAAGTTCCAGACCATCCGGTATCCCTTGGAGTTGATGCGGGATGTCTTTAATAATGACTTTAATTGTATCGTAGAGGATGAGGAGGGAGACCTGTGGATCGGCACGAGCGGAAACGGCTTGTTGCGTTACGATCGGGAAACGGAGAAGTATGTCCGCTACCGGGCGGGACGGGAAAGCGAGAACGCTATCTCCGGCGATGTCGTGATTAGTATGGCGAAAGACCTGGAGGGCAAGTTATGGCTGGGTACTTATATGGAGGGGCTGACCTGCTTTGACGGGAAGCGCTTCAAGCATTACCGGGATGTCCCGGGCAGTAAGGACGGCTTGTCCAACAACAACGTGTATAGTTTGTATGCCGATGCCAAGAATCGTTTGTGGATCGGTACGTTGGAAGGCGGGCTGGATTGCTTGGATCAGTCTACCGGGAAATGGACGTATTACCGCATGGGGGATAAGGAGAACGCGATTAACTCGGATATCGTATATAGCCTTTCCGGGGATGAGCAGGGGAATATTGTCGTTGGTACCTCCTTGGGCGTGAATTGGATCGACCCGGAGACGGGCACGGTCTCTTCTTTCAACGGCACGAGGGACGGGCGTTCCGTGTTTGAGGACCAGATCATCAACGTGGTGTTTTGTGATAGCCGCCAATTGGTATGGATCGGGAGCAATCATGGGCTACATATATATGATAGGTCGAATGATAAGATGTATCAGTTGAACCATTCTTCCGGATTACCGGATAACAATATCATGTCTATCCTAGAGGATAAATATCATACGGTTTGGGTGGGGACGAAGAACGGCCTGCTGAACATCGTCCCGAACCGCGACGCGGAGGGCCTTTATACCTTCGATTGGAATGGCTATGATGAGAACGAGGGCGTGCAAGGGCGTGTGTTCAACGTGAATAGCACTTGCGGACTGGAAACGGGCGAGCTGGCGTTTGGCGGGACGAACGGCCTTACCTTTGTTGATCCTGCCCGGATACGTTATAATAGCTATGCCCCGCCCGCGGTGATTTCCGGCTTGCTGGTGAATAACGTCCCGATAACGGCGAGAGAGGCGTATGACGGGCATGTGATCTTGGATAGGGACATCACCTCTACCAAGCAATTGAGGCTGAATTATACGGAGCGTAATTTTACCTTCACCATCTCCTCTTGTTGCTATTTCCTTCCCTTGAAGAATAAGTACGCTTTCAAGATGGAGGGCTTCGACTCGGAATGGACTACCGTAAGTGCCTTGGAACGCCGTATTACCTATACGAACCTGAATCCGGGGACCTACACTTTCAAGGTGAAGGCGATGAACAACGACCGGATCTGGAGCAAGGAGATCACGAGTTTGCAGATCACGATCCTGCCCCCCTTCTGGGCTACCGGATGGGCGATCGCGTTGTATATCATAGCCGGTATATTATTAGCGTATGGCGTGATACGTTTTATCTTCCGTATCCAGCAAAAGAAGTTGGAGGAGGAGCAAGAACGGGCTACCGTGCGCCAGCAGCACGAGGTGGACGAGATGAAGCTCCGTTTCTTCACGAACGTAAGCCATGAGTTTCGCACGCCGCTTACATTGATCATGACTCCCTTGGAGAAGTTGATGAAAATGGAGAAAGACCCGGAATCCCAGCAAATATTGAGGCTGATCTACCGCAACGCCGACCGGTTGCTTAAGTTGGTGAACCAGCTATTGGACTTCCGCAAGATCGATGTGCAAGGGGATAGCTTGGTGTTGTCTACCGGCAATATCGTCCCGTTCGTGCGCGACGTGGCTTATTCCTTCAAGGAGCTCTCGGAGCAAAAGCGGATTCATTTCTCTTTCTCCTCGGTCTTCACCTCCCTCCCGATGAAGTTTGATACGGATAAGGTCTTCAAGATCGTCTCCAACCTACTGAGCAACGCGTTTAAGTTTACGCCGGAGGGAGGAACTATCTCGGTGACGCTTAGCTTGCGGCCGGAGGAGGAGGGGCAGAACGGGCTGGTCATCGAGGTGTCGGATAGCGGTATCGGCATCCCGGCGGATCAGCTAGGGGCCGTGTTCGACCGCTTTTATCAGGTGACTTCCCCGGGCGAGGGCAATCCCGTGGTAGGTACGGGTATCGGTCTGCATCTATGCCGGGAGTTCGTGCGGATGCATCATGGCGAGATAAGCGTGAAAAGCGAGCCGGGAGCGGGCAGTACGTTTACGGTTACGCTACCGGTGATTCCCCCGGATAGCCAAGATATCATCTCGGCTCCGGAAGGGAGTGCGGAAGGGGATCATCCGTTGTCTCCGGTTGAGGAAAATACGGAGGTGGTCGAAAAGGATGCCTCTCCGGAGGGCAGCCCTACCTTGCTGGTGGTGGATGATAACGCGGACTTCCGGGAGTTTATGAAGTTAAGCTTGAGTAGCGCTTATTCGGTACGTACGGCGGCGGATGGGGAAGATGCGTGGAAGATTATCCCGGAGGAACTGCCGGATATGGTGATCAGCGACGTGATGATGCCTATCACCGACGGTATCACCCTGTGCCGCCGGATAAAGGGAGACATCCGGACATCCCATATCCCGGTAATCCTGCTCACGGCGAAGTCCGCCAAAGACAGCCAGCTGGTCGGCTTGGAAGCCGGTGCCGACGATTATATCGGCAAGCCCTTCAATATGGAGATGCTTCTCCTGAAGGTGCGACATTTGATCGAGATGAAGAAGAAGATGCAAAAGGCCTTTATGCAGTCGTCTACCATGGGTATCGCCTTGACGGAGGTACAAGCCAGCTCCATGGATGAGGAGTTGATGCGTAAGGCCATCGCCTATATCGAGGAGCAGATCGTCAACCCGGAGCTATCCGTGGAGCGGCTGAGCCGGGAGATGGGCATGAGCCGTGTGAACTTCTACAAGAAATGTCTTTCCATCACCGGCAAGACCCCGGTGGAGTTGATCCGTGCGGTTCGCCTGAAGCATGCGGCGCAGTTGTTGGAGAAGAGCCAGATGCGGGTGAATGAGGTCGCCTTGGAGTGCGGTTTCAATGATGTGAAGCTATTCCGGAAATACTTTAAGGATGAGTTTGGGGTCCTTCCTTCCGATTATCCGGACACGCGTCGCAAACCGCAAGCTCCCACCCCTTGAAAACAAGGGTAACGAGAAGTAGCTGGGTCTCGCCTTTGGTCTGGTGTACCTTCGGGTCGTCGGCGTAACGCTTTAGCTGGAGGGCGGCCTCTGCGTTCAACGCGTCGATCTCCGTTTGCGTGGCATCACGCTTGGCGTACTTCACCTCCACGATGTAGCTGTAGGCGATCTCCGGCTGGTGCAGCAGGTCCGGCATCATGTAGAAGTCGGCGTAGCCTTTGCCCGCCTCATACTCCGGGAAGATGATGTAGGCTCGCATCATGCCAAGGTAGGCAAGCAAGAATCCTTTCACGTGCGCCTCTCCCTCGATGAACTCGCGGATGGCGCTTTGCCGTTTCAGCTCGGCGGAGAAATACTCGAATACGGGTTTCCAGTCGCCGTCGTAAGCCATGCTCTTCACCAGCTCGTGAAGCTCGTAGAGTTGCAGGTTGAACATATCGGCCTCTTGATAAGCGGAGATAAGGTAGGAATAGAGTTGTTCCCTGACGGTCAGGTTGGGGATTCCAAGCAGGGTATCACCCCTTCGCATGCCCTTTATGGTCAACAGCCCGAAGTAATAGAGCAGGCTCTTGAAGTTATCCGGCCTCGTCAGTTCCTCGGCGGGGAAGGCCGTCTTGATCACAGCCGTTGTCTCGCCGTTATTGATGATCTCTTGGATGATGGAGGCGTTCATCCCGAATTGCTTGTCTACCCGGATCAGGTGGCGGAGCTTGTTATAATCGGTGCGTACGTTGTTGTCGATCATGTTCTCCGGCGCGTGATGCACGAGCAGGTAATGGAAGACGAAGTAAAGCGCCATGTCGGAGTTGTACATTGGCTCATTCTGGCAACCGTTGGAGAAGCAATAGTTGTCATACCAAGGTTTCATGATATCCAGCAGGTCATCCACCTCATCCTCGAATCCCGTCTCTTCTTTATAGTAAGTAAGCATCTTGCGAACCTCCTCCTCGCTGAACCCGATGATGCCGTTGAATGAGGGGTGTGTGCTCATGTTGGATCCGATATTGAATCCGCTTGTCACGTCGTCCATCGTGACGGGGGATACGCCCGTGATGAACATGCGCTTGATGGGGCCTTCGCCCGTAGCGCCCTCTTTCAGCTTGTTGAAGAAGTATCTGAAGAAACCGGTACCATGTGTCAACGCCCGGTAATGCTTATCACCCATATTGGCGAGTATCGCATTCGTGAAATTGTCGTACTCATCGATGAATAGGTAGATGGGGAGATCGAATCGCTTGGCTTCACCAATGAGGTAGTTCAGCTTATCGTCGGCGTTTTCCCGTCTTTCCAGTTCTTCCGGGAAGTCTGGGCTAAAGAAGGATTCGTAGGAATAGGCGAACTCCCGGAAACGGGCGGCGCAATGGCTGTTGAACGAGCGTAGCAATTGATCCGGATCGGGATTCACTCCGGCGAAGTTGAAGCCGAGCACCAGGTACTTCCCTTGTTCCTCCGTCGGATGGGAGCCGATATACAGGTCGCCGAACAGTTCTTGGAAACGGTCTTTACGGTTGATATCGTAATACCATCTCAGGACGTTCAGGAACAGCGACTTCCCAAAGCGACGTGGGCGGATCAGGAAGAAGAAGCTAGCGCTTTTCTCTACTTCCGCTATATAACGTGTTTTGTCTACGTAATAATAATTGGATAGCCGGATTCTCTCAAAATCCGTCAGCCCGTATGGGATTTGTTTCATTGCCATGATACTTCTTGTTTTAATCGTTATCCATCGACTCTCGCCGGACAGCTTACGCGAATATAACCATTTCCGGTCGCATAAGTATCGTGCCTTGGCGCTTTTTGCCTGCGGTAACAAAATATCCCCTCGAAATAAACATTCTTCCCCCCTGCCTTTTACGGTTCCCCCCGTAACTCAAAACATTTATGGCTTCTTGTTCGCCATGAACCCTTTACTTTTGCCAACAAATGAAGAACCAGAAATTAAAGAATCGATAGAACATGAAACAACACATCGCGGTATTCACGCTGGGGCTTTCCCTGCTGACTTCCTGTATGACTGATCCCGCTTACCGGAAGGTAGAGAATGGCTTGGTAGCCGATATTCGTTCCGGACAGGCGAAGGCTGTCAAGCTGGAAGTAATCTCTGATGATATTATCCGGGTGATCGCTTCTCCGGATGGTACGTTTTCCAACCAAGTGAACTTGATTAAGGACACGAGATCGTTGCCCGCCCCATCGTTCGAGATAACGACCTCGGGGGATACGATCATCGTAAGTACGCAAACCACGCAGGCTCGCCTTTCACGGGAGACCGGAGAGGTTCGCTTTGCCGACGCTAGCGGACGCACGATCCTTCGGGAGAAGACAAACGGCGGTAAGGAGTTTACGCCCATCGAGGTGGAAGGAACCCCGGGCTATACCTTGCGCCAGGTATTCGAGAGCGAGGACGGCGAAGGGCTTTACGGCCTGGGGCAGCATCAGAGCGATGAGTTCAACTACAAAGGCAAGAACGAGGAGCTTTTCCAATATAACACGAAGGTGAGCGTACCCTTTATCGTCTCCTCGAAAGGCTACGGCGTGCTCTGGCACAACTATTCCTTGAGCCGTTTCGGCGACAAGCGTCCGTACGCCGATCTGGGCGATGTCTTCGGCCTATACGGGAAAGACGGGAAGGTAGGGGCGTTGACCGCCACCTATTATAAGGATAAGACAAAGACTTCCGTTTTAATCCGGCGGGATGAGGATAAGGTGGATTACGAGAACCTGAAGACCATCAAGAGCCTGCCGGCGGACTTCCCGAAGCCGACAGCTTCCGCCACTTGGGAGGGCGAGATCGAGGCAAAGGAGACCGGCACGTATCATTTCAAACTACATTACGCCGGCTATACCAAGGTGTTCGTGGGCGACGAGGAGATCATCCCCGAACGTTGGCGGGCGGCCTGGAACCCGAATGACTACAAGGCCACGGCCCGTCTGGAAAAGGGCAAGCGTTACCCGATCCGCGTGGAGTGGCTGCCGGATGGCGATGTCTCTTATATCGGCTTGAAGGTACTCTCCCCGCTACCGGATGAGGAGCGGGAGCAGTTGGCGTTCTGGTCGGAGATGGGGGATGACATCGATTACTATTTCATCAACGGAGAGCGATCTATGGACAAGGTGATCGGCGGTTACCGCACGGTTACGGGCAAGAGCCAGATCATGCCGAAATGGGCGATGGGATTCTGGCTGAGCCGGGAGCGTTATCATACGCAAGAGGAGTTACTGACCGCCTTGGGCGAGTACCGCCGCCGGCAGGTTCCCTTGGACGTGATCGTGCAGGACTGGAGCTATTGGCCGGTAGACGCGTGGGGTAGCCACGAGTTCGACAAGAAACGTTTCCCGGACCCGAAAGGCATGATCCAGGAGATCCACGACAAGGATGCCCGCATCATGATCTCCGTATGGCCGAAGTTCTATCAGACAACCGAGCATTATAAGGAATTGGACGCTATGGGCGCCATGTATCAGCAGGCGATCAAGGACAGCATCCGCGACTGGATCTACCCGGGCTATATCGGCTCCTTCTACGACGCGTACAACCCGGAGGCCCGCAAGCTTTTCTGGAAGCAGATGAACGAGCACTTGTATTCCTTGGGCATCGACGCTTGGTGGATGGACGCTTCCGAGCCGAACGTACAGGATAATACGGATATCGAATATCGGAAGACGCTTTGCGGACCGACTTACCTGGGCCCGTCTACGAAATACTTCAACGCCTATGCCTTGGAGAACGCCGAGGCGATCTACGACGGGCAGCGGGGCGTGAACCCGGACGACCGTGTATTCCTCTTGACCCGCTCCGGTTTCGCCGGCCAGCAGCGTTACTCTACCGCTACATGGAGTGGCGATATCGGTACGCGCTGGGAGGATATGAAGGCGCAGATCAGCGCCGGCTTGAACTTCGCCCTGTCCGGCATTCCTTACTGGACGATGGACATCGGCGGCTTCAGCGTGGAGAACCGTTATATGGCCGCCAAGGAGGGTAGCGAGGATTTGAAGGAATGGCGGGAGCTGAACAACCGCTGGTACCAGTTCGGGGCTTTCTGCCCGTTGTTCCGCAGCCACGGGCAATATCCCTGCCGCGAGATCTATAATATCGCCCCGGAGGGAACGCCTACGTATCAATCGATGAAGTATTACACCGAGTTGCGCTATCAACTGATGCCGTATATCTATAGCCTGGCTTCGAAGACCTATTTCGAGGATTATACGCTGATGCGTGCCCTGGTGATGGATTACGCCGATGACAAGAAGACTTACGATATAGACGACCAATTCATGTTTGGCCCCTCCTTCATGGCCTGCCCGGTGTATACGTATGAGGCCCGGAGCCGTGAGGTGTATTTCCCGGCGGGCATCTGGTACGATTTCTACAATGGTAAGCCTGTGCAAGGTGGCACGACGATGAGCGTAGGCGCTCCTTACGAGCGTATGCCCCTGTTCGTGCGGGCCGGCTCTATCGTACCGACCGGAAAGGTGATCCAGTCCACGAAAGAGGAGCAGAAAGACCTGACCGTATATGTCTACACCGGGGCGGACGGCTCGTTCACCTTGTATGAGGATAACGGCGTGACCTATGATTACGAGAAAGGAAACTTCGCCACCATCCCGTTCACTTACGACGAGGCCAACCATACCTTGTCGATCGGCGAGCGGGAGGGCGACTATCCGGGCATGATCCGCGAGCGTCCGATCACGGTATGCTTCATCACCCCGGAGAACCCCGTGGGCAAAGAGGTGACAATCTCTTACCAAGGTAAACCGCTAGTTGTAGAGATGGGGCACGCCCCGTCTCAACCCCTCTAAATGGTAACTTTAATAATACCTATCCGTCTGTGCTGAGACGGGGCGTGCCCCGTCTCTACAACCGGGTAGCATCAATTAAACAATATAATCACTAATGATACCACTGATGAATCGACGAGTAAGACCACTGATTGAACCACTGATGATGCCACTCGTGTGGCTTTTAAGTCTATTGTTCACCGCCTGTTCCCCGGTAGGGGGGCAGGCGCGTGAGCGTAGCGCTTGGAACGGCGACTGGAAGTTCGCCCTGTCGGATAGCGTCCAGGATTATTCATCCCCGGACAGCGATGACTCCTCTTGGCGTATCTTATCTTTACCTCATGACTGGAGCATCGAGGGCGATTTCTCCCTCGATAACCCCGCTACCCCGGGCGGCGGCGCGCTACCGGGCGGCACGGGCTGGTACCGGAAGACATTCACCCTACCGGAGGCGGACCGGGGCAGGGTTATCTATGTAGACTTCGACGGCATCTACCGGAATAGCGAGGTCTGGATCAACGGCCATTCGCTGGGATTCCGCCCGAACGGCTACGTATCCTTCCGTTACGACTTGACCCCTTATCTGAATTACGGCGAGCGCACCAACGTGATCGCGGTGAGGGTGGATAATAGCGAGCAACCCAACTCCCGCTGGTACTCCGGCTCCGGCATCTACCGCAACGTATGGCTGGTGAAGGTGAACCCGGTGCACGTGGACAACTGGGGCACGTTCGTGCACGATATGAAGATCTCGCCGGAAGAGGCTACCTTCGCCTTGGAGGTGCGGATCAGGAATTATACCGGGCGGGAAGTGGAGGCCGAGGTGAGCACTTTTGTGAAAGGTGCTTTCACCGATCGGCTAAAGCATCATTCACCGAGCGGTGAAAGCACCATTCACCGAGCGGCTAAAGCACCATTCACCGAGCGGCTAAAGCACCTTTCACCGACCGGTGAAAGCACGCAAAGGTTCTCGATCCCGAATCCGAAGCTCTGGAGCCCCGATTCCCCCTCGCTTTACACGGCCGTCACGGAAGTGAAAGTAGGCGGCAAGGTGGTAGATCGCTACGAGACCACCTTCGGCCTCCGCGCCTTCCGCTGGGATGCGGCCACCGGCTTCTATCTGAACGATAAACCATTGAAGATAAAAGGCGTATGCCTGCATCACGACCTGGGCTGCCTGGGCGCGGCGGTGAATACCCGTGCCATCGAGCGGCAGCTGCGGATCCTGAAGGAGATGGGCGTGAACGCCATCCGTACCAGTCATAACGCCCCCGCGCCCGAGTTGCTCGATCTTTGCGACCGCATGGGGCTGCTGGTGCAAGACGAGTCTTTCGACATGTGGGAACGCCGCAAGTCACCTTACGACTACGCCCGCTATTTCGCCGAGTGGCACGAGCGGGACTTGACGGACGAGATCTTGCGCGACCGCAATCACCCCTCCGTCTTCATGTGGAGCATCGGCAACGAGGTGCTTGAGCAATGGAGCCATGCCGACGCTACCGACTTGGACCTGCAAGCGGCCAACCTCATCTTGAACGCCGGCCATGCCATCGACCCCGCCTTGCTAAGGGATACGACCCTCAGCCCCCAGTCCCTGCTCACCCGTCATCTGGCGGCTATCGTGAGGCGGCTGGATACCTCCCGGGTGGTTACCGCCGGGTGCAACGAGGTGGATCCGGCGAATCATCTCTTCCGCTCGGATGCCCTGGACGTGCTGGGTTTCAACTACCATGAGCGATCTTTCGAGCCCTTCCCCCGCAACTTCCCCGGGAAGAACCTGATCGTGAGCGAATCTACCTCGGCCCTCATGACCCGCGGCTATTACGAGATGCCGTCCGATCAGATCTATATCCGCCCCGAGTCGTGGGACAAGCCTTTCGAGGCCCCGGAGCATGTTTGCTCCTCCTACGACAACTGCCACGTCCCTTGGGGCTCTACCCACGAGAAGACTTGGCACCTGGTGAAGACCCTTCCGCACGTGTCCGGCCTGTTCGTCTGGACGGGTTTCGATTACCTGGGCGAGCCTACCCCCTATGGGTGGCCCAGCCGGAGCAGCTTCTTCGGTATCGTAGATCTGGCGGGTTTCCCGAAAGACATATATTATATGTATAAGAGCGAATGGACGGACGAGCCCGTATTGCACCTCTTCCCGCATTGGAACTGGAAGGAGGGCGAGCCGGTGGACATCTGGGCCTACTACAATAACGCCGACGAGGTGGAGCTATACCTCAACGGCGAGAGCCTGGGATCTAGGCAAAAGACCGACAGCACCTACCACGTCTCTTGGCGGGTACCCTTCCAGCCCGGGACCTTGCGGGCCGTCTCCCGCCTAGGGGATAAGGAGGTCTTGGTGAAAGAGATCCATACGGCGGGCGAGCCGGCCCGGTTGCTCCTGACCCCGGATCGTAGCGTCATCCAAGCGGACGGCTCGGACCTGTCGTTCGTCACCGTAGACGTATGCGATATCGACGGCAACCTAGTCCCCGACGCTACCCCCTTGATCCGTTTCTCCGTGGAAGGCCCGGGTGAGATCGCCGGAACGGACAACGGAGATCCGAACGACCCGAACAGCCTCCGTAAACCGAGGCGGCAAGCCTACTACGGCAAAGCCCTGGTCGTGATCCGTAACAAGGGCGGACAAGGAGACATCCACCTAAAAGCCGTAGCCGAGGGCCTACCCGAGGCATCGGTAACAATTCAAGCTGAATAATAAACGATATAAATAAAAAGGAAATGAGAAAGATGATAGGCGTGATCGCTTGCGGGCTGTTCTTGAACGCGGCAGCCGCGAGCCCGCGGGTCACGGACAAAGAGAAGGTTCAAATGGAGAAACGTATCGAGAAACTGATTAAGAAGATGACCTTGGAGGAAAAGGTCGGGTTATTGCATGGCAATTCAAAGTTCTATGTCGCCGGCGTAGAGCGTCTGGGCATTCCCGAGTGGAGCCTGAGCGACGGCCCTCACGGGGTACGTGCGGAGATCAACCGCCACGATTGGGCATATGCGGGCTGGACGAATGATTCCGCCTCCTACTTCCCGACCGGCACGGCCTTCGCCGCCGCTTGGAACCCGGAGTTGGCTTACCGCCGGGGCGAGGTGCTGGGCGAGGAGGCCCGCTGGCGTAAGAAGGACGTATTGCTGGGCCCGGGCGTGAATATCATTCGCTCCCCGCTTTGTGGCCGCAACTTCGAGTACATGAGCGAGGACCCGTATATGAACTCCGTCCTGGCGGTCGCTTATATCAAAGGCTTGCAAAGCCGCGACGTGGCCTGTAGCGTAAAGCATTTCGCCGTGAACAACCAAGAGACGAACCGCACCACGGTGGATGTGGAATGCAGCGAGCGTGCCCTGCGTGAGATCTACCTGCCCGCTTTCAAGGCGGCCGTGCAGGAGGGAGGCGCCTTGACGGTCATGGCGGCTTATAATAAGTTTCGTGGCGAGTTCTGCGCCGAGAACAACTACCTGGTCCGTAAGATCCTCCGTAACGAGTGGGGATTCGATGGCGTATACGTAACCGACTGGGGAGCCGCCCATAGCACCGTCCCTTCCATGGAGGCGGGCTTGGATCTGGAGATGGGCACGCTGATCGACAAGTACGAGGATTGGCATTACGCCAACCCCTTGATCGAGGCCGTCAAGTCCGGCAAGGTCCCTATGAGCTTGGTAGACGAGAAGGTAGGCGATGTCTTACGTGTGATGATCCAGACGAACGTCTTGGACCCGAAGAAGCGTTTCGGCCCCGGCTCCATGAATACGGAAGAGCATCAGCGAGCCACTTACGACGCGGCTGCCGAAGCCATTGTCTTATTGAAGAACCAAGGCAATCTTCTACCCTTGGATCTCTCCTCCATCAAGAGCCTGGCGGTGATTGGCGATAACGCTACCCGCAAGCACTCCAATGGCGGCTTGAGTTCCGAGATCAAGGCGGTCTACGAGGTAACCCCGCTAGAGGCGCTTCGTGCGAAATGGGGGGACAAGGTAGATATCCGCTTTGCCCAAGGCTACGAGAAGCTATCCTCTTTCGTGGAGGGAAGCAATAACGGGCAAAGCTCCGGTACGTTCTCTTCGAAGACACCGGAAAGCGACGCTTTATTGAAAGAGGCGGTAGAGGTGGCCCGCACGAGCGACGTGGCTCTGCTGGTCTGCGGCTTGAACCACGATTACGATACCGAGTCGTTCGACCGCCTGAATATGGATATCCCCTACGGGCAGGTTGAGTTGATTCAAGAGGTGGTAAAGGCGAATCCTCGTACGATCGTGGTCATGATCGCCGGCTCGCCATTGAACATGGCTGCCGTGGATATTTGCTCCCCCGCTATCGTCTGGGCTTGGTTCAACGGTATGGAAGGAGGGAATGCCTTGGTGGACGTATTATCCGGCCAGGTGAATCCGAGCGGTAAGATGCCGTTCACCACTCCCGTGAGCTTGGATCAATCTCCGGCGCACGCGTTGGGCAACTTCCCCGGCAGGGATCTGAAGGTGAATTATGAGGAGGATATCTTGGTAGGTTACCGCTGGTTCGATACGAAAGGGCTACCGGTCGTTTATCCGTTCGGTTACGGCCTATCCTACACGACATTTGGCTATTCCGACCTGCATACGGATAAAAAGACCTACAACCAAGAAGATACGATCCAAGCTACTTTCACCCTGACCAATACCGGAGACTGCGAGGGAGCCGAGGTGGCCCAATTGTATGTAAGCGATCCGGTTTGCTCCGTGATGCGTCCGGTCAAGGAGTTAAAAGGCTTCAAGAAGATCTCCCTCAAACCCGGCGAGAGCCAGCGAATCACGTTGGACATCCCCGTATCCTCTTTCGCTTTCTATAGCGAGGCACAAAGCCAATTCGTCGTAGAGCCCGGCGAGTTCATCCTCCAACTAGGAGCCTCCGCCTCCGATATCAAGCAAAAGATCAGCATCGAGGTGAAATAATCCCCATTTGTAGAGACGGGGCGTGCCCCGTCTCTACAATCCGATGGAATTATCCTCTTTGCGTTCCCCTTCATTATAGACCAGAAACCGCAAGGCTATTTGTCACGCTAACGCGACTCTTGCCAACAGATAACAGACCGAGGACTCAGCTCCTTGGTTCAGGTTAATATTGTGCTCTTCCAAACCGTCATAGCAACCTCCGGTGGTGGGATTATAAATGATTTGGTGGAGATGGTTATTCCCTAGAAACCAGTCGAAAGCCTCTTTCTTGAGCCGCGGGTATCTTTCTTCCTTGAATAAATGATAGAACGTGTTTAGGGCGATAACCGTACCGGCTACATCGATCAGTTGCTCGCCGTATATATATTTCACCTTGTCCTTGATGTGCCATCCTTGATTCGAGATGATACGTATCTGATGATCCTCAAAGACCTCTCCCAATAAGAAATCGAACGACTCGTGAGCGATATCCTTATATCGCTCATCTTGGGTTATCTGGTAGGCATAGACAAGGCTTTCGGGAAGCACGGAATTGTCGTAGGTAAGATATGGCTCGAACCACATCCATCTCCCTTTCTCCGCGTTTGCCTCGTAACAAGCGACTAATTTGTCCGCTAACGACCGGATCAGTTGCTCTACTTCAGTTGAAGGGTGTTTTTGGTGATAATGGGCCAATCCTTTTATGCAAAATGCGATACCTCTCGGGGATTGTAGTTGGGAAATCATCCGGAAAGCTTGCTTGAAAGTGGAAAGAATAGGCTCTATCGGC
The DNA here is from genome assembly GCA_028689545.1 of Parabacteroides sp. Lineage (GTDB taxonomy): Bacteria > Bacteroidota > Bacteroidia > Bacteroidales > Tannerellaceae > Parabacteroides. The sequence goes on from JAQVCX010000065.1 coordinate 20,912, forward strand.
CATTCAAAGGAGTATTTGTCGCTTTGGCTGATATAATCTTGACTTCGTCAATGCGCCACCCAAATCAAAAAATAGTATCTGGTAGTTGAAATAGTGGCTTTATAGCGAAATGCTTTTCTGTCAAGAATAGTGTTTTTGTGAAAAACGAGCTATTTTCGGGCATTTTGATTCTGATAGTGGTTATGGTCTTGGCGGCATCAAGTACATGGTCGACACTCATTCCTATTTTATTGATGGTGATGATACGTTCCAATTCTTTATATACTTTGTAAGCAATGAAGCAAATGCAGATGTGGGCTTCGATCCTACGCTCAGTAAAGTGGAACATGGGACGCATCTCTAATGTGCTTTTCGAGATACGGAAGAGGCTGTAATCTGAACTCTGTCCAAAAACAATTACCTTTGTATTATGGATAGAAATAGTCAAGAGTATCAGTTAATGCGCGACAAGGCATTATCACAACTGCGTAGTGGAGAGTCCCTGACA
>JAQVCX010000066.1 GCA_028689545.1 Parabacteroides sp.
ACGAGCCGCCTTATCCTGCTCATAATCCCGGTAATTATTCACGATCAAAATATTAGCGGACAACAGCCCCAACGACAACGAAAGCAAGAAAGACAATAAGGAAAACGACAAGGCTTGTACATAATACGTAAAGCAAACCGGAATAATCCCATAAAACAATACGACACACACATCCCCCAGCCCGTTATAAGCCAAAGGAAACGGCCCCGCCGAATAAGCCAAGACACAAATAGCGATAGCGATTCCTACACCTATCAGCTCCCAGCCGGCAAAGAACAACAAGAAACAACCACACAGGCAAGAAAGTCCCAACGTGATAAAAGTACCCCATAACATCGCCTTAGGAGTGATCCAACCGGAAGCTACCGCTCGCTCCGGACCTAACCGGTCCTCCTTATCCGCTCCCTTCTTGAAATCAAAATAATCATTGGCAAAATTACTGGCTATCTGGGCGAGTAAAGCCACCAAAACACAAAGGACGGCCGGAACCCAATTAAATACTCCGTCCCTGTAGGCCAGCACACACCCTAGCAATACCGGACTAAATGATGCCGGCAACGTTTTCGGACGTGCCGCCTCTAACCAAGTTTGAACTCTCGATTTGTTATTCTCCATTCTATTGTTTTATTCTTAATAATATCCGCGAAAATAAAAAACAAATAACATATACTGTTGTTATTATGTAAAGAATTACTTGTATATTTGCGCCATGAAGAAAATTCTATTCATATTAGGCCTGTTGGTTAGCTTCATGCTGTTCGCTCCCGAGGAAGGGGCAAAGAGCATAGATGAAGTTATGTCCGCAGCTAAAGAGGCCGTTATGAAAGAAAAAAACACGGCCGATGCCCAACGTCGTTTCGAAGTATTAAGCAATGAGCTGAAAAGCAGCAATTGCCTAACTCCCCGCAGGATTTCACAAACGACAAACAACACTGTAGAAATACGGATATGGAAAAATATGGAGAAATCCCTTCAAGACATGCGTTTGAGAGGAATCAATCAACTTCATAGAGTATCTCAACAGATATCCACTCATCAAACCGTCAATCTATCCACACTTCTGTGCCGTATGGGAGAGCACGTCTTTACCCTACGAAAACTCATTATTTAATTTTTAATTGTTCCATATTTGCATCTTTTCGGCAAGTCATGAATATGTCTTACCGGTAGGAATATTGCGTTTATCAAATCAATATTCCCGGGAAATTATTGCCCATTTACATTCATATAAACAATTAAAAATTATAATCATGTCAACTAATAAATCAGGTAAAATACGTATCTATATTTATGTTCTTCTTACAATCGCAGGTTGTGTATTAGCATGCAGTTCTATCATTCCTAACGACTACATCAAGTTGATAGTAGTTATGGGCACTCTGTGCGTAGGCCTATATGGCATAATGAGAGGGCTGAGTAATACCGGGACGCCATCGGAAGAAGAAGTCTTGGAGAAAAAATAATAAATTGAACAATTATCGAATCCTAAAATTAAGAAGATCATGAAAATAAATAAAGACTTGGTTGACGCGGTCATGATGGTTTCATTTATCGTATTGGTATTAGTAGGAACCACGACATTTGACAATGTAGTCGTTAAAGACGTAACCATGGGATCCCTCGGTGTGATTACGGTAGCGATGCTAGTTCTTCGCATCATCGGATTCCGCCAGAAAGAAGAAAAAGAAGCCTTTTAGTAGATAAGTCCATGGTTTCCTGTTGTTATCCCGGGGTGACCCGGGATTATCTGAAGTGCGTTTTTCTACCTACACTATAATAACTTGCTGTTTGATTTGGGTATAGCGTTTTTACGCTTGACAACAGGAAACCGGACTTATATCTCTTACACCTTTCGAGTGAGCTTTTTCTCCTTAACAAGAGCAACCGCAGCGGCGGCGAAAAACAAGAAAACACCTCCCGTCAACAAGGCGAACACGGCATGCCCGTGATAAACATTACGTACAATCCATCCATGAATGATTCCATTCGTAATTTGAGGAATCGTTATAAAGAAATTAAATATACCCATATAAGTACCCATCTTCTCGGCGGGAAGGCTATCGGAAAGAATAGCATAAGGCATCGCCAATATACTTGCCCACGCTATACCGATACCAATCATCGAAAAGACCATCATCCCCGTATTATCCAGCAAATAGAGAGAAACCAACCCCGCCCCTCCCAGGCATAAACAGAGGGCATGAGTCATTTTCCGGCCAAAACGACGGGCAATCGGGATCAATAATAAAGCGAATAACATCGCCACAAAATTATATACACTGAATAGTTCTCCTACCTTATCGCCAGCCATCGCGTATTCGGCGGAAGCGGGATCGGTAGCGCCATACACATGTTCTGCGATAGCGGGCGTAGAATAAACCCACATGGAATACAAGGCAAACCAAGCGAAAAACTGGCACAACCCTAACTGTAACATTATTTTAGGCATATGGAAGATATCATGCATGATCTCCATAAAGCCATTGCTATCCGGCCTTTTCTCGATGACCTCGCCACCGGAAAGCCTAAATTCAGCCATCTCTTCTGGGGAATATTCCTTTGTCTTAAAGATCGTCCATAATACGCTCGCTAATAAAATAGCCGCACCGGCATAAAAGGCGAATTTAACATTATCGGCAACCTCGCCGGCAACCGCCGTATTGGATAAGCCAAATACCTTATTCATAATACTCGGCAATAAGGAACCAACGACGGCACCGATACCGATCAAAAATGTCTGGATCGAGAACCCCGTCGTATGCTGCTCATCGGGTAGCATATCCCCTACCAAGGCGCGGAAAGGCTCCATCGTCACGTTGATGGAAGCATCCATGATCATCAACATACCCGCGCCAATCAAGACGGGAGATAAAATAGCCATCTCGGTACCGGGAGACAAGAACAATCCCGCGTTCGGCATCAATATCAAGGCGATCGTCGTAAAGATAGCTCCTACCAGAAAAAACGGACGCCTACGCCCCAAACGACACCAAGTCTGGTCGGAATAATGGCCAATGATAGGCTGTATGATCATGCCTGTCAGCGGAGCCGCTAACCAAAACAAGGATAGTTGCTCTACATCCGCTCCATAGGTTTGAAGTATTCTACTTGAGTTGGCGTTCTGAAGGGCGAAACCGAATTGAATGCCCAAGAAACCGAAAGTAAGATTCCATATTTGCCAAAAGCTCAAAAATGGTTTTGTTTTCATAAGAATTATGTTTTTAAGATGTTTGGACACAAACTTACGGAATTATTCCATATGTTTTAGAACATGATTCTGTTAAATCAAGTTAAGCAAATGAGATTTCCAAACTATTCATTATGCTACATAACATAAAACCCCTATATTTGCACTGTGTTTTTCATGGTATTAGATTTAAGGTTAACAATGAAGATTGGCTGTCTGTGAAGATAGCCTTTTTTTTTGTCTCCTTTTAATAGTACATATTCGATTTGATGCCATTGCTGACATACAACAAGCCATTCTTCCGTATGATATAAATATTGTTCTCTCTAGCCAACCAGCCAATAGCCAAGGCCAAGTCCTCAATACTTAAAGACAACTTACGGCTTAACTCTTGAGTAGATATCTCATTTACCTCGTTTAGCGCATGCCACACTTTGCCCGCGTTTAGTCCAATTTTTCCTTTTTCCATAATAAAAATATTTTTCTAGTAAACGAACTATATTCCTTTAGCTTCCTCTTTCCTACGATTAGTAGTCATTCGTAAAGTTCGCCCTAAAATCTAAGGGAATCAATATCTATTCTTTCGTTTCTATGTTCTATTTTTATTATATTGAATAATAAGTATTTATTAATTCCTATATTTGAGACGAATTATCGATTAGAGATGGAAAAAGAAATGCTCACATTGGATATCACAAACGATTTTATCGTAGAGGATCGTATCACAAAAGAGACGCTAAACAAATACAGCAAGCAGCCTCATAAGATAAAGGCAGGTTCGTTTCTCCTTTGTGTAGAAGGTTCCGTGCAGGCTTCTATCAATCTAGCTAAGTACACGATTAACAAATATGACTTCGTGACCTTAGTGCCCGGCAATTTTATCCAGTTCCATGAAATATCGGACGACGCACGTTTCTATTTCGCCGGATTCTCCTCGGAGTTTATGACAAACATCAATTTCATCAAATCAACCATGAGCTTTCTTCCCGTTATCACGGAGCATCCGATCATGCCGCTGGAAGAATCCGTAGCTCAATTATATATTGACGGATACCGTTTATTGATACGCGCGCAATCCTTATCCCCGTCTTATTCTATGGTAAATAAAAACTTGGTCATCGCTTATCTCACGATATTCATGCAAGGGACGGCTGAGTTATATAAGAACCATAGCCATTGGACAAACGGAATCCATACGCGTACCAATGAAATTTACCGTAAGTTCATCCAGCTTGTAGTAGAGTATTACACCACCGAGCACAGCGTTTCTTTTTACGCCGCTCAATTAAATTTGTCGTTACCTCATTTCTGCACGACTATCAAGAAAGCGATCGGACTTACTCCCCTGGAGATCATCTCCTCCATTATCACGATGGATGCCAAGGCTCAATTAAGATCGACAGACCTGACCGTAAAAGAGATCGCTTTCTCTCTAGGCTTCAACAACCTGTCTTTTTTCAACAAATACTTCAGGCAGCATACGGGAATGACACCGCAAGAATATAGAAGGATGAAAATTACTTCAAGCCCGTAAAAAAAGGGAAGTATGCCTGTTTGCACGACACACTTCCCTTCCTTATATAAACCATATTTTCGTTACCAGATAACCACCCGATCAGCCGGAGCCATAAACATCGGATCGCCCTCTTTAATGCCAAAAGCGGCATAGAACGGGGCGATATTGCGTAAGGCAGCGTTCACACGCCATTTCCCCAATGAGTGCGGGTCGATCTTGGTACGACGGCGGATCTCCTCGGGACGGATATTTTGTCCCCACAACGTAGCGTATCCCAAGAAGAAACGTTGCTCATTCGTGAAGCCATCGATCGGGGCCGGAGTCTCTTTCCCCTTCAAGCTATTCAAATAAGCCTGATGAGCGACCAGCAAACCTCCGTGGTCGGCGATATTCTCGCCCAGCGTAAAGCGTCCGTTGGCATGCAGCGAATCTATTACGATAATCCGCTCATATTGATCAACCAATTTATCAGCACGCTCCGTGAAACGAGCGGCATCCTCGGCAGTCCACCAATCGATCAAGTTACCATCCTTATCGTAGTTACGTCCCTGGTCATCGAATCCGTGCGTCATCTCATGGCCGATCACCACTCCGATCGCGCCATAGTTCACCGCGTCGTCGGCCTCCGGATTAAAGAAAGGAGGCTGAAGGATAGCGGCGGGGAAACAGATCTCATTCGTTGTCGGATTGTAATAAGCGTTCACGGTCTGCGGATTCATATGCCAACGAGACTTATCCACCGGCTTATCCACGTCCGCCAATTGATAGGCCATATCGAAGATGTTAGAACGGCGGACATTCGCCCAATAAGAATCGTCGTTGATCTCCAAAGCGCTATAATCACGCCATTTATCCGGATAACCTATTTTCACGGTGAAGGCGGCCAGTTTCTCTCGCGCTTTTACCTTCGTCGTGTCGCCCATCCATTCCAAACCGTTGATTCGCTCGCCCAAGGCGGTCTGCAAGTTACCCACCAGCGTCAGCATCTTTTCCTTGGAAGAAGCCGGGAAGTATTTCTCTACATACATCTCGCCGACGGCCTCGCCCAACGCGCCGTTTACCGTATTCAACGAACGCTTCCAGCGAGGTTGTTGCTCCTGCTTTCCGGACATTACCTTTCCATAGAACTCAAAATCAGCGTCTACGAAATCATCACTCAGGTACGGAGCGGCCGCGCTCAATAGATTAAACGCCAAATAATATTTTTGCTCATCCACCGTCGTATTCCGCAAAGCCTTATTCATATCCTTATAGAAGTTGATCTGCTTCGCGTCCAACTCTTTCAGACCGGCTAATCCCATGGATTCAAAATACACATCCCAATCCAACGGAGACTCTATTTTCTTGAAATCCTCGTAAGCCAATTTATTGTAGTTCTTCTGGGAGTCTCGCAAATCCTCGCGGCCATAAGAGATCTCAGCGATAGCTTTCTCTATTTTCATCACGGCATCCACCGCCGCCTCCGCTTGCTCCGGGCTCGATCCGACCAACGTAAATAATCTAGTCACATAAGCCCTGTAAGCGTCGCGCATCTTGGCGGAGCCCTCATCTTCCAATAAATAATAATCCCGATCGCCCATCCCGATACCGGCTTGATACAACTGGACGATATTCATGGCGCTGTTCTTCTCGTCGGCACCCACATACAAAGCAAAGAACGGAGCCATGCCTTCCTTATGAAGCGTAGCCACCATCTTAGAGACATCCGATCTCGTCGCCAGCGCATTGATAGCGGCCAGCTCCTCTTTGATAGGAGCCACTCCATCGGCATTCAACTTCATGCTATCCAATCCCATCGCGTACAACGTGCCGATCTTCCCGGCGACACTGCCCGCCTCCTGGGGCGTAGCGCTAAGTTCCTCGATCAATAGCCGGAGCTGCTCTTGGTTATTCTCCAGTAATTGGTCGAAAGTCCCGAAACGAGCGTATTCCGGTTTCAACGGATTATTCTTAATCCATCCACCGCAAGCGTATTCGTAAAAATCCGTACCCGCGGCAACCGTGGTATCCATATTCGCAGGATTAATTGCAGCGATCTTCACTACCTCTTTCTGAGGAGTAGTACAACTCGCAAAAGCGACTATCCCAGCCGCTAAAAACGGAAACATTTTTCTCTTTCTCATTTTGTTTAGTCTTTTGCCTTTAAACCTTACAAAGATACGATAAATACGCAAATGAAAAACATGTACGTGCTTTTCGAACGATAAAAAGATTCATCCATTCAAGAATAAGTGTATCTTTGCCAATAAATCATTTATATCATGAAGAGACTAATAATCAGTATTTGGGCATTTATCGCCCTTCCTTTATTCGCTCAACGAGACGCGAATATCCGTATTTATCCGGAGCAGGGTAAGCAACAGATCAGTAAACATATTTACGGGCAATTCGCCGAGCATCTGGGAAGTTGCATCTACGGCGGCCTATGGGTGGGGCCGGAGTCCGACATCCCTAATACCCAAGGGTACCGTACGGATGTATTAAACGCGTTGAAGAAACTACAGATCCCGAACTTACGCTGGCCGGGCGGTTGCTTCGCCGACGAATATCATTGGATGGATGGGATCGGCCCCAAGGAGAATCGCCCGAAAATGGTGAATAACAACTGGGGAGGGACAATCGAGGATAATAGTTTCGGAACCCACGAGTTCTTGAACCTATGTGAGTTATTAGGCTGTGAGCCTTACATCAGCGGAAACGTAGGGAGCGGCACGGTCGAGGAAATGGCCAAATGGGTGGAATACATGACCTCGGAAGGAGACAGCCCCATGGCCAACCTACGCCGCAAGAATGGCCGGGATAAGGCATGGAAAGTCAAGTTCTTCGGTGTCGGGAACGAGAGCTGGGGATGCGGGGGCAGTATGCGACCGGAGTATTATTCCGACCTTTATCGTCGTTACTCTACGTATTGCCGAAACTATGATAGCAACGTCTTGTTCAAGATTGCCAGCGGTGCCAGCGATTATGATTACAACTGGACCGAGACGCTGATGAAGCAAATCGGCGGACGTATGGATGGTATCTCCTTACATTATTATACAGTAGGAGATTGGAACGATAAAGGATCCGCTACCGATTTCAACACGGAGGATTATTACTGGGCCTTGGGAAAATGCCTTGAGATAGAGGATGTCGTTAAAAAGCATATCGCTATCATGGATAAATACGACCCGAAGAAAAACACGGCTCTCATGGTAGACGAATGGGGCACTTGGTGGAATGTGGAACCCGGCACGAACCCCGGCCATCTGTTCCAGCAGAACACGATGCGCGACGCTTTCGTGGCCGCTCTTACCTTACATGTCTTCCACAAATATACGGATCGGGTAAAAATGACCAACATCGCCCAGATTGTCAACGTATTGCAATCCATGATCCTCACGAGAGGCAAGGAGATGGTGCTTACGCCTACTTACCACGTGTTCGAGATGTACAAGGTTCATCAAGACGCTACCTTCTTGCCGATGGACCTGATCTGCGACAAGGAGAAAGCAAGAGACAACCGGGAAGTGCCGGTCATAAGCGCCTCCGCGTCTCGAGACTCGCGGGGTAAAATCCATATCTCGCTGGCCAACGTAGATCCCCTGCAAAGCGAGAATATCCATATCGACCTGCGAAACGTAACGGTAAAGAGCGTGAACGGGCGTATCCTGACAGCGTCTTCCATAAACGACCATAACACATTCGACTCGCCGGAGAAAGTCAAGCCGGAAGTCTTCAAGGGAGCCAAGGTGGAAAAGGGAAAGTTAAGCGTCAGCCTGCCTCCCCGGTCGATCGTCGTATTAGATGTTTTATAAAAAGACGGACAATAACATGGCGGTGTTTCTATAATTATTAACTTTGCCAGAAGAATTAAAAAACACATAAATACATAAAAGAAACGCATTATGAAACCAACATTATTTGTATTAGCGGCCGGAATGGGTAGCCGGTATGGAGGATTGAAACAATTAGACGGTCTGGGACCTAATGGCGAGACCATCATGGACTATTCTATTTTCGACGCTATCCGCGGCGGGTTCGGCAAACTAGTATTCGTTATCCGCAAATCTTTCGAGAAAGACTTCCGCGAGAAAATCATCTCCAAATACGAGAACCATATCCCGGTTGAAGTGGTATTCCAAGATTTGAACGACCTACCGGAGGGCTTCACTTGCCCGGAAGGACGCGAGAAACCGTGGGGAACCAACCATGCCGTATTGATGGGCAAGAAGGTGATCAACGAGCCTTTCGCCGTAATCAACGCCGACGATTTCTACGGACGCGATAGCTTCGCCGTGCTAGGCAAGCAATTGTCTGAGATGGGTGGAAAGAAGAATGATTATTGCATGGTAGGCTACCGTGTAGGTAATACGTTGAGCGAAAGCGGTTCCGTGGCACGCGGCGTTTGCTCTACCAACGAGGAAGATTATCTGACAGGTGTAGTGGAGCGCACCGCTATCGAGCGTATCGACGGAGATATCCAGTTTGTAGACGAGACCGGGAAGAAGGTCGTATTGGAAGAAAACACGCCGGTATCCATGAACATGTGGGGCTTCACTCCCGATTACTTCGAGTATTCCGAGGAATTCTTCAAAGAGTTCTTGAAAGCGAACATGGGTAACTTAAAGAGCGAATACTTCATCCCGTTGATGGTAAATAAATTGATCACGGAAGGAACAGCCCGTGTCAAAGTATTGGATACGACCTCTAAATGGTTTGGCGTAACATACGCCGCCGACCGTCAAGGCGTAGTAGACAAGATCCAAGCCTTGGTAGACGCTGGCGATTATCCAAGCAAATTATTCTGATAACAAGGCGCTTTTGGTAGCGACTTCAGTAAGAAGTAACGGTCGCCACCTAAGACATTAATCTTTTCACCTAGGTGATACGATCTCTTCACCTAGGTGAAACGATCTTTTCACCTAGGTGATACGATCTCTTCACGGCCGTGAAAAGATCAATACCTCCCTACGAAAGCAATACTTTAAAGGTATCTATCCACTAAAGGTAGCGGACGAACCTCCTAATTTACTTACACCTCCTCCCTAAAAGAGATAAGCAAGGCCTCCCCGCTCGCTTCTTTCGCCTCCACGGATACTATAAAAAATCCCCCTTCGCCCAATCTCTAAACAAGAGAGAGCAAAGAGGGATCTATGTTAATCGAATAAAGAAATCCTATCGCGTCAAGCGAAGAACAAGATCAATAATTGGGCCGTAAGTACTCGCAAGAACATGGTCAGCGGGTATACCGTGGCGTAGCCTACGGAAGGAGCGTCGTTTCCTGCCGTAGCGTTCGAATAAGCCAAAGCGGGCGGATCGGTCGTACTACCGGCGATCAAGCCCATTAAGGTGAAGTAATTGATCTTATAGAAATAACGGCCTATACAACCGATGATCAGCAAAGGAACCGTCGTGATAATGAAACCGTAACCGATCCAAGCGAATCCACCGTTGTTCACGATCGTATCCACGAAACCATCGCCGGCGCTGATACCCACGCAAGCGAGGAAGAGGGTGATACCGATCTCGCGCAACATAAAGTTAGCGCTCTGCGTCGTATAGGTAATCAACTTATAGCGGTAACCGAAACGGCTGATCAAGATCGCCACGATCAACGGACCTCCCGCCAAGCCCAACTTAACCGGCTGCGGAATACCCGGGAACGTGATAGGAATACTACCCAATACAATACCGAGGGCGATACCGATAAAGATCGTGATCAGGTTCGGCTCGTTCAAACGTTTCATGGAGTTACCCAACACCTTCTCTACGTTAGACACGGCCGTCTCGGTACCCACCACGTTCACACGGTCGCCCACCTGCAACGTCAAGCCCGGCGTAGCCACCAAGTCCACGCCCGCACGGTTGATACGGGTAATATTGATACCGTATAATTTACGCAGTTTCAGCTGTCCTAGCTTCTTGCCGTTCACCTCCGGTTTCGTGATCAAGATACGGCGGTTAATAAACTGGCTCTCCATACGGATCCATTGCTTACGCTCCATATCGATCTCCTCGCCGATAAATGTCTTTACGGACTCGCCATCTTGATCGGTCGTGATCACGAAAATCTTATCATCCTCATTCAAGATCGTGCCGGCGGAAGCGATCTCGATCTGCTTGTTATCGTTACGCCATACGCGGGAGATCACGAAATCCAGGTGATCCATCAAACCGGACAACTCCCCTACCGTCTTACCGAAAACCGCCGGGTTCTTTACGACCAGCGAGATCGGTTTCGCCTCATTCGTATGCGAGGTATCCTCCTTATTCAAATCGTCATTCTCCTTGTCGAAATTCACACGAAACACGTAACGTACGAAAATGGTCGACAGGATGATACCGATCACGCCCAGCGGATAAGCCACGGCGTAACCCAGGGCGATCGTATTATCGGAAACCCCGTACATATCGGAATAAGCCTGCTGGGCCGCTCCCAATCCGGGAGTATTCGTCACCGCCCCCGATAAGATACCCACCATCGTAGGCATCGGGATACCCGTCACGAAATGCAATACCAAAGCCGTAGCCACGCCTAGGAATACAATTCCACAGGCAAGCATGTTCAACGTGACTCCCCCCTGCTTAAAAGACGAGAAGAAACCCGGCCCCACCTGCATACCTACCGAATAAACAAATAAGATCAATCCGAACTCCTTAAAGAAATGAATCACACTGTGATTAATCGTAAATCCGAAATGACCTAAAATAATACCCACAAACAACACCAAGGTAATCCCGAGCGAAATTCCAAATACCTTTATCTTCCCTAACTGAATGCCGGCGGCAATCACGAAAGAGAGTAAAAGGATAGAATGCCCAATACCTTCTCCCCATAATAAATCGTTTATCCAATCCATGCCTAACTATTTAAAAATCTTATTACCTATTAATAAAGACGCGAAGTTAGGCATTTACTTTGTGTTTTACAACATAACTCCTATATTTACCTTTCAAATTAAAATCACATGAAAAAGATATATTACATTTTATCAGCGATGTTCCTTTGCGTAGTAGCCACCTCGGCGCAAGAGGCTGGAAAGACGGTAGTTATTAAAACCAACGTAGGCACGATGAAAGCCATCCTGTACGATGACGTGCCCAATCACACCCGTACTTTCATCGAACGGGCGAGACGGGGAGATTTCGACGGGACCTTATTCACCCGTGTCCTGCCGGAGTTTATGATCCAAGGAGGAGCCCCGGATTCCAAGAACGCTCCCGCCGGAGCCAAATGCGGCTTTGGCGATCCCTCCGCCGAGATCCCGCCGGAGATCAACGAGAAATATTTCCATAAGAAAGGAGCCTTGGCCGCTCCCCGCCAACCGGACGAGATCAACCCGCAAAAGAAATCGGATATGTCGCAGTTCTTTATCGTGCAGGGGAAGGTCTATCGGGAAACCGAGCTAGATACGTTAGAGCGTACCACCAACTACCCCGCCCGGCAAAAGGCCCTGAAGGAGTTTTACGCGCCGGTACGCGCGGAGCTGAACATGATAAAGATGGGCAACAAACGGGAATACCAAAAACGATTGAGAGTGATCAACGCCCAGATAGACTCCGTGATCCAAGCTACTCCGGGGCATTTGCTGTTTACGGACGAGCAGCGGAAGGCGTATACCACCGTAGGCGGTTGCCATCATCTGGACGGCACCTATACGATCTTCGGAGAGCTGACGGAAGGTTTCGACGTTCTGGATCAGATCGCCACCCAGCCCAAAGACCCGAATGACCGTCCGAAGAAAGACATCCGTATCCAAAGTATAACGATCGAATAATTCACCCTATAAACCCATACATTATGCTAAAGAGAGATTTGATAATGATACAAATAGAGGAACTGGGCAAGATGATCACCCAGATAACCCTCAATCGCAACTCGAATGACGGGGCAGGCAAAAATCCGGAGTTGATCCAAGCCGTTTATACGACCTTGCAAGTGAATAGAGACTTCTTGCTCGCCACCTCGCTGGACGATATCCGCCGATTTCTGGACTGCGAGGATTCGTGTGGCTTGTATCGTATGGATATAGCGGCAAAGACCCTCATTGAGGAAAGCTATCAGCTACCAGAGCCTGACAACAAACGGGTTTTAGGACGGGCGAAAGAACTGCTGGAATATATCCAGCGCAACGACACCACGTTCTCGTTGGAACGGGTGGCGTTGCTGGAAGAGATCAATAACTATTGAATAGATTGCGGATCGGTAACAGGACCCTCCACGATAAGAAGGCCCTGCTCATCGATTCGCATTTTATCAATGAATACGACCCGCTCGTCCCCGGTCTTCTGGGTACGGCCGTGATAAACGCAATACATTTGTTTTCCGTCCTTGGACCAAGTGACGCTATTATGCCCGGTACCCGTCACGATACCGCCTTTTTCCACGTTCTTCTCCAGCACCGGATTGTTAGATGCCTTCTCGAACGGGCCTAACGGACGCTCGGACACGGCATATCCCACCGCGTAATTCGCCCCGCCGAAATAGTTGGCGGAATACATCATATAATACAAGCCCTTGTGACGTAACATGAAAGAGCCTTCCGTCCAACGACGTCCCACTTCCCCATGCGTAACCGATCGGCTCTCCCACTCACTCTGCGCATCATCCAGTTGAACGGGCGGACGCAACAAGAGGACAGGCTCACCGATCACAGACATAAGATCCGGAGCGACCTCCACGCCATAGATCCAGCTTTCCTCCACGGAGTCAAACAATCCCTTCCTCTTGGCCTCATCCGCAATCTCGCTTTCTACCGGATGCTTATAGCAACAACGGGAGTAATAAAGATAAGTACGGCCTTCCTCGTCCACTATCAAGTTCCCGTCGATGACAGGATATCCCGGATCAAACAAAGGCCCGTCCGCCAACTCCTTAAAAGGTCCGGTCGGCTTATCCGACACGGCTACGCCGATACGGAAGTTCTCCCCCTCGTGGGTCGGGTTCTCCCGCCAATCGGCGCTGAAGAGCATATAATACTTACCCTCGCGCTCATATACCTCCGGTGCCCAGAAGTTTGCGATCGCCCATGAATCGGGCGTGTTTCCCCGATACACCTGTCCTTCGGACTTCCAGCTCACCAAGTCTTCCGAGGAATAAGCGCAGAAACCATCTACGGCACCCGCTCCCGTCCCATACATATAATAACGCCCGTCCGAGGCCAGCAATACGTATGGATCGCCAAACTGGACCGACAAAGGATTACTATACATTAATGCCGGCTCTTCCGCGACAGACTTCTTTCCCGTACAGCCCACATTCAAACACATAAGGATCCCCAGGCAAAAGGAGATTCCTATTCTCATACCACTGTTCATTTCACTCATTTATTTGATTCTAGATTATACAATCCTTCCGCGCAACGCTCCCCGTCAATGGCGGCAGATACGATTCCTCCCGCATAACCGGCTCCCTCGCCGCAGGGGAAAAGCCCTTTTACCGTGACGTGTTGATACGTCTCCCGGTCGCGAAGGATACGGACCGGAGCGGAGGTACGGGTCTCTACACCGATCAGGGTAGCCTCGTTGGTCAAGAAGCCCCTAGAGACCTTGCCGAAATAACGGAAACCCTCGCGCAGGCGGCTGGTCACGAACTCCGGCATCCAAAAATGCAACGGAGAGGCCAGCAGGCCCGGCGTATACGAGGAAACCGGCAAATCGAAAGAGTTCTTCTTCCGCATGAAATCGTCCATGCGCTGGGCGGGAGCTGTTTGCTTCATGCCCCCGTTTAGCCAGCAGACCTCTTCCAGACGTTCCTGAAAGGCCATCAACGCCAAGGGGGAATCCGCGTCCACCTTCTCGCCATTCCGAAGATGGAGTTCCTCCTGCCCTACCAGCTCGGGATAATCCTCCGGACGAACCTCTACCACCATCCCCGCGTTAGACCAGCGGGAGCCCCGGTTGGAAGGCGACATCCCATTTACCACGACCTGCTTAGGCCCGCTAGCGGCGGGAACCACGAAACCTCCCGGACACATGCAGAAGGAATAGACACCCCGGTCGCTCGCCTGCGTCACAAAGCTATACTCCGCGGCGGGAAGATATTCCCCACGGCCCTCTTTCCGGTGATACTGGATCTGGTCGATCAATTCCTGAGGGTGCTCCAGGCGGACACCGACCGCTATCCCCTTCGCCTCGATCTGGATCTGGCGTTCGTATAAGTAGTTGTAGACATCGCGGGCGGAATGGCCGGTGGCCAATATGACAGGGCCGTAAAAGGTCTTACCCGTATTCGTCTCGATACCGATCACCTCGTTCTCTTTCATGATAAAAGCATCCATGCGGGTCTCGAAATGTACCTCGCCACCGCATCGCTTGATTTGCTCCCGGATATTTTCGATCACACGGGGGAGCTTATCGGTCCCGATATGCGGATGGGCATCCGCCAAGATAGAGGAGCTGGCCCCAAACTGGCAGAAGATATTCAGTATCTTATCCACCGAGCCTCTTTTCTTGCTACGGGTATATAGCTTACCATCGGAGAAAGCGCCGGCACCGCCCTCGCCAAAACTATAGTTCGACTCGCCGTTCACCTTGTGCTCACGACTAATCAAGGCGATGTCTTTCTTACGTTCCCGTACGTCCTTACCTCGCTCTACGACGATGGGGCGCAAGCCTAACTCTATCAAGCGCAAGGCGGCGAACAAGCCTCCCGGACCGGCTCCTACGACGATCACCGTTTTTCCCGCCGACACATCTTTATATTCTATCGATTGATATTCCGGCTCATCGGGCATCTCGTTAATGAAAGCACGGAGTTTCACGTTGACAAATATCGTTCGCTGGCGCGCGTCTATCGAACGTTTCAATACACGTACGGCCCGGATGTTTTTCGGAGCCTCACCCGTCTCACGGGCTACTACTTGCCTTAGCGATTGCTCATTAACAGCCTCTTCCGGCAATATCCGGAGTTGTAATTCTTTTATCATGTTTATTTATATTGTATTCACCAAGCACGTCAAGCGGTTAACCGAATAACTGCCGGAAGGCTTCCTCCACTTTCTTTACCTGTATGATCTGGATCTTTGCCTTTGCCGTATCAAAGCCCTTTAGATTGTTATAGGGGATGATAATCCGGGAGAAGCCTAGCTTCTCCGCCTCCAAGATACGTTGCTCGATACGGTTGACCGGACGGATCTCTCCGGACAAGCCCACCTCGCCGGCCATGCAAATACCCGGCTCGATGCTGATATCCAAGCTAGAGGAAAGGATGGAGCTGATTACCGCCAAGTCTATAGCCGGATCATTCACTTTCAAACCGCCGGCGATATTTAGGAAAACATCTTTCTGGATCAACTTAAAACCCGCCCGTTTCTCCAATACCGCCAGCAACATATTCATGCGGCGCAGATCGAAACCGGTAGCGCTACGTTGCGGCGTACCGTAAACCGCCGAACTAACCAAGGCTTGCGTCTCGATCAAGAAAGGACGTACCCCCTCGATAGCGGCGGCGATGGCGACACCGCTCAGCCCCTCATGGTTCTGGGTCAACAACAACTCGGATGGATTGCTTACCTCACGAAGCCCGTTCTGGCGCATCTCGTAAATCCCCAGCTCCGCCGTACTACCGAAACGGTTCTTGATGCTCCTCAAAATACGATACATATAATGCTGATCGCCCTCAAACTGCAACACCGTATCCACGATATGCTCCAGTACCTTCGGGCCGGCGATACTGCCTTCCTTATTAATATGGCCGATCAATAAGACCGGGACACCGCTTTCCTTGGCGTATTTCAAAATAGCGGCGCTACACTCGCGTACTTGCGAGACACTGCCGGGAGAAGATTCCACGAGCTCCGTAAAGATGGTTTGTATGGAATCGATGATCATCAAGTCCGGCTGGACGTTGGCCGCTTGCGTAAAGATCTGTTCCAGATTCGTCTCGCATAGGATGAAGCAGTTCGGATTATCATGCGACAATCGGTCCGCACGAAGTTTCAGTTGGCGGCTGCTCTCCTCGCCCGAGACATAAAGGGTTTTCAAGCCCGTCAAGCCCAATACGGTTTGCAAGACCAAGGTAGATTTTCCGATTCCCGGCTCTCCACCGATCAAGACCAAAGAGCCCTTCACCAAGCCTCCGCCGAGCACCCTGTTTAATTCGTCATCTTTTAAATCGATACGGGCCTCCTCCTCTGTCGTTATATCCCGCAACAACACGGGGCGGATCTTATTGCCCTCCATAATACCGGGAACCGGCCGCTTCACGGCAGGCTCCTTCGTCACGATCTCCTCCACATAGGTGTTCCACTCCCCGCAATTCGGGCATTTACCCTGCCATTTCGGAGAATCAGCGCCACAGTTAGAGCAGACATATACGGTTTTTGTTTTCGCCATTCTATTCTGAATTTGGCGTAAAGATACAAAAAACTACTTCTCCCCTACCACAACGATCTTCTTTCCAATTCCGCAGCCCTTCTTAATTTCGGGGCTACCCTTCTCTTTGTATAAGAATCCACGGAACATGCCGCCACTGTTATAAGACATGGCGATATTTCCTTGTTTATCCACGGCGATCAGGCCACCATTGCCGGCGTTCGTATTCAATTCCGTATGGATGATATAATCCGCCGCCTGCTCTACACTCTCCTTGAGGTATTTGTAGCGGGCGCAAACATCGAACGCCACCGCATGACGGATAAAGTACTCGCCATGCCCCGTACAGGAGACAGCGCAACTGTTATTATCCGCATACGTCCCGGCACCGATCACGGGCGAATCACCGATACGCCCCCAACGTTTCTTGAACATGCCGCCGGTACTGGTCCCCGCCGTTAAGTTTCCTTGCTTATCCAAGACGACACAGCCTACCGTACCGTTCTTCTTACTTTCTTGCTTTAACTTCTCGATCCACTCCATCGTCTTGGGCGTAGCGAAATACCTATTGTCTTCTACCATTTCCAAGCCTTGTTCCTTGGCGAACTCCTCGGCACCGGCTCCGCTCAGCATGACATGCGGAGATTTTGTCTTTACGGCATAGGCGGCATTGATCGGATGCTTCACATGCTTCAACCCCGCCACGGCACCCGCGCTCAAGTCCTTACCCTCCATTATGGAAGCGTCTAGCTCGAAGGTACCTTCCGCCGTACAGGTAGCGCCGATACCGGCATTGAACAACGGATTACCCTCGAAGTAATTAATGACAGCCATCACCGCCTCCGGCCCCTCGCCTCCAGCCGAAAGGACCTTATCGCCAATCATCAAGGCCGAATCGAGAGCGGCATAGTATTGGGCCGACATCTCTTGATTGTCCTCTAATCTCCCCATGGCACCCGCTCCACCGTGTACCACGATTACATACTCCCTATCTTGGGCAAAAGCAATGGATGACACCATCAAAGCCGTCAAGGCTATCATTTGTTTTAACATGCTATTCTGTTTTATCATTTATACAATGTCCAAAAATAGAACAAATATCTGAATTATCTTAGAGATATAGTCTTATTTCCAGATTTTTATCCGTACATTTACTTCGAACGGTAATCTCTTAAATAATAACGTTATGGAAGAATACATCGATTCGATCATAAGAGTGGGAAAAATATTGATCGGAAGCATAATGGTCGTGTTCGTACTCTGGTATATCGTAAAGGATTTTATCAAGGCTTATGGGAAAGATTCGCATGAGCCGGATTAAAAAAGTGCCGTGGTCATAATGCCACGGCACTTTTTTTCATTATATCATAGATGAGTTATTTCATTCGTTCGTATACCATACCGGTCCCGGCTGGCTACCCATAACGAACTCCAATGTCGCCCCGCTCATGATTTGCTCATGGGTGATATAACTCTTATCATAAGGCTGTCCGTTCAGCTTCACGGATTGGATATAAATATTCTCCGCTGAGACCTCGGGAGCCAAAACCGTAAAGGTCTTGCCATTACCTACATGCATCTTCACCTCCGGGAATAGCGGGGAACCGATCTCATATTGGCCACTAATCGGATCAACCGGGTAGAATCCCATGGCGCTGAACACAAACCAAGCGGACATCTGCCCACAGTCCTCATTACCGCAAATACCATCCGGGGCATTCAGATACAAGTCGTGTAACACCTGAGCCACGTATTTCTGCGTCTTCCAAGGCTGGCCTACCTTATTATATAAGTAAATCACATGATGGCTCGGCTCATTACCATGCGCATACTGGCCGATCATACCCGTACTAAAGATAGGCAATTCCTCATCCGATTTGGGGACATAGGTAAACATACTATCCAATTTCTCGGCGAAACGTTCCTTGCCTCCTACCAATCCGATCAAACCATCCAAATCTTGCGGCACGGACCAGAAATATTGCCAACCATTACTCTCGCAAATATCTTCCGTATAATCATCGGGGCTGAAAGTAACGGCAAAGTTTCCTTTCTCATCACGAGGCTGCATAAAGGAGGTAGCCGGATTATAGACGTTACGATAGTTCTGCGAACGTTTGAAAAATTCGTCGGCGATCTCTTTCTTACCCATCTTCTCGGCCATCTTAGCGACGCAATAATCATCGTAGGCATACTCCAGGGTCTTCGACAAAGACCAGTTCTCCCATTTCTTCGGATCGCTATAAGCCGGTACGTAGCCCAACTTCTTATAATCGCCGATACCCCGGTATTCATCCCGGTTGGCCGTCGCTACGCAAGCCTCCAGCGCTTTCTCGGCATCGAAATCGCCGATACCCTTCAGGTAAGCGTCTACGATAACGGGAACCGCGTGATAACCGATCATCATATTCGTCTCCCAGCCATAAAGGTTCCACAAAGGCAAAGCCCCGTTCTGCTCATAGAACTTCAAGAAACCTTTAATCATATCATTCGCCCGCTCCGGCTCCGTATAGGTAAACAGCGGATGGGAGGCACGGTAGGTATCCCATAAGGAGAAAGTAGAGTAGTTTGTCCATCCGTCCGCTTTATGGATTTGCTGATCGGGGCCGTAATAAGAGCCGTCCGCATCGCTATAGATCGTCGGGGCGATCATGGAATGATACAAGGCGGTATAGAACTTCACCATGTCGTCCGTATTTGGGCCCTTCACCTCAATCTGGGAAAGCTGTTGGTTCCAGTTCGCGCCAGCCTGCGCTTGATAGTAATCGAAATCATCCTTCGGGGCTTCCGTTCGCAAATTCTTTCCCGCTCCCTCCATGCTGACACCAGAGATTCCGGTCGTGACAAGGATTTCCTCATCCTTCTTCGTATTGAAATCGAAACGGGCTACATAGGCCGTACCGATCCAACCTTTCTCCTTGGTCACGATAGAAGTCGTGTCCACATGATAAGCCGCAAAAGGCTTGGAGAAACGGGTCTCGAAATACACATGCTGCAAGGGAGACCACCCTTGGGATAGGCGGTATCCACGGATCGTGGTAGAGTCTACCACCTCGATACGGGAATCCAAGGTAAAGTCCCAGTTCATCGCCTTCCTCAAGTTCAAGAACACCGAAGCCTCGGCCTCGGGGAAGGTGTACCGCTGGATACCGCAACGCTCGGTAGCCGTAAGCTCCACATTAATATTATAGTCCTTCAACAACACCCGGTAATATCCGGCGGAAGCCGCCTCATCGTTATGCGAGAACGTGGAGTAGATACCTAACGGCGCCGGGGCCTCTTTATAAGGACGGGTCACGGGCATAAAAGAGATATCGTATAAATCGCCCGCCCCCGTACCGGAGAGGTGCGTATGGCTAAAGCCGGCGATGGTCGTATCCGGATAGAAATACCCCGAGATGCGATCCCAGCCCGGCAAACCGTTATCCGGACTCAATTGTACCATACCAAAGGGAACTTGGGCTCCCGGATAGGTATTACCGGTAAAATCCGTACCGATCATGGGGTTCACGTATTGCGAGTAATCCGCCTCCTGTTTCTTTTCGGGCGTGCAGGCCACGAGGGCCAGCAAGGAGACCGCCAATATAGACATGTGCTTCATGTTATGAAAATTCGTTTTGAGTTTGAGCAAACATACGTAAATTATTTCGAAAGAGAAACAGTTTATACGAAAAAAAGACGTAACCCTTAAACAGAGCTACGTCTTTTTTATATTACGTTTATAACTTTCGGGATTTATTCCTCCGTATTATCTTCCTCATTCTCCTCGTCGTCTTCCTTTGGGGCTTTCTTCACGAAGAACGCGCTCAACTCATACAAACCGTAGAGCGGTAAGAATACGATACTCAGCGTAAACGGATCACTACTCGGGGTGATGAACGCCGCCCCTACCAACAATCCGACAGCCGCATGCCGCCTATACTTATGAAAGAACGAGCGATTTAGCAACCCCATCTGGGATAATAGCCACGACACCAAAGGCATCTCGAACACGAGCCCCATCACGAATATCAACATCAAGAAGTTATCCATGTAAGAATCGAGAGAGACCTGTTCCGTGATAGCGGCACTCAACTCGTAAGTCGCCAAGAAACGCAGCGTCATCGGGAATACCAAGAAATAGCCGATCGAGCATCCGATAAAGAACATGATCGTTCCAAACAGGAATACCCAACGTACATTTTTCTTCTCATTCTCGTAGAGAGCCGGACTTACGAACCTCCATAGCTCCCACATCAAATAGGGGAAAGTCAACAACAACGCCAGCCAGAAAGAACTTGTCATATGCGTGAAGAACTGGG
>JAQVCX010000067.1 GCA_028689545.1 Parabacteroides sp.
CCTTATCTCAATTCTACAAAAAGCCTTTAATGTTTTGGTGATATATATTAATGTACGGGCGTACATTATATTATAGGGGGATCAGAATATATCAATAGGATAGGAAAACGACTAGTTTAAACCATCGATTCTTTTAGTCATTTGCAAAGGTACGCGTTTCTTCGATACCTGCAACCCTTCCGAGCTATTTTTTCTCTGCTTATTCTCTTTCTTATCAATAGGATAGGTTATCCTTGACGAAACCAGCGATTCCTTCCACGAACCTCTCTTTTCACTCTTCAAAAAACGCAAGATCTAAACGATCGTTTAGACTAGTCGTTTTCGGGTAAAACAAGGGTGCTAAACGACGGGATGGACTTTAATTAACACTATTATTAATATTAAATTTTGAATTATGAACAAAAAGTTTACTACTTTGCTTGCTAGTGTAATGCTAGCATCTGCTTTTTCGGCAGGAGCAGTAGATAAAGGCGCATCTGTTCTGTTGAAGTCAGGCAGTGAGTATTTATCGGTTCAAACAGGAACTAGTTTTGGTTCCGTGAGTTTGGAATCTTCTGTAACAACAGATCTTGCTAAATTAAACAAGGCGACTTGGAAGGTTTCCGCAAAAGGAACAACTCTAGGCAAAACAATTTATTCTTTTGTAAACAAGGCAACAGGTCTACCTTTATCTGTTGATCCTGCTGTAGCTGTTGATCAATCTGAGACAACAGGTCCTGCATTAGCTTTGGGTGGTAGCGCAACAGAATGGGTTGATGAATCTGGTAAATTGGTATCTTACTTTAAGGGAGACTCTGTCCTGTTTATTAAGGGCAGTGGTTCTAGCTTATTCTTGGCTAAAGGTAAGTTGGCTGATGTTTCTGGAATGGGAATCAATGAAATTGATCTTGCTTCATGTACAGACATGAAGTTAAAAGCGGATGATTTGAATACTCTGTTACAATCTTCTGTTTCTACATTCTTTGGATTGACAATGAATCCGGAAGTTTCTTCTTCTCACAAAAACTATTTGACTGCAACAGGTTTGAAAGCTGTAGCGACAACTCCAGGTACTTTAGGAGGTGAGTGGGTGAATCTGCAAGCAAAAGGTCAAAAGAAAGGTGATAAGGATGCTTATGTAGTAGTTGATACTGCTTACTATGATGGTACAGAGGATAGCAAATTCCTTCAATTTACTTATGATAAGTTGGGTGCCGCTAACCGTGAAAATGGTTCTTACGAATTCTTCTTTACTTATAATGCTGCAAAAGATGAGTTGTACGCTCAAGTTAAGAAAGTCGTTTATAAGTTAGAGAAGGTTTCCGGCATTACGGATGCTAATTTCGCTAAAGCCATCAAGGAGGATAACAATAATTCTCTTTGGAGTGTACAAGGAATTTCCTCTACTATCGCAACTCAGGGTTCTGCAGATGAAAAGCATATCTATATGGCTCGTTTGGCTGGTACGAATGTGCTGACTGTGAATACGGAAGCTACACAGGCTGTGGGTCAACTTCCTCCAGCTGTAGATGTTCAGAAAACAGTTATCAAATTGGGTACTAATTTCTCTGGCTTGACATTGACTACAATTCCTGATGGTGTATATTTGATTAAGTATAAATCTACAGGTGGTCATAATCCGAAGCAAAATGATTCTTATGCGTTGGCTAACTTGGCAGGTAACTTTGGATGGGCCGCTCAAGCTAAGAGACAAGATTTCAACCATATGCCAGCCGCTCAATGGGTGATCAAGAAGAATGGTACATCCTCTACGGCTACAGTGACAATTGATAACCGCGAGTTCTCTGATTTGCTTATCCAAAATACTTACGGCACTCAAGTTCTTCCGGATTATGCCACTCAGTTCTTTGCTGTAGAAGGAAGTAAAGATGTATTCTATTATCCTGTAGGCTCTACGGTAGCTGATACCTTAAGCTTTGAGGCTGTAGACGCAAACTTACTGAAGAACACAAAGTTGGGTTATAAGTATGTAAATAAAGATTCTTTGAAGATCCAGACTTATACGTTTAATTATTTACATGGATTAGCTTTAGATAAATATTTGTATACTCCTGCAGGTAAGGATTCTATCGTACGTGTAGATGAGAATGACGCTCATTCTAATTTCCGTTTGGAATTGGTTGTTGAGAATGATAACTATGGCTACGATGACGCTTTGGTGAGAAATGTTTATCGCGTTTATACGATCAAGGATGGTGAGAAACGTTATTTGTCTTATGATTCAAATACAAAGAAGTATATGATGAAGCCATATTATACTCCATTCTTCTTGAAAGAGAATAACTGTATTGATGGAAAGCATTATTATACGTTGGTTGCCGCTAGTTTGGAGACTGCTTATGATAAGGATGGCCATTCTTTCTGGATTGTGAAGGATCATTCCAAAATAAATGCTTATGATGCGTCTAATCTGCCTGTTGTATATCAATACCCTTCAAATCAATATGCTTATGTAAAAGTATCAGTAGATGACAATACATTGGATTTGACACAAGGTAATTTGGATGACAAATTCATCTATGGAACTAATAACGAAATTCGTACATCTGCTTTTGCTGTAGAAATCGATAATTCTCCATTATATCGTCGTTTCAATAACGTAGCTTTGGATGAG
The DNA here is from genome assembly GCA_028689545.1 of Parabacteroides sp. Lineage (GTDB taxonomy): Bacteria > Bacteroidota > Bacteroidia > Bacteroidales > Tannerellaceae > Parabacteroides. Next base: position 2,615 of record JAQVCX010000067.1, read on the forward strand.
AGCGCAACAGACGCTGCTGATAGCTTGGCATTCGTAGAGAGTATTCGTAAAGAATATTTGATGGATGAGTGGAACTCTAACTTGACTGCAGAGAAGGTTGACTACGCTGGTATCTGGAATGCGGAGAAAGCAAATGGTAAATTATTCTTCCATGTTGATACCGCTTGGGTAGAACGTGGCCTTGGTAATATCAAACCTCAGTATTTGGTTTCTGTAGCTCGTGAAGATCAAGAAGGCACTCCGGGTGTTCCTTGTACGTACGATCACAATCACTACGATAACAATGGTAACTTGGTAGATGCAGCTCATTGTGGTCACGCTACTCTGGGTCATGCAGGTTTCGCTTATGGTAAGTATTTGGTTAACTTCTCTGATTCCGCATCGGTTTTGACTGATAGAGGTGTGAAGATCAATCCATACTTATTCAATACGACAGCTGTTTCTAACAGTAGCTACACTCGTGCGGGCTTCGTTAAGGCTATCCATTCTGGCGACAGCTTGTTCGTCTTGACAAATGGCTTCGAGAAGATGAAGGCTTCAGAGTTGGATACTGCTACGATCATCGCTAACTATAAGAAAGCTGGTCTTGAGAAGTTCATCGTAAACTTGAAAGGTGATCAACATAAGAACGTAACGTGGTCATTCCGTTACATCAATCCGGATAACGCAGGATTTGTAACTAAGGAAGGTGAGGCTAACTCATTCTTGTTCGAGTCTAATGTTTATTTCGATGGAATGGAGGGAACTTCTTATGTCTATGAAAAATACCAGACGGTACACGGTGATGCTGATCGGGCGATTGCTCCGGATAACGCTGCTGCATGGTTGAAGATGCACAATGGTTGTTTGGTATTGACAGATCGTGATGCAACATTCAATTCATCTAAGACAGGTGGTGACGGTGCATTGGTATTCAACGTGCAACGTATGACAGAAGGCGATAGCTTCGTAACTTCCAACGACGAGGTAGCTGTAGAAGGCGTATCTATCGTAGCTGGTAACGGTACCGTAACTATCCAAGGTGCTGCTGGTAAGTCTGTAGTTATCTCTAACATCTTAGGTAAGGTAGTTGCTGAGACAGTTCTTACATCTGATAACGCTACAATCTCCGTACCTGCTGGTATCGTAGCTGTAGCCGTAGAAGGTGAGGACGCTGTTAAGACAATCGTTAAATAATTAAACAACAAAATATAATCAACAATTCCCGTGCGGGTAACCAAGTAATCCGTGACGGATGAACAGGCGGGAATTGGATTAATATTAATACTAAAGTAATAAATTAAGATGTCCGTAAGTACCTCCGTGAGGAAGGAGTACGGATAAAGAAACAAGAGGATGCGTCGATATAATGTACGCATCCTCTTTTGTTATGTTTATAACGGACTCATTGGTTTTATCCTGACCTTTGTATATGATATTTTATTTTCTAACCAAAGGCAGTAACAGCCGTTCCACTAGTTCTTTTTTGTTTTCAATGCTCATCTTGTTCCTGCCTTTGGCGATGATTCCAGCAGCCAAATCGCTTTTACGTCCGGCAATGTATTTTTGTCGCTTTCCGTTGATTATAGCCTCGATACGGAAGTCATGTCGGGTGCTTTCAATAATGTTGATTTCTGATATCAAAAAGCCATCTACCGTTTCGTATGGTTCGACTATGGTGGGCAGGTAGTGCTTCATCATCTTGCATGGATATTTCTTCCCGCTCCTCAAAGATACGGCGTGCCAGTTGGTATAAATTCTCTATCTGGAGGGTAGAAGAGGATTCCAATCCTGGAGTGGCTGGAATGAATTCAAAGGCTCCCATTCCCCGTTTCCCGATGAAAGATAGTTTATCTACCGGTGTGAGTTTGCGCTTGGGGATATGGTTTTGTGCTGCCCATTGGTCGAAGACCATGTTACCCCATCGGTCAGGCAATGAATCAGCCAAAATAGCATAACACTCACGACATTATTTTCCATGCCTTATCCTTTTCGGCTTTTTATTCATTATTTGTTCCATTGTATAGGCTGAAACTGGTATTTCCGGCAGTAAGTCATCCATCTGTTCCAGATTGTCCGCTACCCGTAGCAGGGCAAGAAAGTTGTCCATATTGATATTATAGAGCTTCCCGTTCTCAAACTGGCGTAAAGTGATAAGGCTGACACCGGCTTTTTCGGCGGCCTCTTTTTGGGTGAGCCTATAGGCTAGCCTATATTCTTTAAATCGTCTGCCCAATTCCGCTATGATTTCAGAATTGGCCATGGCTTGTGTAAAGGGTAGCAATAAATTAGAGATTCTAAAACCTTTCCTATGCAAGGATATTATAGGGAAGCTTGGCTTGGATTCTGAATCTTTTTATGTACATTTGAAGCCTTACCCGCTATTGGGATAACTAAAACATTGTAACTATGGAAAAGGAAACAGAAAAAGAGGAGATGTATATGAAGGAATTGCAAGATCGATATATCCGTTTCGACTGGGCCATCAAACGTCTGCTTCGCCAGAAAGCGAATTTCGGGGTGTTGGAAGGTTTCCTTACCGTGTTTCTTGGTGAGAAGATCACGATCGAGGAGATATTGGAGAGTGAGGGAAACCAACAAGAAGCCGACGATAAGTTCAACCGGGTGGATATCAAGGCCAAGAATACAAAAGGAGATATCATCCTTATCGAGATCCAAAATACCCGCGAGCTTTATTATTTGGAACGTGTGCTCTATGGCGTGGCGAAGGCCGTCACCGAGCATCTTCATTTGGGGCAGGATTATTCCGGGGTGAAAAAGGTCTATTCCATCAGTATTCTTTATTTTGATATAGGTGTGGGGAGTGATTACCTGTATCACGGCCAGAACCAATTTGTGGGTGTGCATACACAGGATCATTTGCAGGTAAACACCAAGGAGAAAGGGGCGATCGTCAAGCGTTTCCCCTCGGAGATCTTTCCGGAGTATATATTGGTCCGGGTGAATGAGTTTGATAAGGTAGCCGTTACCCCCTTGGAAGAATGGGTGACTTACCTGAAAGATGGAACTATCAGTTCTGGTACGACAGCTCCCGGCTTGGGAGAGGCTCGTGAGAAGCTACGCTATTATTCCATGTCGCCCGAGGAGCGTTATGCCTATGACGAGCATCTGAATGCGATCATGATACAAAGGGATGTTTTAAGTGCGGCAAAACTGGAAGGCTTGGAAGAAGGCCGTATAAAGCAAAATAAAGAGAACGCACGATCCATGAAAGCCCTAGGCTTATCCCCTGAGATGATTCGGCAAGTGACGGGCCTATCACTAGAGGAGATAGAACAGGTATGATTAAAAGCTTCGGGTTTCACAAAATCCGGACGACTTTTCTTCTTCTTCGCGCAGAATCAGGAGGAGTTTGAGATAATTAACGCCCCGTATCCTTATTGTTCATAAAAAGTTGTATTTTTGGGACAACTAAATGTGTGAATGATGAGGAAGAAGATTGTTTTATCTTTATTGACCGCTGCCGCTATCCCAACGTTGATGATGGCGGCGGATGAGGCGAGATTAATGCGCTTTCCGGCTACAAATGGTTCTGAGATCGTTTTCTCGTACGCTGGAGATTTATATAAGGTACCGGTTGCGGGTGGTGAGGCACAGCGATTGACATCGTATGTGGGGTATGAGATGTTTCCTCGTTTCTCCCCGGATGGCAAGGCGATCGCTTTTACGGGACAGTACGACGGTAACACGGAAGTGTACACGATGCCCTCTTCCGGCGGTGAGCCGTTGCGCATCACTTACACGGCTACGAATAGCCGTGATGATCTGGGCGATCGCATGGGTCCGAACAATATCGTGATGACTTGGACACCGGACGGCAATGGTATTGTTTACCGTAACCGCATCAGCGATGGGTTCTCCGGTAAATTATATACGGTAAATAAAGAAGGCGGCCTTTCCGAGGTGATTTCCTTGCCCGAGGGCGGCTTCTGTAGCTATTCGCCCGATGGAAAGCAATTGGCTTACAACCGGGTGATGCGTGAGTTCCGTACCTGGAAATATTATAAGGGCGGTATGGCCGACGATATCTGGGTGTATAATCCGGAGAAGAAGACCGTGGAGAATATCACGAACAATGAGGCTCAAGATCTTTTCCCGATGTGGATAGGTGATGAGATTTATTTCCTTTCAGATCGGGATTACACGATGAACTTGTTCGTTTACAATACGAAGACCCAGCAAACGAGTAAGGTGACGAACTTCACCGAGTACGACGTGAAATTCCCTAGCGGCTTTGGCAATACGATCGTTTTCGAGAATGGAGGCTATCTCTATAAGTTGGATGCGGCATCGAAGAAACCGGAGAAAGTGAATATTGCCCTTGCCTCCGATAATGTCTACGCACGTAGCGAGATCAAGGATGGCTCCAAATATATAACGAGTGCCAGCCTTTCGCCGAAAGGCGAGCGTATCGTGGTGACGGCTCGTGGCGAGGTATTCAATATCCCCGTAGATAAAGGGGTTACGAAAAATATCACTCGCACCCCGGGGGCGCACGAGCGTAACGCCCAATGGTCGCCGGACGGAAAGTATATTGCCTATATCTCCGACGCTACCGGCGAGACCGAGCTGTATCTCCAAGCCTCCGAAGGTGGCGAGCCTGCGCAGTTGACCAAGAATAACGATACGTATATCCGTACCTTCCAATGGAGTCCGGATTCCAAGAAGATTGTCTATACGGATCGTAAGAATCGTATCAATCTTTTGGACGTATCTAACAAACAGCTAACAAACGTCTCACAAAGTCTGTTAGGTGAAGCCCGCGACGTAAGTTTCTCACCGGATAATAACTGGTTGACTTATTCCCGTGTGTCCGATAATAATTTCTCGATCGTCTATGTCTACGATATCGCGGGTAAGAAAGAATATCCCGTGACCGATAAATGGTACGAGTCTTATTCCCCGGTATTCAGCACGGATGGCAAATATCTGGTATTCACTTCCGCCCGTGATTTCAATCCTACGTATGGCCAGACGGAATGGAATCATGTATATAATAATATGAGTGGCGTATATCTGGCGTTATTGTCTAAAGATACCGCTTCCCCGTTTATGGAGACGGACGCGGAGGTTGCCATTGAATCTACCCCGGTGAAAGCCGATGCCTCTAAAAAGGGCGAGACAAAGAATGAGGCTTCTGCCCCGATTGTAAAGATCGATATCGAGGGTATCACGGATCGTATCGTTAAGCTCCCGTTGCCGGGATCGAATTACTACGATCTTTATTCCGACGGTGCGAACGTATATTATTTCACGAAAGGGAGCATGAAGATGTTTGACTTGAAGAAACAGAAAGAGGAAACCGTTAGCGATGCTGCTATGATGGTAGACCCGGGTGGCAAGAAAGCTATTTTCTTTAAGGACGATCAACTGTTCGTAACCGATATGCCGAAGGGTAAAGCGGATTTAAGCAAGCCGGTTAATCTGGCGAATATGAAGATCACGGTGGACTATACGCGGGAATGGGCGCAAATCTTCGACGAGGCTTGGCGTGCTTTCCGGGATGGTTTCTATCTGGAGAATATGCACGGCAAGGACTGGAAGGCGATCAAGGAGAAATACGCCGCCCTTCTTCCTTACGTGAAAACACGCTTGGACTTGAATTATATCATTGGCGAGATGATTGGCGAGCTGGGTGTAGGGCATGCTTATGTGAACCCCGGTGAGGTGGAAAGCCCTAAACGGGTATCGATGGGTCTGCTCGGTGCTGAGGTCTCTCGGGATAAGAGTGGCTTTTTCCGCTTGGAGAAGATCCTGCCGGGTGCCTCTTGGAGCAAGGAGTTGCGCTCTCCGTTGACAGAGCCGGGTGTTGAGGCGAAGGTCGGAGAGTATATCGTGGCTATAGACGGGGTCCCAGCGAATGGCGTGAACGATATGTATAAGCTGTTGATCGGGAAGGCGAATGTTCCGACTGAGTTGTCTTTGAATAGCAAACCTCAATTGGCGGGCGCTCGTAAGATCGTGATCAGCCCGTTGGCGGAGGAATATTCGTTGTATCACTATAATTGGATCCAGGATAATATCAAGAAGGTGGATAAGGCAACGAATGGCAAGGTCGGCTATATCTATATCCCGGATATGGGACCGGCAGGCTTGAATGAGTTCTCCCGTTATTTCTATCCGCAATTGGATAAGGAAGGTTTGATTATCGATGATCGTGCGAATGGCGGTGGAAATGTCTCCCCGATGATTCTGGAACGTCTGTCTCGTGAGCCGTATCGTCTGACGATGCGCCGGGGTTCCTCTTTGATCGGTACCGTGCCGGATGCCGTGCAGGTGGGTCCGAAGGTTTGCTTGATCAATAAGTATTCCGCTTCCGACGGCGATTTATTCCCGTGGGGCTTCCGTGCGCTTGGCTTAGGCAAATTGATCGGAACCCGTACGTGGGGCGGTATCATCGGTATCAGCGGCCCGCTTCCTTATATGGACGGTACGGATATCCGTGTACCTTTCTTCACGAGCTATGATCCGAAGACCGGTAATTGGATTGTGGAGAACCACGGTGTGGACCCGGATATCCTGATCGATAACGACCCCGTGAAGGAATGGAACGGCGAGGATCAACAATTAAACCGTGCCATCGAGGAAGTCGTGAAACAATTAAAAGACCGCAAACCGCTAGCCCCTGTTCCTGCGCCAAGGGACTGGAGCCATAAATAACGAGAGGCTATTTGTAGAGACGGGGCGTGCCCCGTCTCACCACTGGCTGATAGTATTTAAGTTACCATTTTGTCGGGATGAGACGGGGCACGCCCCGTCTCTACAAATAAATAAACAGTAAACCTATTAAAAACGAGCGATCTATCTATGGAACGATTCGCAGCCATTGACTTTGAGACCGCTAATGGAAAGCGGAGCAGTATTTGCAGTATAGGTATCGCCATTATGGAGGACGATTGGGTAGTAGATAGCATTTACACCTTAGTACGTCCTACCCCTAATTTCTATACCCGTTGGACTACGGCCGTGCATGGGCTGACCGCCGAGGATACGAGGGACGCGTTATGTTTCGAGGAGGCTTGGGAAAGCATCGCCCCGAAACTGAAGGATCTCCCCCTGGTCGCCCATAACAGCCCGTTTGATGAGGGATGCTTGAAAGCCGCCCACGAGGTATATGACTTGGCCTATCCGAAATATCCCTTCTATTGCACTTGCCGCCTGTCCCGAAAGATGTACCCATTCCTGGTAAATCATCAGTTGCAGACCGTAGCCGCCCACTGCGGTTACGACCTTACCCAGCATCATAACGCTATGGCAGACGCTTACGCCTGTGCCCATATCGCCCTTACGATGATGCGGGAAAAAGAGGTCGATACCTTGGCCGATCTGATGGCCGCCTGCTACGGGAGGTAACTTAGGGCGTATTTTTCCCCGCTATCTTATCCACCACCACGGCGATAGCGCCATCCCCCGTCACGTTGCAAGCGGTGCCAAAACTATCCATGGCAATATAAAGGGCGATCATCAACGCTTGTAGGGTCTCATTGAAGCCCAGCATACTTTGCAAGATACCTAAGGCCGCCATGATAGCCCCTCCCGGAACTCCCGGGGCGGCTACCATCGTGATGCCCAGCATCATGATAAAGCCGCTGAAGTTGGCGAACGTGACCGGCTCTCCCGCCATGATCATGATAGCCATCGCGCAGGCTACGATCTTCATGGTACTACCCGCCAGATGGATCGTGGCGCAAAGGGGTACGGTAAAGATCGCTATATTCTCCCGCACGCCATTCTTCACGGCCTGCGCCAGCGTCACCGGGATGGTAGCCGCCGAGGATTGGGTTCCCAAAGCCGTGGCATAGGCCGGTAGCATATTCTTCAAGAGGCGGAGCGGATTCTTACCGGCGATGCTTCCGGCTATCGTGAATTGGATCAATAGCAATAACACATGTAGGACGAAGATGACGATGATAACCTTCAGGAACATCGTGATAATACTCATGACCTGTCCGCTTACCGTCATGTTCAAGAAGATACCGAAAATATGCAGAGGCAGTAATGGGATGATGACTACCTCTATCAGCTTGACGATGATCTCCTTGAAATCCGCGAAAGAGTCGCGCAGGGTCGTCCCCGCTATATTGGAAAGCCCCAGGCCGATCGTGAAGGAGAGCAGCAAAGCTGTCATGACATCCATTAAAGGCGGCATGTTTACCACGAAGTAGGGTGTCAGCATGAAATCTTCCGGATTCTCCATCGCCGTGAGTTCCGTGTTGGTAGGTAGTATGTGCGGGAAGATGGCCGATCCGCTCATGAACGTGAAGAAACCCGAGAAGATGGTCGAGCCATAGGCGATCAAGGCGGTTATCAACAAGAGTTTCCCGGCTCCTTTGCCCAGGTCGCCGATAGCGGGAGTAACCAGCCCCAATATGATCAAGGGGATGGAGAACGACAGGAAGTTGCCGAACAAGGAATTGAAGGTTACGAAGATACGTGCGATCCCTCCCGGTAAAAACTGGCCGAACAATACGCCGGCGGCGATAGCGATAACGACTTTAGTTAACAATGATACTTTGATCTTCTTCATGGTGTTGCTTTATTTTGAAGCCAATGGCGGCCATCGTGATACTCATCAGCGGGCTGATCAGGTTAAAGAAGCAATAAGGAAGATACGTCAACGTGGCCACGCCCAATATCGTGGCTTGCGTCATGCCGCAGGTGTTCCACGGTACCAGCACGGACGTTACGGTCACCGAGTCTTCCGTCGTACGGCTCAGCAGGCGACTCTCATATCCCTTTTTCTTGTAGATATCCTTGAACATATTTCCGGTAAGGATAATAGATATGTATTGGTCCGCCGTAACGATATTCAAGAATAAGCCCGAGAATACGGTAGACGCTACCATGCCTACCCTCCGTTTCATGAAGCGCAGGAATACGGACGTAAGGCTCTCCAGCATGCCGCTGGCCGTCATGGAGCCGCCGAAGCACATGGCGCAGATGATCAGCCAGATCGTATTCATCATACCCGCCATACCCCGGGTGGCGACCAAGTTGTTCAAGGCCTCGTTGCCCGTATCTACCTGGGTGCTTCCGTAGAATGTCATGAATAAACCCTTAAAGAGGGAGGAAGCATCCGCTACCGTCGCTCCCGCTATCTCTTGCAATAAATGGGGCTGGAAAAAGAGCGCGAACACCCCCGCCATCGCTGTCGAGATAAACAAGGTGACCAATGACGGTACCTTCTTGGCGATTAATATGCCCGTTATCACCGGTACGACCAGCAGCCAGAGTGATATATTGAAACTCTCGTTTAGCGAGGCGGCGAACTCGGCTATCTGCCCGGATGCGTCCGAGGTATGCGTAAAGCCCGCTATGGTGAAGATAATCAACGTGATTGCCATGGAGGGTATCGTCGTAAGCATCATATACCGGATATGGGAGAACAAGGGGGTATGCGTTACGGAGGAAGCCAATACCGTCGTGTCGGATAGCGGCGAGATCTTATCCCCGAAATAAGCGCCCGAGATGATCGCCCCGGCTACCCAGCCCGTAGCGAAGCCTTGTGCCTCGCCGATGCCCATCAAGGCGATGCCGATGGTGGCGATGGTAGTCCACGAGCTACCCGTCATAACCGATACCACGGCGCAGATTACGCAACAAGAGGCCAGGAAGAAACTCGGATGGATGATTTGCATCCCGTAATAAATCAAGGTCGGGACGATACCGCCGATCATCCAGCTACCGGAGAGGGCACCTATCAGCAATAAGATAATTATGGCCGTGGCCACTCCCAATATGTTCTTGCATATCGCCTCCTCGATATCACGCCATTTGACCTTGCAAAAGATCATGGCCAGCAGGGAGGCTACCGCCGTGGTGGTAAGCAATACTACTTGACTGCCGCCGCTCAGCGCGTCGCTGCCAAAGGTGCGTATGGTTACAAACAAAAGAGCTACCAGTACGAGGATGGGTACTAGTGAAAGCAGGGGAGAGGGCATCTTTTTGGGATGATTTTCCATTGTCTATATAGTCGAATAAATTATAATGGTGCGAAAATACGAAAAAAGTCTTACCTTTGGAACAGTAATCACCTAAAACCATTTAACTATGGCACAATATGTAGACATCATGACCGATGCTGGATTTAAGGTTGTCTTCCAAGACAAGCAAGTTACCATCAAGTTCCTTAACGCCGCCCTAGCTGGCGAACGGGAGATTAAGGACATCACCTACCTCGACAAGGAGATCAAGCCCGAGACCGTCGAGAACCGCACCATCATATTCGACCTGCTCTGCGAGGATGTGTCCGGGGCCAAGTTTATCTTGGAGATGCAGAATTGTCCTCAGCACTATTTCTTTAACAGAGGTTTTTATTATCTTTGTCGCATGGTGGCCCGGCAAGGACAAATCGGCAAGCAATGGCAATATCGATTGCTACCCATCTACGGAGTCTATTTCCTGAATTTCAAGTTGCCGGAGTTCACGGACTTCCGTACGGATGTTGTCCTCGCCAACGAGAAGACGGGAAAGGTGTTCAATGAGATCAAGATGAAGCAGATCTACATATCGTTCCCGCTATTCAATTTAAGCCAGGAGGAGTGCAAGAACTCTTTCGAACGTTGGATTTATACATTGAAGAATATGAACCTATTTGAACAATCTCCCTTCAAGGAGGAACAGGAGACCTTCCTTCGCTTGCTGGACGTGGCGAACGTCAACGCTCTCAGCGAGAAAGAACGTGCGATCTACGAGGAGAACCTAAAGAACTATCGGGATTGGTATGCGACCATCGATTACGCACAAACGGAAGGAATCGAGAAAGGAATGCAGAAAGGAATTGAGAAAGGGATGCAGAAAGGAATCGAGAAAGGGATGCAGAAAGGCCGCCAAGAGGAAAAACTCCAGATAGCCCGAAAGATGAAGGAGCAAGGACTTGACACCGAACTTATCGCCCAATGCTCCGGACTTTCCGTTGAAGACGTTGAGCGACTATAATCCGAATCAACCCCATTCGATCCGGGCCGCTTCCATCCACTACCGGGAGGAAACGGCCCGGATTACTTTTTGCGTAAACGGGCTTTCATTGGCTCACCCGATAAATCATTGAGATAACCTATCTATACTTCGTCCTACTAGATAAAAGTCTTATTGGCATTAGCTTGTCCGTCCGTATTATTTCTTGTCAGCCTATATATAATCTGATCGTTTCACGGAGGTGAAGAGATCGTATCACATAGGTGAAAAGATCGTATCACGGAGGTGAAAAGATCTCTTCACCTCTGTGATACGATTAGAGCGTGCGATGCTTGGCCATACTATCCACTGTTCTTTCATAGAGTGTGTCTTATCATAAGATAAAGAACTCTATAGCGAGATATTCTACGTTAGGAGGTAATATATTGAATAGATAATTGAAGGAGAGGATGAGTTATATATAATGTACGTGCGTACATTATATTATATATGAAAAAGACTAGTTTAAACCATCGATTCTTTTAGTCATTTGCAAAGGTACGCGTTTCTTCGATACCTGCAACCCTTCCGAGCTATTTTTTCTCTGCTTATTCTCTTTCTTATCAATAGGATAGGTTATCCTTGACGAAACCAGCGATTCCTTCCACGAACCTCTCTTTTCACTCTTCAAAAAAAGCAAGATCTAAACGATCGTTTAGACTAGTCGTTTTCGAACAGAGGCGATAGCTTAAAGCTTTGAACGGTATTCAATTAACATTATTATTAATATTAAATTTTCGATTTATGAACAAAAAGTTTACAACGTTTCTGGCTAGTGCCATGCTTGTATCTGCGTTCTCTGTAGGTACAGTAGCGGCATATGTTGGAACTGCTGCTCCTGCGGCAGTAACTGCTACTGCTGAGGAAGCAGCAGTAGTACCGGTGAAGAATCAGACTGTCTTGTTTAAAGTAACAGATGGTAAGTATTTAGCTGCTGGTCAAGACAAGAGTGAGTTTGGTAAATTTGCTGTAGTGACACCTAACGGGAATTTCACATTGTCAGAATTAAACCAAGCAATGTGGACCGTTTCTGCCGTAAAGAACACTGTAGGTGAAACTTTGTATTCATTCGTCAACAAGGCTACAGGTTTGACATTCGCTGTTGATCCTGCTTTGGCTGTTGAGGATGGAAAGCAGTCTGAAGCTAAAGATGTAACTTTGGGCGGCAACGCTACGGAATGGGTTGTTAAAGATGGAACTTTGGTATCTTATGTAGACGGTAAGAAGTTTGTTTATCTGGAAACTTACGGTACTAAAACTATCTTGGTTAAAGCCGAGAAGGTTGGTACGAGCAAGGTCGCTATCGATTTCAACAAGGATCAGATCCCTGCTTCAATGAAGTTGAACGCAGACGATTTGAATACCTTGCTTCAATCTGCTGCTGCAGACAAATTCAGCTTGGCAATGACTCCTAATGTTTCTACAGGAAATACAAACCACATGACCGCTACGGCATTGACTGCTGAGAACGTTATGGAAGGTGTGGGAGATGCTGCTACTGCTACAGGATATGTGAATTTAAAAGTTGCTAAAGATAAGTATGTAGTAGTTGATACTTTCTATTATGCAGCTACGGAAGATCCTGATCTGTTGAAGTTCGGTTATGACAAACTGAATGCCGATAAGCGTGAGAAAGGTTCTTATCAATTTAAGTTCACTTACAATGCTCAGAAAAATGAGTTGTATGCTCAGGTGAATAAGGTTGCATATCAGTTGACAGCTAAAGCTGGTAGTACAGCAAGCAACTTCGCAAAAGACATCAAGGAGAATAACGATAACTCTACTTGGTTTGTAAAGGAAGGTTATGCTCAAGCACATAGCAATAAACAAGCGACCGCTACGGATAAGTATATCTACATGGCTAACTTGGCTAATAACATTGTTTTGACTGTAAATACGGATAGAACAGACAAGAACTGCTATACGGGTGAAGGAGCAAATAAAAAACTTGTAGACGGTTTGGACATTTCTGCAAAGCTTCAACGCACGAAGATCACTTTGGGTACTCAATTTACGAACTTGACCCCGACTACTTTGGATCCAGGTGTTTATAAGATCCAGTTCAAGAAAGGTGGTTCTGACAGAGCTGAGTTGAATGATTCTTACGCGTTGGCTAACTTGGCTGGTAAGTTCGGTTGGGCTAAACAAGCAGAACGTCAAGATTTCAACCATATGCCGGCTGCTCAATGGGTAGTGACTAAGAATGGTACATCTGCTACCGCTTCCATCAATATCCAGAACCGTGAGTTCAATGATAAGGGTGAATATGGTACATACCCGACTGTTGCAATCCCTGCAAACGTTCAGTTATATGCTGTTAAGGATAGCAAGGATGTATTCTTCTATACAAAAGACAAGAATGATAACCCCGTTGCTGATACCGTAAGCTTCGTAACTATCGAGGACGCTAAGGACTTGAAGATCGGTTATCGTTATGTATCAGAGGATTCCGCTAAGGTTCAAACGTATGTATTCAACTACTTGCACGGTTTGGCATTCGACAAATATCTTTATACTCCTGCTGGTAAGGATTCTATCGTTCGCGTAAACGAGAATGGTGAGAAGACAAACTTCCGTTTGGTAGTGGTAGCTAAAGACGACCATTATGGTGTTGGCGATAGCTTGGTAAGAAATGTTTACCAGATCAAGAACGGCAACAGCTACTTGACATACGACAGCAAGGCTAAGAAATATGTTTTAGGTGCAACTCCTACAAACTTCTTCTTGAAAGAGAACAACTGTATCGATGGCAAGCACTACTATGCTTTGGTTGAGGCTGTAATGCGTAAACATATGGTTCTGGGTTCTGATGCTATCTATGATCCTATGTATAACGGGTATAAGTCTACAGACGAGGTAATGGTTAATGGTACTAAGAAAACTGTCCCGACAATTGCTGCTGGTAATGAAACTTTATTATTCGATGCAAACGGTAACGTCTTAGTAAAGGATAATAGTGAAATCAAGAAGGCTTATGCTTACCAAGCAAATGACGACAAGAAAATTGTTTTGCTTCCTATAGATGTTACTAATAAGGGTGAGCAGAAACATGACTCAGACGATGCTCAGAATGGTTTGAAGGCTTCTGTTGATGATAATACATTGGATTTGACTCAAGGTTCTACAAATGACAAGTTTGAGAATGGTAATGATCGTGAAATCCGTACTTCAGCTTTCGCTGTTGTAACAGATGATTCTCCATTATACCGTCGTTTCAACAACGCTGCTTTAGGCGAGAGCGAAACAGCTGATAGCTTGTTCTTCGTAGAGAAGATCCGTAAGGAATACTTGATGGATGAGTGGAATAAGAACTTAACGGCTGAGGCTGTTGATTACGCTGGTATCTGGAATAAAGAGAAAGCAAATGGTAAATTAGCGTTTATCGTTGATAGCGTATGGGTAAACCGTGGCGCAGGTAAGATCAAACCTCAATATTTGGTTTCTGTAGCACGTGATGATCAAGATGGTACTCCGGCTGTTGCTTGTACTGAGGCTGATGGTACACACTTCTATATCGATGATAAGGGTGTTGCTCACGCAACGGATAAATGGCATTGCCAACACGCTAAAAAGGGTCACGCTGGTTTCAACTATGGTAAATATCTGGTAAGCTTCGCTGACTCCGCTATTGCCAAGAAATTGACAACTCCGTACATGGATATCAATGGTGGTTATACTCGCGTAGGTTTCGTGAAAGCTATCCATTATGGTGACAGCTTGTATGTATTGACAAATGGTTTCGAGAAAAAGGCTGCGGCTGACTTGAATGTAGAGACGATCATCGCCGACTATAAGAAGGCTGGTTTAGAGAACTTCATCGTAAACTTGCAAGGTGACAACCATAAGAACGTTACTTGGTCTTTCCGTTATGTAACTCCTTCTAAGGAAGCTGGTGTAGTAGAGAAGGAAGGCGAGGCAAACGAGTTCTTGTTCGAGTCTAACATCTATTCTGAGGCTGCAAATGCCGCTACTATTGGTAACGCTGGTAAGGCTGCGAGCGGTTATGCTAAAGCTGTAGCAGGTTCTATCGCTCCTCAATTCGGCGCATGGTTGAAGATGCAGAATGGTTGCTTGGTATTGACTCGTGGCGATTCTGAGTTCTCCAGCGCTAAGACTGGTTCTGACGGTGCATTGATCTTCAACGCTTATCCTAAGACAGAGAAAGAGGATATGGTAACTTCCAACGACGAGGTAGCTGTAGAAGGCGTATCTATCGTAGCTGGCAACGGTACGGTAACCGTTCAAGGCGCTGCTGGTAAGTCAGTAGTTATCTCTAACATCTTAGGTAAGGTAGTTGCTGAGACAGTTCTTACATCCGATAACGCTACAATCTCCGTACCTGCTGGTATCGTAGCTGTAGCCGTAGAAGGTGAGGACGCTGTTAAGACAATCGTTAAATAATTAAACAACAAAATATAATCAACAATTCCCGTGCGGGTAACCAAGTAATCCGTGATGGATGAACAGGCGGGAATTGGATTAATATTAATACTAAAGTAATAAATTAAAGTTCATCCGTAAGTACCTCCGTGAGGATGGAAGCGGATAAAAAGACAAGTCCCCGGCATGTGTATGCATCGCCGGGGACTTCGTATTTTAGGAACAGGCTGGATTCAGTGTAAGTGTTGTTCTTTAAAAATACCTATATTAGATCAAAGGACTTCCTCCATTCGTGTTAGTTCGTGTCCTCTGAATTGCATGATGATAAGATGCAGCGTCGTACCTTGAGCCATCTGGCGCACACGTGGGCCTATGGCGTATCCCTTTATTTGTTCCACTGCCTCCAGCCATTGCGCCTCGGCTTTCGTATCGGTCTCTTTCGTCGAGAGATACTTTAATTCCAATATATAGCTGTGCCCCACGTCGTAGCGTAGCAGGTCGGGCATCAGGAACAAGTCGCAATAGCCGTGATTCAACTCCACTTCCGGGGCGGTTACATAATAAGCGTTCGTGCTTAGGTAAGCGGTGAAGAAGCCTTGCAGGTTACGCTCTCCCTCGATGGCGCTGCGGACGGATGAGTTCTCTTTGTAAGCATGAGCGATAAATTCCAGGGTCTCCCGCCAATGACCGTCGTAAGCCATGTCATAAAACATCAAGCCGAGGTCATTCAGGTTAATATGCTGTCGGTCTTGAAATTCTTCCAACATAAACTCGTAATACTGTTTGCGCACATTGTTATTGGGGATGCTTAATACCAGATAATTCCCTCGCTTAGCGGAAATCGTGAGCATGCCATAATAAAACAGCAAGCTGGGGAATATCTCCGGATTGGTGATCTCCGCCGCCGGGAAGGTTGTCACCAAGCTTGTCACGAGCTCTCCCTCCTCGGTGATCTTGCGCAATACACCCTTGCGGTTTCCATCTAGTTTATCCAGTTGGATCAGCTTTTTCATCTTGTTGTAGTCCGTGCGGGTGTTGGGATCTATCATCTGTTCGGGGGATTTACCTAATGTCATATAATTACGTAAATAATAGAGTACCATGTCGCAATTGAACATCTTCGGGTCTCGTTTCAAACTTTCCTTAGCGAAGCAATAATTGTCGTACCATGGCTTCATCTCCGTGATCATCGCCTCGATGTCCGTGTCGGCCGGCAGTAGCGCGGCATCCTTATAATAATGTAGCATCGTGCGCACGTCATCCTCGCTGAATCCCAGCATCCTGTTGAACTGATGGTCGGTACTGATGTTCCAACCAATGTTGAACCCGCTTGTCAGGTCATCCAAGGTGACGGGGCTTACGCCGGTCATGAAGATACGCTCGAACATACCCTTGTAAAGCTTGAAGTGGTCTCGGTAGAAGCCGCTGGCATGTGTCAGGTCATGGTAGACTTTCTCTCCACGCTCATTTAAGACTATATTGGTGAAGTTATCATATTCGTCGATGATGAGATAAAGACGGTATCCCAAGCGTTTAGCCTCTATATCTATCTTGGCCAGCTTGTCTGCCGCGGAGTCGCTCCCGAAAAAGGCTTCTCGCAATGTCTCGGAATAATACCCGGAATAAGTCCGCATAAACCCATCCAAGGCGTTGCAGCAATAGCGGTTGAAGTTTTCCTCCAGCGTTCCACTTCCGGCGGCCGTCTTGGAGAAGTCGAGGAATAGTACCTGGAATGTCCCTTGCAAAGGCGTGGGATGGCTTCCGATCCATAAGTTCTCGAAGCGTTTCTCGAACTTATCCTTCTGTGCGATATCATAGTACGCCCACAGCATGCTTAGGAAAATGCTCTTGCCGAAACGTCGTGGGCGGATGAAGAACAAGCTGCTCGGTTGCTCTTCCAGCAACGGTAGATACATGGTTTTATCCACATAGTACTGGTTTTGTTCCACCACTTCCACGAAGTTGGAAACACCATACGGTATACGTTTAACATTTTCCATACTATTCCTTATTATTGGATGTCCTTTTATCCGATTGATACAAAGGTAGCTTATTCCCGTAGAAAGAACAAGATAAGGAACCGGGAAGTTGAATTTGCTATCGTTATCACGAATAACACTAAAATAACCTAAATATTACAGCGGTAAGTTGTACGGCCGTATTTTTTCGGGAGAATATGGTATATTTGTAAAATGTACGGTGGTAAGTTATACGGCCGTATTCTTAGCTAGATCATTAATAATCCGGATATATGAGATTCTATAATAGGGAAAAGGAATTGGAGCTATTGAGTAAGACTAAGCGGATTTCATTCGAAGACCATTCGCAAATGACGGTCTTGACAGGGCGAAGACGAATCGGTAAGACCAAGTTGATTCTGAAAAGCTGTGAGAATGAGCCTACGGTCTATCTATTTGTAGCTCGCAGTAATGAAGCGCAGTTATGTGCCCAATTTGCGCAAATAGCCAGCAAAGCATTGAACGCATATATACCTTCGGCTATATCGACCTTTCGGGAACTGTTCCAGATGCTAATGGAGATAGGTAAATATCAATCCTATAACCTGATCATAGACGAGTTTCAAGAGTTTTTCAATATCAATCCTTCTGTATATAGTTATATGCAGGATATTTGGGATAGGAACAAAGACATTACGCATGTTAATCTGGTTGCCAGTGGCTCGGTCTATACCTTGATGACGCAGATTTTCCAGAATGCGCATGAACCACTATATGGCCGTTGTGATAGCATTATGAAAATAAGGCCTTTCTCTACGATCGTCTTGAAAGAAATATTGTCGGAACATAAAGAGGGCTACACCTCAGAAGATCTATTGGCGCTGTTTTCCTTTACGGGCTGCGTTCCTAAATATATAGACCTGTTCATGCAGCATGGGTGTACGGATATGGAGAGCATGGTCGATTACATGGTACAGCCGGATTCTCCATTCCTAAACGAGGGAAAGGCATTGCTTGTACAGGAGTTTGGAAAGAAGTACGGGAATTACTTCGCCGTCTTGTCCGATATTGCCAACGGGAAACAAACCCTTCCTGAACTTGAGAGCGGTATGGGTGACACTAGTATTTCCGGTCATTTGAGAAGGCTGGAAGAGGATTACGAGCTGATAACAAAGAAACGTCCCATCCTTCCCAAGGACGGTACACAGACCGTGCGGTTTGAGATAACGGATCTCTTCCTGCGTTTCTGGTTCAGATACTTCAGCAAATATCATTATTTGATAGAATCGGAAGGATATGACCAACTCAAAGAGATTA
>JAQVCX010000166.1 GCA_028689545.1 Parabacteroides sp.
CACATTGTGGCTCGTGATGTGTTGGAGAAGGCGATCGGCCATTTGAAGGAGCGTTACGACTACATAATATTAGATACCGCCCCGATCGGAATGGTGACGGACACGGCTATCATCAGTCGTGTAGCGGATATGTGCGTGTACGTCTGCCGTGCGGATGTTACGCCGAAGGCGGGCTTCAATTATATCAACGTCTTGCAGCGAGAGCATAAGTTTCCGAAACTGGCCACGGTTATCAATGGCCTGGATATGAGTAAGCGTAAGAATAGTTACGGCTATGGTTATGGCAAGAAATACGGTTACGGCAAGGGCTATGGGTATGGCTACGGCTATGGCTATGGTTTCGAGGCCGGAAACAAGAAGAAATAATTCGCTTTTCAAATTCTATCTAACATGAACCCTTTTTCTAAACTTTCAACCTGGTATTTCTCCAGAAAAGCGTTGCCATATTGGAGCATAATCCTGCTGGATTGCTTGGTGATCCTGTTTTCTGGTTTGTTGGTATATGCCTTGAATAACGGTCTTTTCGTTACGATAGGTATCTTGGGGCACCTGTCACTCACGTGGTGCGTGTGCCTGATTCCTTATCTGTTGGGTTTTAGGCTGTTTCGTACGTATTCGGGCATCATTCGTTACTCTTCCTTCGTGGATTTGCAGCGGCTGGGCTTCGCCGTGCTGTTTGGCGCGGTTTGCGTGGTGGCTTTCCAAGAGTTTACGGATTTCTCGCCTTACTTGGTGTATATCCGTAAGCGAGATCTGGTGCTATCCTCCCTGTTGGCGATGAGCCTGATGTGGGCGATGCGTGTGTTCGTGAAGTATTTCTACGTGACTACCTTCCGCCAGTCGCAGGCTGAGCGTGCCTTTATCTTCGGCGTGAAGCAGGGCGGTATCAGTCTGGCGAAGAGCATCCAGAACCAGGATCCCGCGCAGTACGTGCTGGCGGGTTTCGTATCGGAGGTAGGGAATATGCAGAACCGGATCTTGATGGGCGCACGGGTGTATTCCTTCGATGAGGAACTGATCGACGTGATGCGCCGGGAGCGGGCGACGATCCTTTTCGTCTCTCCCTTGAAGAGCGACTCCATCCGGGAGCAACCCGATATGGTGGCCCGTCTGGCAGAGGCGGGGATCAAGATTTTCGTGACCCCCGCGGCGCAGGAATGGGATGGCAAGAGTGATCTGACGCATACGCAACTCCGGAAGGTGGAGATCGAGGATCTGCTTCCCCGGGAGAAGATAGAGATAGACATGGAGGCGGTGGGTCGCTTGCTTCGTGGCCAGCGCATCCTGATAACGGGAGCCGCCGGCAGTATCGGTAGCGAGATGGTACGCCAGATCGCCTCGTTCGCCCCGGATCGCTTGATCTTGGTGGATCAGGCGGAGACTCCCTTGCACGACATCCGCTTGATGATGGCGAGGGATTGGCGGGAGATCAAGGCTTATACCTTGGTGGCGGACATCGCGAACAAGCCTCGCATGGAGGAGATCTTCTCGGAGCATCGCCCCGCCTACGTGTTCCACGCGGCGGCTTATAAGCATGTCCCGATGATGGAGGACAATCCTTGCGAGAGCGTGAGCAACAACGTGGAGGGTACCCGTGTGATCGCCGACTTGGCCGTGAAGTATGGCACGAGGAAGTTCGTGATGATCTCTACGGACAAGGCGGTGAACCCTACGAATGTGATGGGTTGCTCGAAACGTATTTGCGAGATTTATGTGCAGAGCCTCGACAAGGCGATCAAGGAGGGGCGTTTGGAGGGCGTGACGCAGTTCGTTACGACCCGCTTCGGCAATGTGCTGGGCTCTAACGGCTCCGTGATCCCGTTGTTTCGCGACCAGATCGCCAAGGGTGGCCCCGTGACGGTGACGCATCCGGATATCATTCGTTTCTTTATGTTGATCCCGGAGGCTTGCCGCCTGGTATTGGAGGCGGGCACGATGGGGCATGGTGGCGAGATCTTTGTCTTCGATATGGGCAAGGCCGTGCGTATCATCGACCTGGCGAAACGCATGATCCAGCTTTCGGGCGCAAAGAACGTGGAGATCCAGTTCACGGGCCTCCGTGACGGCGAGAAGCTGTACGAGGAGGTGCTGAACGACGAGGAGATCACGCTGCCTACCTTCCACCCGAAGATCAAGATCGCCAAGGTGAGAGAGTACGACTATGATACGGTCTGCCAAGATATAGACGAACTGGCCGGCTTGGGCCGCTTGAGGGACGATATGGCTATCGTCGGTAAGATGAAGGCGATTGTGCCGGAGTTTAGGAGTAGGCATTCGAAGTATGAGGCATTAGATCAATAGCGTATTACTTTTCTCTTGAAAGAAAAGTAATCAAAAGTTCAAGGCTTAACCGGACGGGCTACTCAGAGACCTGCACTCGCTGTCGCATCCCAAACTCGCTGCGCTCAAACAGGGATGCTCCGGGCGCTCGCTCCGGTCTCTTCGCTTTACGCCCGTCCGCTTAGGCCGGATGTAGAGCCTATCGGCTCTTTTATGAGGGGCTAGCCTTTTCCTGGAGGGACGGACTCATTGTCCGGGGTTTGCTTCAACAAATGACAAGCTTGTATGCCAAGGGGCTAGCCTTTTCCTGAGGGGACGGACTTATTGTCCAGGGTTCGTTACAATAAATGACATGCTTGTATGCCAAGGGCTCCTGCGATGGCGGTGGCTACGGTGATGATCACTTTTAATACAATGCCCCAAACATTCCTCTTGGAAGTCTCGGGCGTGGGATAATTTTCTCTTTTCATTCTACGTTTGCTCTTATTGATTTATGATTTATGAATTATGAATTATGAATTATGATTTATGATATGAGGCTATTACGGACTCTGTAAGAGGAAAGCAACGCTTTCCTTGGGTTGGCCTTAGCTGGCGGGCGTAAGCGAAGAGACCGGAGCGAGCGTCCGGAGCATCCCTGTTTGAGCGCAGCGAGTTTGGGATGCGACAGCGAGTGTAGGTCTCGTAGTAGCCCGTCAGCGTCAGCCTTGATTTTTTGGTTACTTTTGGATCAAGCCAAAAGTAACATCTTAGATCTCATCGGGACTCTCGCTACCCGAGGCGCTATTCTTACCAGAAATATCCACGGTAGTCTCGCCGGCTTTCTGGGCCTTGATGACTGCCGCTTGGGCGGCTCGGGTGGCTACTAACTTGAACTCCATGCCCTGGAAGATAAACTGTAGATCTTCCCCGGGGATGAACTGGATGTTTACGCCCTTGATATAGTCGGCGGTGAACAGATCGGCGCTCGGGGCTCCCCCGGAATTGATCTGGAGACGGAATGCTCCCATCTCGCCGAAATTTACTTGCTTGCCGGCCTTCAAGCCTTCCAGCATGCACTCGGTGGTGGAGATTAGCACCGCCGATACGTCCGCCCGGTGGACCGTACATTTACTCGCTATCTGGGCGGATAGCTCTTTCAGGTTGATCTCGCCGTTGGTTTGCGCCTTTGCGTAGGCTTTCTTGGGCTCCTCTTTTTTCAACGGGTTGCCCATCATGGCAATGGAATAGTTTAATGACATAAGCGTAATATATTTAAAGTGATACATAAGAGACGTAGGGGTTGAGGAGTTAACTCCTCGGGCTGTAAGACTTAGCTCTTCGTGCTCCTTGAGTTAAGTCCTCGGCCCGATAGACTTAGGTGGATCGAGCGGCACTTCCTTATCGATCACCTGGCAGCGAAGGTTGCCGGGTACGTAAGAGAGATGGATCCATCGGGCGCCGGGCTCCAGGATGAGCTGGGTGAACCTCAGTCCATATCGCTCGTGCATCTCTTGCGCCAAGCGGAACAGCCGGCGGTGGTCGGTGGGCGAGCCGGCTATCAGGTCGGCGGCGCAACCCAGGAGGTGGTGGCTGTGACGGACTCCCCCGATACGGGTGTTCAGTTCGGGACAGCGATAGCCGCTACTGATGACGATGGGCCGGCCCCATACCTGCCGTAGGGGGTCTAGCAATTGTTCCACCAGGATCGCGACCATCCGCTGGGCGGCCGGGGTGAGGCTGTTGTCGATCCCGTCTCGCCGGGCCGTGGCGGAATCTTCGAATTCTTGATAATTAAAGTAGCGCATAGGAGATGAGGTTGATGTTGTTGTTTCTGAGGCAAAGATACGATAGGTGGAAAGCCCGGCTATACCATTAGTTCCCACCTATTCGCTCTAGGAGAGGTATTTTAGGGCTCTCCCAGTAAGCAGTCATTTTAGGCCGTATATTTTTGATTGATAAAAGTACATACTTTTGATGCGAATTAAAAAACGCATCAAATGAATAATAGAGAAAATCGTGAAGGAAGTTTCTACGCATCCAAGGTT
>JAQVCX010000167.1 GCA_028689545.1 Parabacteroides sp.
CCGGATCGGCTCCATCCATTTCCTGCCCGTATCAGAACATCTGGTCGAGGAAAACATGGTCTGTATAGACGGCTCATTCAGGGAATACGCCCACTCCGTGGAGCGTCATTTCGAGGGAGATATCCGGTTGCTTGTCAAGCGTTTTTTCGATACCACGATGAAAATGATAGAGGCCGGAGGCATCGATATCGTTGGACATATGGACAAGATCTATATGAACGGACAGAAATATGAGATTTTCAATTTTGAGGAAGATTGGTATCGGAAACCTTTTGAGGCTTGTCTGGATCTGGTTCAAGAGAAAGGATTGATGGTCGAGGTCAACACCAAGAACTGGACCAAGAAAAAAGAACTTTACCCCCGTTCGGAATACCTCTCACGGATGCGGGAAATGAATATCCCCGTCATGGTGAACTCCGATTGCCATTATCCGGATTTGGTGAACGACGGTCGCAAAGAGGCTTTCGAGTTACTGAAGCAAGCCGGCTTCAAGTCCACCCGTGAGCTTGTGAAAGGCAAATGGCAAGATATCGCCCTCTAGGATTTCTTTTCCCGTTTATATAGGAAGGATTGCCAACGTTCCTCGGCGTTCCCTTGACGAAACATGTCATAACGTGCCATCGTAAAGAACAGATCCGATAAACGATTCACGAACGCCATGATCTCTGCCGGGACCGGGTCTTTCCGATTCAACGTCCATAAGCGGCGTTCGGCCCTGCGGGTTATCGTACGGGCCAATTGGAGATGCGCCGATACTGGTGTGCCTCCCGGAAGGATAAAATACCCGTTATCCTCCATCTGGGCGGACAGATCATCGATATGAGACTCACAAAAGGCGGTCAAATCATCGGGAAGCGGATTCGGATTCTTGTCTCGGATCGCCGAGGGTGTCGCCACATGAGACATCACGGTCATCATCTCCCGCTGTATCCTGCCCAGTAACGCCTGCCACTCATGATCGGGAGGCAGCAGCGTACGGACAATGCCGATCTCGGCGTTCAACTCATCCAACGTCCCATTCGCCTCGATACGGATATCATCCTTATCGACACGCTCACCGCCATGTATGCCAGTTTTCCCTTTATCTCCCCCACGGGTATATATTCTCATAAGAAACTTATTTTATGACTTATGAAAAAAAGACTACTATGTTCGTATGAGAACACAGTAGTCTTTTCTATTCGTTAATCAAAGAAGTGCTTGAACTTACTGAAGATTTTCTCTTTCATCGTCTTATTAGGCTGGAAGTTCGGTGAGTTCTCCAAACCGTTCAGCGTCTCTTTCTCCGTAGCCGACAACGTCTCGGGGATATATACGCTCACGTTCACCAACAAATCGCCCGTACCATAACTATTGATGGAAGGAAGCCCTTTATTACGCAAACGAAGCACCTTACCCGGCTGCGTACCCGGCTCGATCTTCAATTTCGCCTTTCCGTCGATAGTAGGGACCTCTACCGTGGCTCCCAGGGCGGCTTGCGGGAAACTCAGCAGCAGGTTGTAGAGCAGGTCGTTCTCGTCACGAATCAACTCCGGATGCGGTTCTTCCTCGATAAGGATCAATAAGTCGCCGTTGATTCCACCATGTCGTGCGGCGTTACCTTTACCGTTCATGGCGAGCTGCATGCCCTCGGCTACACCGGCAGGGATATTGATCGTGATAATCTCATCGTCACGAACGACACCCTCACCGTTACACTCCGTACATTTCTTTACAACGATCTTGCCCTCGCCACCACAAGTAGGACAAGTTGTCTGCGTCTGCATCTGCCCAAGGATCGTGTTGGCGATACGGGTAACGACACCGCTACCTTTACACGTATCACACGTCTTCACGCCATCCGAGCCTTCCGCCCCGCTACCTTGACAATGCGAACAAGGCACATACTTCTTCACCTTGATCTTCTTTTCCACGCCGTTAGCGATTTCTTTCAGGTTCAGCTTTACCTTCACACGTAAATCCGATCCACGGTTCACACGACGTCCTCCACGAGAACCGCCGAAACCGCCAAAGCCGCCGAAACCACCAAAATGTCCGCCAAAGATGTCGCCGAACTGAGAGAAGATATCCTCCATGGACATACCGCCACCGAAGCCACCACCTTGCGATGCCCCGCCGACACCCGCATGGCCAAATTGGTCATAACGCTGACGCTTTTGCGGATCGCCCAACACGTCGTATGCCTCGGCCGCCTCCTTAAAGTTCTCCTCCGCCTGCTTATCGCCCGGGTTCTTATCCGGGTGGAATTGTATCGCCTTCTTGCGGTACGCTTTCTTTATCTCATCTGCCGAAGCATTCTTCTCAACGCCCAGCACTTCATAATAATCCCTTTTAGCCATCCTTGTATTTGTTTTTTGCCGATTTTCCGATTATTCTCCCACTGCTACTTTAGCGTGACGTATTACCTTGTCGAATAAGGTATATCCAGTTTGTACACAATCCAAGACCTTGCCCTTCATGTCTGGTTCCGGAGCGGGAATCGTAGCGATAGCCTCAAACTCCTCCGTGTTAAACGGCTTGCCTACGGCCTCGATAGGTTTCACGCCCTGCTGAGACAGATAACCCATGAACTTTCCGAAAATCAAGTCCACACCCTCTTTAACAGCCTCCACATCCTCAGCCGTGCGAACGTTCTGCAAGGCACGCTCGAAATCGTCGATAATAGGAAGAAGGTTCTTTAACGCCCCCTCACCGCCAGTCTTGATCAAATCGGCCTT
Source organism: Parabacteroides sp. (assembly GCA_028689545.1). GTDB lineage: Bacteria > Bacteroidota > Bacteroidia > Bacteroidales > Tannerellaceae > Parabacteroides. The sequence continues at coordinate 2,718 of JAQVCX010000167.1, forward strand.
CTCACGCATCGTACGTTTACGGTAATTGTCAAACTCTGCCATCAAGCGCAGGTGGGAATCGTTCAATTCGTCACATTTCTTTCGCAAAGCCTCCAACTCGTCCGACACATTGTCAGAGCCGGCAGTTTCATCTGCCGCAATTGGCTGTTCTTCCTGCAAATTTGTCGCTTCCTCATTATTCACGTTTTCGTTTTCTGAAGCGTTTTCTTTTTTCTCGTCTGGATTCATCTTGCTCATAGTCTATCTTATTTTTTTCATTACTAACTAATTGTAAGCGAAATAAGGCACCACATAAATACCTTTAAAAGGTACATACACAGTATCCATATCAAGTTCATACACTATTATAGCAGCAAATATATTGCCAACTATTCCACCACATCAAAAATATCTTTATCTTTGTCAATGTTTTAAACGAAATAGGTATTTTTAGAGTAAATAAAATTCCAGAATATGATGAGAAGTGTGATTTTGTCAACGTTGCTATTAGTATTGGCGGTCTGTACGGCTTCCGCCCAAAACAGGAATACATCAATCTGCCGACTAGGCTTCACATACGATATCAGCCAGAGCAAGAACTGGGGAAATAACAAGCCGGTCATTAAAAGTATCATCCCTTATTCATCCGCCGAGCAAGCTGGTGTTAAGAAATATGACGTGATCGAGGAGATCAACGGGGTACCTGTGACGGATATATCTGTCGATGAAATTCCTCAACTGCTGAATCCCGCCGGAAGGAACGACATTCTATTGACCATCAGCAACCTTTCCTCACCCGCTAGGCAAGTACTGGTAAAGAAGGATTGCAAGAAAAGCAACGCCATCACGGAAGACCAATTGGCATCCGCTTATTCGATGTATAGCTTGGAGACTACCAATGAGCAAGAATTCGTATGCCCTTTCAAGACTACCGTCACATCCGACGGCGTAGATTTCGGCAACTTCAAGACATTTGCCTTCTCTACCATCGACAATAATAACCGTAAACTGGAAACGGTCATCAACGAATATATCGAGAACGAGTTGACCAAAAAAGGACTTACGGTTGATATCGCGAAGCCGGATCTATTGATACAGACATTCTACTTTTTCGATAAGAACCCGAACTATCTGGGAGCGAATAAAGTGCTGGTAGATAAACGACCAACCTACCGGTACGACTTCTCGCACAGCAAGATGGAGAAATTCCCGTTCTTGAATTATGCCGCCGCCGAAGCAGAAGCCGAATATCTGTTGCAATTCGGTATCCGTATCATCGATCAAAAAGATATTCCCGGACGTGTACTCTGGGAAAGTGAGGCGAACGAGTTACTGGAAGATTCTTATCGTTTGGACGAATACGCCCGGGTGCATGTCCCGTTGATGTGTATGCAATACCCATACACGAAATACAAACGTAACGTACCGTTCAAGGTGAGCAAGAAGACCTATAATTATACGGGTATCAGCTACGATATCGATAAATTGGATCAGGTGACCGACGTAGATCGCAACTCTCCCGCTTATGCGGCTGGCATCCGTCCTCGCGACATTATAGAAAAGATCGGCCGCCATAAGATGGAGCATTCGGCGGAGGAATTCTC
>JAQVCX010000168.1 GCA_028689545.1 Parabacteroides sp.
GGTTTGGGGGATTTATCCCCCCATGACAACCTATCAACTTAATACGTAACTCATAAACTTAATAGGGGATAAGGTTCGCGACTTTGGCGCGTATGTTGGCGGTAACTCTAACAATGGTTTCATGTGCGGAGCTTTCACGTTGAATTTGAACAATCTCGTATCCAATGCGGATTGGAACATTGGCGCGTCCTTTTCTTGGCATAATTAGAACAATAACTTAATGCGAGCCTTATTCCTTACCACTTGGTAAAAATCGACCTATAAACAGTTACGGTTTAGTAACTTGTAGAACAACCGTTAGGGGACAAGATAACATTGAAAAGTTATAATCACATTTTTGAGCAGATTATCGATCCCGATAATTTGAGAGTAGCCATTGATAGATCCTCGCTTGGAAAACGTGACAGATCCGACGTGAGGCGAGTCCGGGAAAATCCGGAGCCTCATATCGAGATCATAAGAAACTATTTAATAAATCGGACGTATAAGATCCCGGATCACGATTTCGTTGTAATTAACGACGGGATCCGGCAGAAGAAACGGACGATCATAAAACCTAATTACCGATACGAGCAGATCATACACCACGCGATCGTCCAAGCAATGAAACCCGTTTTCATGTGTGGAATGTATCGCTACTCTTGCGGAAGTATTCCGGATCGTGGCGCTCATTTCGGTAAAAAGTATATTGAAAAGTTTATCCGGGAAAATCCGGGCGAGGTTAAGTATTGCTTTAAAATGGATATACGCCATTTCTTCCAAAGCATTAACCAAACAATCTTAAAAGATAAGTTCCGGAAAACGATCCATGATGATAACGCTCTTTGGTTGTTGGAGCTTATGATCGACGCTTACTCAGATCATGAGGAGAACGACGTCAAGTATGGGTTGCCTCTCGGATATTATACGAGTCAATGGTTCTCGAATTGGTATCTCCAAGGATTAGATCATTACATTAAAGAGAACTTAGGCGCGAAGTGTTTCGTCCGGTATATGGACGATATAATCATTTTCGGACGGAATAAGAAAGAACTCCATAACATGAAAGACAAGATCGCTCACTATCTCAAAACCGAGCTCGATCTCGAGATTAAATCGAATTGGCAAGTATTTAGATTTGATTATGTCTCGAGAAAAGACGGCAAGAGAAAAGGGCGATTTTTGGATTTTATGGGATTTCGTTTCTATCGCGATCGGACGACTCTACGGAAAAGTATCATGTTAAAAGGTACGAGAAAAGCGCGGGCAATATCCAAAAAGGATAAGGCGACTTGGTTCGACGCGTGTCAAATGATATCTTACCTCGGTTGGTTCCGGAGCGTGGACGCTTACGGAGTTTACGAGAAGTATATCCGCGACCGGATCAACGTTAAGTCGCTTAAACAAAAGGTCTCAAGGAAAGGAGCAAGATATGGTAATCAATTACAAGAATGTCGACGGGTTTATGACACAAAAACCTAAAGCCGTGGATCTCAGCTCGAGCGCTACGCGGGTTTATCTGAGAAAGAATATTATCTCAGTCCCAAACGTAGACGCTGACGGTAACGAGTTAACGACTACTCATTGGAATTATGACGAGGCGAACCTCACTCCGGAGGAATACGAGGAGTATATGGCAGAACTCGAAAACCCAAGTACACAGTTAATCATGCAGACTTTGAGCGATCTCCAATTACAGATCGACGAGTTGGCATTGTAGAGAGGAGGATCTTATGGAACATAGTTCAATGTATGAGAGCTTGCGTAATAAGTACGAGCTCAATTATATTACAAAGGCAACTCTCAAGGGGAGAGTCAGATTATACGCAACGAAACCGGCTAAGGGTATCACGCCGGAGGAGTACGAAGAAATAACCGGAGAGGTCTACGAGGAGGATTAAGCCGTGACAATATATCAAGGGTTATGTTTAATCGGGATCCCGGGCGTGTGTAGCGGTCTCGTTGCTTATCTGATAGCCAAGGTTAGAAAGACTAATTCAGATAGTAACGCCGTAAAGCTCGGTATTCAAGCGCTCTTAAGAGATCGCTTATATCAGAGTTACAACCGTTACTCCGACAAAGGTTACGCTCCTCTTTACGCGAAAGAAAATTTCGAGAATATGTGGAGTCAATACCACTCCCTCGGAGCTAACGGTGTAATGGACGACGTACACCGAAAATTTTTAGAGTTACCGGATCCCCCGGAGGATTAGGAAATGACAAGAAAACGAAAAAGAAGAAAGAGAAAGCCGGCTTTCGCTAAGATCCTCATGATCGCGATCCTTTTAATCTGCCTAGAGATCGTGATTTATGCCGAGGTCGTCATGGTCTATTTATCAGATCTAAGCGCCCTCTATGCGTTGATCGGGATCGTCGGCGGATTGGCGCTCGCTATTTGGGCGTATTGCGAAAAGTCCGGAAAAGAAAACACTAAAGGCGGGATTACTTACGATCTCGCTATGATGAGTAAGACTCCGCCTCCCGCCGGGGAGGATAAGGACGACGGCTCCAATAACGAGGAGGTCTAATCTATGACTTACGAAACCATTATTTTAATTTTGACCGTGGCGTTTGCCTCGATCTTTTTGTTGGTAGTATTAACCAACCTATTAACTCAGCTCTTGAAAAAGATTATCAACCGGGACGAGTTTCCGGCTCAAGCGATCGTCTTTCTTATCGCGGAGGTCTTAACCTTTGTAACCGTGGTTATTGGATTACAGATCTTAAGGATCCCGGCGCTTTGGTATTATTGGATCTTGACATTCCTCGCCGGTTGCCTCGTAGCCTACGGAGCTATATTCGGTTACGACAATCTTTACTCTCAACTATTCTCGGCGGTTAAGAGCTTAATCAATGCAATTTTTCACAAGGAGGACGATAAATCATGATTGAGAAACTTATTAAAAAAGCGATCTCTTTCCTCGGAGCCAAGGAGCCAACCGGGGACGATCAGTTTATCAAACTATATAATCAGATCGCCGGAACCGCGTTTGCTCTTAATGTGGCTTGGTGTGCGATCTTTGTTACTACGGTCGCCCGTATGGTAGGCGTAGCGACCTCTATTATCCCGACTTTCGCCTCATGCGATCTCGGTAAAAAGTGGTTTACAGATCGCAAGCGATACGAGCTCTCGAGAGCTTACGGCGGTACTTACGTCCCGAAAAGAGGCGACGTGGTATTTTATTCCGGGAAGTATAAACAAAGCGACTCGACTCACGTAGGTTACGTCGTGAGCGTGTCCGGCGGAAAGCTGACGGCGATCGAGGGTAATAAGTCCGACGCGGTAGGTTATAGAACTCTCTCACTTGTGAACTCTTATATTATTGGTTATGGTCGCGTTGCTGACTTTATCGAGTCCGGATCTACCGGATCCACGGTAAGCTCCAACCCATTAACGACCGTCGCAGAGTTCCAAAAGTGGTTAAACGATAATTTCGGAGAGCAGATCAAAGCGTGTAAACTTTGTGGTAACGCTCTCCTTAAGATCGATAACGCTTACGGAGCAAAGACGCAAGCCGGAGCCGTGGTCGCTTTCCAAGCTACCGCAAACGAGACGTTCGGGTGTAAGCTCAAGATCGACGGAGATTTCGGATCTAAATCCAAAGCCTACGGAAACAAAGCACTTGTTAAAAAGGGATCGAAAGGATCCTTTGTTTATATCGTCGAGGGCGTTCTCGCCTCTCTTGGTTACTATTCCGGAGAGTTTGACGGCGACGCCGGATCCGGTGTTGACGCCGGGATCCGTGCTTTTCAATCTAAACATGGTTTGACAGTGGACGGCAAAAACGGAGCTAACTCTTATTATAAGGAGTTAAACCTTAAAGGCTAGAGAGGCGGTGATCCTACTATCTCAAGAAAAGGCTATCGGAGTAAAATCCGGTAGCCTCTTTTTTGTTGCTCATAATTATTTTACGCTTATAACCGTAATATTGCACAATAGGAGAGTACGCTAATAACCGTAATTTTGTATATTCTGCATATTGTGTTTTACGCTAATAAGCGTATAATGTACTTATAAGCAAGAGATAATAAACCTTAGGAGGTAACAAAAATGAAAGCTAACGAAATTAAAACTATGGACGAGGCTACAAAATTCTACAACGATGAATTTAACAAAATTAAAGAAATGGACGCTACCAACGAAACTAAAGCTATGTTACTTGTACAGTTAAATAAAACAATGACAGTTATTTATAACTCTATGAAATGAGAGAAAAGAGGATCGAATGAAAAACAGATATAGCGATTATTGTACCGCTTGGTATGAGGACGGAAA
>JAQVCX010000169.1 GCA_028689545.1 Parabacteroides sp.
CGGATATACATGGGGCAAATATAGCGGTTTTTTGCTTGCGCCACCCAAAGCCACCCTCTTTTATATATTAATCATCTGATTTTCAATCTATGCTATGTGATGGCGCAGAAAAGTGATGAAGTCAGGATAGCATATTCAATATAAATCCCCCCTGTCTTAGGCCTCAGAAGTGAATAACTAAGCCTTTCATGCAAGCATTTTATTAAGATGGCGAGTGGCCATAGCCTTTATGTAAGCGTCCGGCTTCTTTACTTTAAAGCGCCTTACAATGGGCATCCTAATAATCATACGATAAATAGCCTTGTAAGCGAACAAAAAACGTTACTTTTGTTATGTTAGAAGATCTCACTATAAATACATACTACATGAAACACTTAAAGTACTTAGCTTTTGTAGCGTGTCTGGGAAGTCTTTCCCCGGCCTTCGCTCAAAATACCTCTAAAAGCCTGACAGTAGATAATCTGGTTGCTTGGCAACGAATCTCGGACCGGGAGATCTCGGACAATGGGAAATGGGTAGCCTGCAAGATGGAGCCTTGGGAAGGTGACGCTACCGTTTATCTGTATGCGAGCCAAGGGCAAGAGGCCGCCACTTTTTCCCCAGCCGGTCCGTTCGCCTTCTCCGCTTCCTCCAATTATCTGGTCGTCGCGCAAACACCCGGAAAGTCCACGGTAGATTCCCTGAAAGTATTGAAGACGAAAGAGGATAAAATGCCGATGAATACCTTGGTGATCTATTCCATCGACGGTAAAAAGGAGACGATAGACTCCCTCAAGACCTTCAAGCTGGCGGACGAAGCGGATTGGATCGCTTATCAAAGAGGCCGGAAGGACTCCACGTTGTACGTCCGTTCGCTGGATGGAAGCAAGACTTTCCAGTTTCCGACCGTAACGGATTTCCAATTCGCCAAGAAAAGCGGTATGCTCTATTATACGAGCGCGGTGGAAGGAGAAGCGGGTCTATTCACCTTGAACCCCGAGAAAGGAAGCCCGGCGCTCATCAAAGAGGGGAAAGGCCTGTTCAAACAAACCACGTTCGACGAGAAAGGGGAACGGCTGGCTTTCTTATATTGCGCCGACAAGGATTCTTCTTACAAAGCGTTAGGCTTATGGCTATCCGAGCATAACGCTCCCGCGAAAGAAATCGCCACCCGAGGAAACAAGGCTTTCCCCGCCGAATGGGTAATCAATGAGAACGGGATGCTTCAATTCTCGAAATCCGCTTCCCGTCTGTTCTTCGGCACCTCACCAGAGCCGGGGCAAAAGGACACGACCCAACTGGCCGAGAACCGTCCGAACGTACAGGTTTGGAGCTGGGATGAGCCCATACAATATACCGTACAGAATTATAACAAGGACAAAGAGTTAAAGAAAAGCTATCAAGCGGTTTATAATCTGGGTAACGGCTCTATCTTCCAATTGGCGAATGAGGAATTGCCGAATATCCAATTGGGCAATGAGGGTGACGCTCCCTTGGCGCTCCTTTCCACTTCCCGTCCTTATTCATTGTCTTCCATGTGGGAGGGCCGCACACGTAGCGACTATTATACCGTATCGTTGGATAACGGGGAGCGTAAGCAAATCGCCCAAGCGGATTATGGTCGTTTCCGCCTCTCTCCACAAGGTAAATACGCATATGGGTATGGCGAGACGGATAGTTGCTGGTACACGATCGCCTTGGCGGAAGGTAAGCGATATCGCCTAACCACTCCGGAAAGCTTCCCGGCTTGGGACGAGGAGAACGACGTTCCCGATTATCCTTACGCGCATGGAGCCGCCGGCTGGACCGCGAATGATCAAGAGATCTTGATCTATGACCGTTACGACATCTGGAAATTCGATCCGGCCGCGGCTACCGCACCGATCAACCTGACCGTGAACGGAAGGAAGGAGAAACTGTCCTACCGCTTGGAACAACTGGATAAAGAGGCTCGTTTTATCGACCTCAGCCAACCGCAGTTAGTAAAAGGTTTCAACGAGACCACGAAAGGATACGGATTCTATAACGCACGCCTCTCCGCCCCCGCCATCCCGAAGACTTTGCTGGCTGGCAACTATATGCTGCGATCTATCAGCAAGGCGAAGCATACGGATGACGTGATCTATACGATGGAAACTTTCCAGCAATATCCGGATATCCACCGTTCTACCTTGGCGTTCAAGAAATCCGTACAACTAACACATGGAGACAAGCAGCAGGAAGGTTTTATCTGGGGCACCGCCGAGTTGGTATCATGGATTTCCTTGGACGGCCGTCCATTGGAAGGTGTCGTTTATAAGCCGGCGAATTTTGATCCGAACAAGAAGTACCCGATGATGGTAAACTTCTATGAGCGGAATTCGGAGACTTTATATAATTACCGTATGCCGGAAGCGCATCGTTCTACGATCGATTATCATTTATACAATAGCAACGAATATATCATCTTCAACCCGGACATTCGCTATGTAGATGGTTATCCGGGAGAAAGCTGCTATAACTGCCTGATGCCGGGCGTGGCGATGATGATCGCCAAGGGATATATCGACGAGAAAGCGATCGGCGCGCAAGGACATAGTTGGGGTGGTTACCAAGTGGCTTATCTGGCGACTCGCACCGATCTGTTCTCCGCTATCGAGTCCGGGGCACCTGTCGTAAATATGTTCAGCGCTTATGGCGGTATCCGTTGGGGTTCCGGCATGGCCCGCTCTTTCCAATACGAGCATACGCAAAGCCGTCTGGGAGCTACGCCGTGGAGCTCTCCGCTTCGTTATCTGGAAAACTCGCCGTTGTTCACGATGGATAAGGTACAGACCCCGATATTGATCATGCACAACGATGCCGACGGCCATGTGCCTTGGTACCAAGGTATCGAGTATTTCGTCGCCATGAAACGGTTAGGCAAACCTTGCTGGTTGCTGAATTATACAGGCGAACCGCATTGGCCGATGCATATGGCTAACCGCATCGATTTCCAACGCCGCATGTTCCAATTCTTCAACCATTACCTAAAAAAGGAGAAGATGCCTAAATGGATGTCCGAAGGCGTACCCGCCGTAGAGCAACCGTTTGAGTTGGGGTATTGATCAGGCAATTACAGCTTCATACGAAACTCGGCACGGACACCGGGTAAGGAATCAACGGTTAAATCGCCACCATGCAATCGCATGATGCGGTGGGAGATGCTGAGGCCGATACCACTACCACCGGACTTCGTAGAGAAGAAAGGCGTAAAGATAGCAGACAATAGTTCCGGGGAAATGCCGGGGCCATTGTCTGCTATAGTTATATATACCCTACCATCTGTCTTCAAGGCCTCTACGGAGACGATGCCATCCGCTTGCCCCTCTGTCGCCTGTAATGCGTTACGGATCAAATTAATCAGAGCCAACACGATCAAGTTTTGGTCCGCACGTACCGTTAAAGCTTCCGCAGAGGAAAAACGAATACGATCGCTACCCGGCTCGGCACACAACAACCGTTCTATCTTCCGAAATAAAGAGGTTATAGAGACCTCGGTCCTTTCCGGTTCCGGAAGATGCGTCAAACGATGATAGGAATCCAAGAAGGCGGATAGATTTTGCGCTTGCCCATGAATAACCTCCAAGCCTTCCCGTAATTGCTCCTGAGTATATGTATCGGAATATTTCAACAAGTCGGCGGATAAGGAACGGATTGGCGTGATCGAATTACGAATCTCATGCGTCAGTACCCGCAAGATACTCTCGTAATATAAACGTTTCTCTTCCAGCTCGCTCTGGTTCTGACTGAATAGGAGGATAATCCGGTTCATTTCCGCATATAAATCCTTTACAAAGGGATCATTCGTTTTATCCGGGTATCGCAAGGTTGTATCCCCATTACGAACCGACTCGAAGAAGATAGAGATCTTACGGTTTGTAGCGTTTATCCACTGGATTAGCAACAGAGTTATCAACAGGATAACACACAGACATACAAAGGATAAGAAATAAGAGGTTCCGGTTATCAACAATACGGATCCAAGTAACGCGAAAAGCGCGATCAAGGAGACGCTCCCTATAATCTTCAGGTATAAATTCCGGTTAACCATGGTTACTCTCCTTATAATCTACAATCCGTATTTCCTCATCTTATTATAAAGGGTCTGGCGGCTAATATCCAATTGCTGAGCCGCAAGCGTCAGGTTCCCTTTCTTCTCTTTCAATACCTCGGCGATAAACTGCCGCTCCATATCCTCCAACGTGCAAGGATGG
>JAQVCX010000170.1 GCA_028689545.1 Parabacteroides sp.
TTGTCTTTCCGCTTGCAAGCACGGGGCTATAGAATATCATTTCCCGGGATTGCGCCCTGCTACTGCCGAGCGTCTATGGATCGTCGTAACGGTCGTATTACATACTTGCTTCTTGATGATCGCACGGATCTGAGCCGTATACTTGCTTTCCCATTATATAAGTACATACCGTATTCCGGTCATCGCCGAGGGTTTGCAGGCCAAACAGCTTATTCTCGATCGTCCATTTATCTCTCGAACGAAGATACTCCATGCGCAATTTCTGGACAGAGGTAGCGGCATAATCCATGACTATGAAATCCGCGTCACGGCCGGGGAGGAAACTCCCGATCCGATCGTCCAACGATAAGGCCTGGGCAGTGCCCAGCGTGCATTTATAGATAGCCTCCAAAGCAGTCATCGGATAACCGTTCAGCTGCTGTACCTTATAGGCCTCTCCCATCGTACGCCACATGGAGAAAGAAGTACCCGCGCCGACATCTGTCGCCAAGGTAGTACGTACGCCGTAACGGTTCGCTTCCCTCATATCGAATAATCCGCTTCCAAGGAAAAGGTTCGAGGTCGGGCAATGGGCGATCACGCCTCCCGTTTCTCCCAACCGCTTATATTCTCGATCGGTTAGATGGACACAATGCCCGAAAATCGAACGGTCGGTCAACAATCCGGCACGCTCATACACGTCCAGATAATCCGCATGACCGGGATACAGCGATAAGACAGATTTAATCTCTCCCAGATTCTCCGACAGATGTGTCTGTATATAGGTATCGGGATATTCGGCATGCAAACGGCCGGCAGATTCTAATTGGTCCGGCGTACTGGTTATGGCGAAACGGGGCGTGATCACATAATGATTCCGTCCTCTCCCATCCCAATCCTCTATTAAGCTACGGCAGTCCAACTCACTCTGACGCGTGGTATCCATCAGATAATCCGGAGCGTTCCGGTTCATCATCACCTTTCCGGCCAAGATGCACATATCATATTCCGAGGCCACGGAGAATAATGCGGTTACGGAAGCAGGATGAACCGTGGCATAAGCGGCACAGGTCGTAGTTCCGTTCTTCACCAGTTCCTTCACGAAAAAACGGGCGATATCTCGCGCGTATTCCATGGAAGAGAAAGCTTCCTCGGCAGGAAAGGTATATTCGTCCAGCCAATCCAGAAGTTGCTTACCATACATTCCCTGTATCTCCGACTGGGAGAAATGGATATGAGAATCGATAAAGCCGGGTGTAATCAATTTACCGGAATAATCTGTCACCGGGAAATCCGGATAACGGGAACGCATCGCCTCGAACGGTCCAGCCTCCACAATCTTTCCATCAACAACAGCCAGCCCTCCATCCTCAAAACAGCGGTAAGCCTCCGCATGATCCAGTGGGGAAGCGATCAAATAGAACACTTCTCCCCTATATAAATTCTTCATCATGGTAGAATAACAGTTCGTTTATTTAATTGGTTCCACATGTAAAGCAATGTGCGTAGCTTGACCGAACTTATCCCGCAGATTCTGTTCAATCTCTTTCGTCAGGTTGTGGGCACGAGTCACGGTTGTCTGTCCGTCCACCCGTATATGCGCCTCGATAGCGAAATTATTACCGATGCGACGGGTACGCAAATTATGCGGGCTCTTTACCTCGGGAATCTCACTAATGATCGCCAAGATCTCATCCTCCACCTCCTTCGGCAAAGATTTCTCTAACAAGTCATTAATAGCCGGGATTACCAGTTGCAAGGCTACTTTTACGATAAACAGGCTGACGATCACAGCCGCCAACGGGTCTAACACACGCCAGTTATCCCCCAATAGAATCGCCCCTCCGATACCTAAAGCCGTACCGATCGAGGAAAAGGCATCCGAACGATGATGCCAAGCATTGGCGATAACGACTTGGCTATTCTGCCTCCGCCCTACCCAAACCGTAATATGATACATTAATTCCTTGACCAATATAGAGATAATGGCGGCGATTAAAGCGATAATTCCCGGACTTTCCAAAGGAATACCCTTGAAATAAAAGTCATAAATCTTATTCGCTCCCTCCCAAAAAAGGCCAAAACCTACGCAAAGCAAGACGATACCGACAATAGAAGTCGCCAAAGTCTCGTATTTACCATGCCCATAATCGTGGCTCTCGTCCTTTGGCTTGGAAGATATATTGACAAAAAGAAGTACGATTATATCCGTCACGAAATCGGACAGCGAATGTACCGCATCGGCGATCATAGCGTTACTATGCCCCCAGATACCCGCCACGAACTTGAATACCAATAAAACAAAATTAGTGAATGACCCCAAAAGCGTCACTCGCATAATCTCTTTTTTCCTCGCCTTAAGTATTTCCTCCATAAAATCCTATTAACAAGATTTACTGGTCATGATGTCCAGCACCAGACGATCCGTCGCCTCCATTCCTTTAGAACCAATAATGGTCAAGTTGGCGATCGATTTATCCACATCCTCATCAATGATACCTTCCACGGAAGTCACCACTTTATCCTCCATTGCCATCAAAGCGGAAAGCATCGCCGTAGATACGCCGCTAGATACTTTCATCGCGCAACTGGGCTTAGCCCCGTCACAAATCATTCCCGTAATGTTACCAATCATATTCTTGATCGCATAAGAAACCCGCGTCTTATTCCCTCCCATCAAATACGTGATAGCGCAACTCGCACCGGTAGCGGCAACCACACAACCGCAAAGGGCGGACAAACGGCCCAGGCTTTGCTTGATATAGATCACCATCAAATGGCTTAGCATCAACGCCCGGATCAGTTGTTCTTCCGAGCATTGGATATCCTCAGCGAAAGAAAGGACCGGAAGCGTAGCGGCGATTCCTTGATTACCGCTTCCCGAATTACTCATCACCGGGATCATAGCGCCGTCCATACGAGCGTCGCAAGCGGCGGCAGTCATGATCAACATATGCGTATAGGCGGAATCTCCCATGAACTTACGGCCGAAAACACCCGACACCGTCTTACTTACCGTATGCCCGTAATTACCTTTCAGGGAAGCTTCAGCGGCTTTCTTATTCAACTCGGCCGTTTCTAAAATAAAACGAATCTCGTCCAATGGCATTTCCATGGCAAACTCATAGACCATCGAGAAAGAAAGACGTAAATCCTTATTCTCGCAGGCTTCCTCGCCAGAGGCGTTTGTCGTACGTAAATCGGTCAACACCTCCCCGTTTCTCTCTACATATATTATATGGGTATGCTCATGGCAGATGATCACCCTTGAACGATCGCCTCCCGCGGAACTTATGATCTCGACATAAAGTTTATCCACATTCTCTTTCAGATTTATACTGATGCATTTCTTGCAGACCATCTCCTTACCTTCTTCCAATCCCGCCGGGGTCAGGTCTTTCAGCACCTCTAGCCCATAAGCGGACTTACCGATGATCGATCCCAAGGCGATAGCGATAGGCAATCCCACCATACCAGTCCCAGGGATCCCTACCCCCATGGCGTTCTTCAAGATATTGGCACTTAGGTAAACCTCTATTTTCTCTGGCTTACGCCCCAGCACTTCCGCCGCTTTCGCTGCCGCCAAAGCCACGGCGATAGGTTCCGTACATCCGATAGCGGGGATTACCTCCCTGTGAATCAATTTTATAATTTGAGTTTTTATGATCGTATCCATACTGATTGTTTTTCTTTTGAATTAGATAGTTATTAATATTTACTAGATTAAGAACAATACTTAACAACGATATCTCGCACGGCATCGTATTGTTTTCCCAATTCATCTTCATGCCGCAACGCGTCTTCTAGTTTCCCTTCTCTAAGCAGCAAGAGTATGCTATTCGATACATCGTATAGGTTTACCAGGCCTAAATTGGCGGCTATCCCTTTCAAGGTATGCGAATAGAGCTTGGCATTCTCCAAATCCTGCTCCGCTAAAAAGTTCCGTAATTTCGCATAGGAGCCATCTGTGGTAATGAATTTATATAGAAACTTTTTGAAGAGGCTATTACTATTCATGAAACGATCTAATGTATTCTCCTTATCCCAAGCAGCTACATCTATTAACGCGTTATAAAAGGCATCGTTCTCACTCATTTCTTTAAGTAAGTCGTAAAAATTAATTTATACTAAGCCACATGGACAAAATTTATACGAAGTTCAGAACCGATTCCGGCCAACGCTCTGTTGGTTGCGTACAGCAGGGAGTCTGTGGATGCATAATCCGCA
>JAQVCX010000068.1 GCA_028689545.1 Parabacteroides sp.
AGGAACTGCCAGTAAGCATCCAACCGGACAGCCGATACAAAATAAAGGTTTCCTTGGTTGACAAACTGGACGGAGTTCCCCTCAACTCCGAGGAGGCTTATCAACTAAGCGTCTCTACCCGGGGCATAACCATCCGGGCGGTATCCGAGCAAGGGGCTTATTGGGCGATACAGACCTTGCGCCAACTGACCGAGCGACAAGGGAAACAATATTCCATTCAAGGCTGCGAGATCACCGACTGGCCGGCCTTCCGCATACGAGGATTGATGCAAGACGTAGGGCGGAGCTATATCTCCATGGAAGAACTGAAACGGGAGATCGAGGTACTTTCCCGCTACAAGATGAACGTATTTCATTGGCATCTCACGGAAAACCAAGCTTGGCGTTTGGAGAGCAAGATCTTCCCAATGCTGAACGACAGTAGCAATATGAGCCGTATGCCCGGGAAACAGTATACCATCGAGGAGGCCAAGGAACTGGTTCGCTTTTGCAAGGAGCATAACGTATTATTGGTCCCGGAGATCGATATGCCGGGACATAGCGCCGCTTTCATCCGGGCGTTCCGTCATGACATGCAGAGCAAGGAGGGTATGGCGATCTTGAAACTATTGATGGACGAGGTTTGCGAAGTATTTCAGGAGGTTCCTTACTTACATATCGGTACAGACGAGGTACAGTTTACCAATCCGGAGTTCGTACCCGAAATGGTCGCTTACATCCGTGCGAAAGGGAAACAAGTGATCTCTTGGAACCCGGGATGGAAGTACAAGCCGGGTGAGATCGACATGGAGCAGATGTGGAGTTACCGGGGAAAAGCGCAACCGGGTATTCCTGCGATCGACTCCCGTTTCCATTATATCAATCACTTTGATACGTTTGCCGACTTGATCGCCTTGTACACCAGCCGTATCTACAATGAGCCGCAGGGAAGCCCTGATTTGGCGGGCACGATCCTAGCCATATGGCATGACCGGATCGTACGGCCGGAAGACAAATTGATCCGGGAGAATAATTTGTATCCAAACCTATTAGCGATCGCCGAACGTTCTTGGTTGGGCGGCGGCTATCAATACTTCGATAAGAACGGAACGATGCTGCCTATAGATCCGGAGAACGAGGAGCACAAGGCATTTGTCGATTTCGAGCGACGGATGTTATGGCATAAAGAACATCATTTCCAAGGATACCCGTTCGCCTATGTCAAGCAAACCAACGTAAGATGGCGTATTACCGACGCTTTTCCGAATGAAGGGAAACTAACTCGTTCTTTCCCTCCGGAAAAGTCGCTTCAAGCGCAATATACCTATGATGGGAAAAGCTACGGTACGCACGATGTCGTAGGTGCCGGTATTTACTTGCGCCATGTCTGGGGGCCGCTGGTTCCCGGTGTCTATAAAGACCCGCAACCGAATCATACCGCTTACGCATGGACGTGGATCCATTCGCCCAAGGCACAAGACGTAGGGGCATGGATCGAGTTTCAGAATTACGGACGCTCGGAGATGGATCTTCCTCCCTCGCAAGGGAAATGGGATTATAAAGAGAGCCGCATCTGGGTAAATGATCAGGAGATAGCGCCACCCGTATGGACCGCTACCCACCGGGAGAAGTCTAACGAGATCCCACTTGGAAACGAGAACTGCGTAAGCCGTAAACCAACCCCGATCCATCTGGAGAAAGGATGGAACAAGGTGTTGATGAAACTTCCGGTCGGTGCGTTCAATACCCCCGAAGTCCGTTTGGTGAAATGGATGTTTACGTTCGTTTGCGTCACGCACGATGGGGAGAAAGCGGTGGAAGGATTGGTCTATTCACCGGATAAACAACTTAAATAACCTCTAATTCAATTATATGAAATGAGAAAAATAATAGGAATCTTATCGATCTTCCTCGCTTTCGCATTTATGGGCCAAGCGCAAAAGATCAAGGTAGCTTGCGTAGGTAATAGCGTGACCTATGGCTATAAAATAGAGAACCGGGAGACCAATTGCTACCCGGCCCAATTGCAACGGATGCTTGGCGATGCCTACGAGGTGGAAAACTTCGGGCATAGCGGAGCTACATTATTAAAGAAGGGATATCGTCCCTACACCCAACAAGAGGCGTATCAAAAGGCGTTGAAGTTTGCCGGGGATTACGTGATCATCCATCTGGGATTGAATGATACGGACCCTCGGGCATGGCCGAATTACCGGGATGATTTCGTACGGGATTATCTTTCCTTGATCGAATCCTTCCGGAAAGTTAATCCGAAATGTAAGATATGGGTTTGCCGTATGACTCCGATCGCCCATCGCCATCCTCGTTTTAAATCCGGTACAAGAGACTGGTATTGGATGGAGCAAGCGCTGATCGAAGAAATAGCCCCGATAGCGAATGCGACCTTGATCGATTTGCAGGAAGGATTATACGACCGCCCGGATCTATTGCCCGACGCGTTGCATCCAAACACGGAAGGTGCCGGCATCTTGGCCCGCACCGTTTATGGGGCGCTAACCGGAGATTACGGAGGCTTACAGCTTCCCGCCATCTATTCGGACCGGATGGTCTTGCAACGGGATCAACCGCTTCCTCTATCCGGCACCGCCAACCAAGGGGAGAAGGTAACCGTTACCATCGCCGGACAAAAGAAAGAGGCCGTAGCCGGTACGGACGGGAAATGGACGGTCACGCTCGATCCCTTGCGGGTAAGCCAGAAATCCTATACCTTAACGGTTTCTACCCCCGGCCGCACGTTGAGTTATCGGGAGGTAGTAGCCGGGGAAGTCTGGCTATGCTCCGGACAATCCAACATGGCTTTCCGGGTAAACGAGAGCATGAAGGAAGAGCAACAGCAACAATTGGATTACGCCAAACAACACCCGCAAATCCGCTTATTCGACCTAAAGCCCCGCTGGGAGACCTACTCCGTGGAATGGGACGCTTCCGTGCTGGATTCATTGAACCGCCTGCAATATTATCACGACACCCAATGGGAAGTATGCGACGCACAGAATACCGCGCGCTTCTCGGCCATCGGATTTGCCTTCGGGCGTATGCTGGCCGATAGCTTGCAAGTGCCCGTAGGATTGATATTGAACGCTGTTGGCGGCTCGCCTGCGGAAGCATGGATCGACCGGAAAACGCTGGAGTTCGAGTTTCCGGATATCTTACAAGATTGGACGAAGAACGACTTTATCCAAGATTGGGTACGTGAGCGGGCGGCCCTAAACATCAAGCAAGCCTCCAACCCGCTCCAACGCCATCCGTATGAGCCTTGCTATCTGTTCGAGGCGGGCATCCAACCCCTTCACCGATATCCTATCAAAGGGATTATCTGGTACCAAGGGGAATCGAACGCCCATAATATGGAAGCGCACGAGCAGTTATTCCCGCTATTGGTGAACAGTTGGCGCCGGAATTGGAACGCCGACCTACCTTTCTACTACGTCCAGCTATCCAGCATAGACCGCCCGAGTTGGACTTGGTTCAGAGACAGCCAGCGCCGCTTGACGCAAACCGTATCGAATACGGGTATAGCCGTAAGTAGCGATCGCGGGGATTCCTTAAACGTTCATCCGACCCGAAAGAAAGAGATTGGCGAACGACTGGCGCATTGGGCCTTGAACAAGACCTACGGGCACGACGTGATCCCGTCCGGCCCTTTGTTCCGTAGCGCAACGTTTACCGACAACGCCGCCTATATCACTTTCGATTACGCAAATGGCTTGAGAACCTCCGACGGGGCACCCATCCGTACGTTCGAGATCGCCGAGCAGGAAGGACTTTACTACCCGGCGCAAGCCGTGGTAGAGAACGGGAAAGTAAAGGTATGGAGCGATCAAGTCGCTCACCCGAGACTGATACGCTACGGCTGGCAACCCTTCACGAGAGCGAATCTCGTAAACGAGGCGGGTATGCCGGCCTCCACATTCCGGGCTATAAAAGAATAAGCTATGTATAATAAACAACAAATCACCGGCTGGCTATTCCTCCTGCTACTTTGCGTAGCGGGATGCGGCCAGCCGGTATCTAAAAAAGAGAACACCATGATAAACTGGACAAAATTACCAGATCTACCGGGAGCCGCCGATACGGCATCCCTTGGCGTTTCCGCCCCATTCGCCGGCATTCATAACGAGACATTGATCGTTGCCGGAGGTTGCAACTTTCCGGACAAACCCGTCACCGAAGGAGGAGCCAAGCGATATTATAGCGAGATATTCGTACTTCTTCCCGAAGGCTGGAAAGAGATCGACCGATTGCCTTATCCCGTCGCCTATGGCACTACCGTTTCCACTCCGGAAGGTATCGTTTGTATCGGAGGAAACAACCATGATTCTTCCTTGGTAGAGGTTTCCCGTATCTCCTATAACCCTACGAAAGGGGAGGTAGCGATTTGTGCCTTACCCTCCTTGCCGTCTCCCATGGATAATCTCTCGGCCGCTTTTACCGGACAGGAGATTTACGTAGCAGGGGGAAATAAGGACGGACAGCCGTGTCACACTTTCTTACGCCTCAACCTCGCGCAGATCGAAAAGGGATGGGAACAACTACCGGACTTCCCGGGAGCGGCCCGTGTACAACCGGTATTAGCGGCCGGAGAAAGCCCCCAAGGTACACGCCTCTATCTAGCCGGAGGCTTCCAGCCCATCCTAAACGGAGAGGAACCGATCGTCCCGACCGATGTATTGGCATTCGACCCGGCAACTTCTACCTGGCTACCGGAGACCGTTCTTCCGCCGTTTGAGGACGGAGCGAACCGTACCCTGACAGGTGGCTGCGCCGTGACTTTCCAAACGGATAAAATCTTATTTATGGGAGGTGTAAACTACGATTGTTTCCTAGCCGCCATCGCCCGCCCGATCCATTTAGCGGAAGCGGAGGCGACTCAAGACTCAGCGGCCATCACCCGCCTGCAAGCGGAAGCCAAGGCCTATATGCATCATCCGATAGAATGGTATCGATTCAATACCGCCTTACTTCAATACGACCTCTCCACGAAAGCATGGAGCGATCTGGGAGACTATGAGCAGTTGGCCCGTGCCGGAGCGGGAGCGGTCATCCAAGGCAACCGGTTAACCATTATCAACGGAGAGTTGAAACCGGGTATCCGCACGCCGCAGGTGAATCAAGCGATTATCCCCAAAAAGTGAATATATACTTCCCGGGCCAAGTAATATATACTGACTTGCCCGGGGAAACGCTTTTTCACTTTCAGGCTATATCATTTCAGGCTCTCCTTCTTATAATTTATACGAACTCCATATTTCGTATATACCCGATCCAACCCCAACATCCCTTTCGGATTAGGTTCGCCTTGCGCTTTACCGGATAAGACCTCCTCGCTCATCGTGATTATCCTCTTTACACGTTGGATAGGAGAACCTGTATGCATCCGGATCCGGGTCTTTGTTTGTCTGCGTATTCAAGGGATAAGAACAGTGGATACTATTGCCAAGTACCGCACACTGTATCGCCAAGTACCGCACATTCTAATCGTTTCACCTAGGTGAAAAGATCAGAGTGTATATAGGCAGACAATAAATAATACGGATAGAAAAGTTACTACCGATAAGACTTTTATCCAAATAGGACGGAGTGTGGATAGGTTATCCCCTCGATTTATCGGGTGAGCCACTGGATACAACAATAAAAAAGGCCTAGACAATAAGTCCAGGCCTCCATATAAAATACCATCAAAGGTTTTCTAACCATTTTTTACCAGGCTTCGTATATAGCCATATCAGAAAGATTCCTGCTACAATAGCTATAATAGTGAAAGTTAAACCTAATTGTGTCATAATCTTATTATTTTAATATTTTATTTGCAATCCATGCTAACAATATAGTGGCTATTACACCAGCGAAAATCACATACACATTTATTCCTTTTGTATTATCAGAATACAAAGGAGTGATACCACCAATAACAACACCTGCAAGAATTAGTTTAGAAGTATCATAAAAATATCCAGCAAGTTTTTCACGCCTTACTTTGTCTTTCTCTTTCGTATCCTTTCTGGCCTCCTGTTGTTTGTCCCAGTTTCCCATATTGCAAATATATGAATTAAAATTATCACAAACTTAAATTCGAGCTTTTTTCTAGGGCAACCACACCAAAATATACATCTTTGTTGAATACGTATTTGTCATCATGTTTGGTCACCAAATATGTTATTATCCATAAAGTAAGTCTGCGTTCGTCTGCGTCCAGATCATTAGATTACGCTCTCAAGATTCATATCGCCGCTATCTTCCGAAAGCTCGCGTCCCATTTAGGCTCGGTCTGGATGAGGCGGAGGGCTTCTTCCGGGGTATTGGCTACCGCCCACATCCGGGCGTGCTGGGGGCGCATGAAATGCTCGTTCATGGCGTTCCCTAAAAGTTCCAATAGGGGATCGTAGTAATGATTGATATTGAGGATCACGATCGGGTTGAGGTAGAGACCGAGTTGTTTCCACGTAATGATCTCCAGAAGTTCCTCCAAGGTACCGCATCCACCCGGTAGGGCGATCACCGCGTCCGAAAGGTCTGCCATGCGCTGTTTGCGCTCGTGCATCGTATCGACCTCGATCAGCTCGGTCAAGCCTTTATGACACCAATCCTGCTCCACCATGAAATGGGGGATAACGCCCGTTACCGTTCCGCCGGCCGCTAATGCCGCGTCGGAGACAGCGCACATCAAGCCGAGACTCCCGGCACCGTTGACTACCCGTAGCTTTTGCTCTCCCAAAAGACGGCCCAACTCCTTGGCGGCGTCAAAATAAACCGAGGGGATCTTCGTGCTGGAGGCGCAATACACGCAAACAGACGAGATACGATTTATATCGTAACCGAATAAAGCGAAATCTCCCAGACAAGGATCATCGGGGAAGACCTTCGCCAACGCGTCCGTTATCTCACGGGCCGTGCGAAGGGTAGCCGTTTTCTGGTCCGTCAAGCCCAGCCGCAAGGAGATCTGGTGGACATGCGTATCCAACGGGATGATTAATTGCCGGGGATGCACCGCCGTTCTCCAGATGCCAAGATCGACGATGCCATCCGTACGCACCATCCAGCGCAGGAACATCGCCAGACGCTTGCAAGCGGAAGTACCGCGCAAGACCGGAATGCCATTGAGACCGGCGAAAAGCTGTTGCAACCGCGAGATCGGATCTTCGCAAGGGCCGGCGGCGGCCATAGCGTCTTCCATACTGTCGTAGGTATCGTATAGATCCTTCAGGCGACAACAAAGGAGATGCAGATCCTGATAGGTATAAAAACGGTAAAAGGTATCCCGCCCGCGAACCGGACGGTTCCGTAGGGGAGCGAAAGAGGTCTCCCCGGTACGGATAAACGCGTAAGGGCTTTCGCCCATCATCCGGTGTAGCTCTTCCGCCTTTTGGCAAATATGCTCCCTGCGGCCGTAGGAGATCCACGCCGTAAGGAAAGCCGATATCTCGATATCCCGTTTCTCCGTAAACCGATGGGGAAACCGCACGGGATCGTCCTTGATAAACGATTCCGTATTGTACGTTTCCGCCCATTCACGGAGCAATGAGATCATTTTTTCATCCATTCTATTTCTTCATTTTTAGATAATACTGCCGCTCGGGTTCCGGATAATGCTCGATCGCGTAACGGAGCGCCGTGCGGGGAAGGCGGGTAGCGTTGCGTTCCAAGAAATCGGTAAGCGTCTGCCGATCCTTCTTGCCGACCTCACGCAGCATCCACCCAACCGCCTTATGCATCAAATCGTGTTTATGACCGATCAAGCGTTCGGATAGCGCCAAGGTGTCGGCAAAATCATTCCGGTGGATGAACGCCCAGGTGGAGACGATCGAGATCCGCTGTTCCCATAAGTTCTCGCTTTCCGCCAAACGGTAGAGGAGGGAACGATCCTTGTCCACCAGATATCCGCCTACGATATCCCGACAGGTCAAGTCTACCAAATCCCAGTTATTGCAACGCCGCATATTCTTCAGGTAAAACAGGAAGATGGATTCCCGCTCTTCCGGCGTAGCCTTCCGGTCTTGGAAACGATAGACCAAGATCAGCAAGGCACATAGACGTGCCTCGTGCCACGGGCTATCCAGTAATAGTTGTAGCTCATCGAAAGGAGTCGCCTTATTCGCCTTCGCTATACTACGGGTTTGCGGGACGACCACCCCGAGGAACTGATCGCCCTCGCCATATTGACCGGGACCTGTCTTGAAGAAGCGGCTCAAATGAACCGCCTTCTCGGGCGTACCGACAGACTGTAGCTCGGATAGGATAAACGCCGCTGTCATGGCCGGAGTACCCGTGACACGGGACGGTCGCCCTCCAAGAAACCGATCACGTTGTTACATACCGTGCGAGCCATGATGATACGGGTTTCCGTCGTCTGCGTGCCGATATGAGGGGTTAATACCACGTTGTCCATCTCCAACAACTCGGGGAGAGGATAGTCTCCAAACTCGAATACATCCAGGCCGGCGCCATGAATCGTACCTTCCCTCAAGGCTTTTACCAAGGCATGCTCGTCCACCAGCGGGCCACGGGCGGTGTTGATCAAGATAGCGGAAGGCTTCATTAGCTTCAACTCTTCCTCGCCAATGATGTGATAGGTATCGGGGGTATAAGGAGCGTTCAGGGATACGAAATCGGCTTTCGCCAAAAGCTCTTCCTTGGAGACGTAGGTGACATTCAACTTCGTCTCGTCATCAATGCAAAGCTGGCGGCGCTTGTGGTAGATCACGTCCATCCCCAGTGCGTTCGCCCGCTTCGCCAAGGCCTTGCCGATACGCCCCATGCCGATAATACCCAAGGTCTGTCCGGTGACCGGCATACCGAGGTTCTCCAGCATACCGATCTTCATATCCTTGCCAAGCGTACGCAGCTTGCGATCGCATTCCGTGATACGCCGGGCGGTATCCAGCATCAAGCCCAAGGCTAGATTGGCGGTAGGAGCCGTGACAGGATCGGGCGTATTCGCCACCGTCAAACCTTTCTCGAGGGCGTAAGCCACATCTATATTATTATAGCCGACACCGTAATTAGCGATCAGCCGCAACTTCGGCGCATGGTCGATCAACTCTTTGTTTACCGGGAAGTCGAGCATGGAGCAGAGCACGTCGTACTCCGGTATCATCTCGAAAACCTCCTCATATGTAAAATCTCTTCCCTCGGGCAAGGTAACCTCGTACTTACTTTCCAACTCGGTGAATCCCTCGCGGAACATGTCGTATGTCACTAGTATCTTCATCTTGGATCTATTTGTAATTCAAAAAGCAAAAATACAAATCAATTGGCAATTAATTCCTAAATTTGTCAAATCATATTCGAAATATAAGCAATATATGGAACAACAGGATATACGCTGGAAACAACGCTTCCAGAATTTCGACAAGGCATTCCACCGACTGGATGAGGCCATGCGGATTCTTCCTCTCGACCCGAACAACTTCTTGCTGCAAGCAGGCATCATCCAAATCTACGAGTTTACCTTCGAGCTAGCGTGGAAGACCCTGAAGGACTACCTAGACGCGGAAGGCTTCACGACTCCATCGCCCAAGGCAACGCTACGGCAAGCCTTTCAAAGCGGTTATATCCAAGACGGGGATCTATGGCTGAAGGCTCTCAATGACCGGAATCTCACCTCGCATACATATGATGATGCGATCGCCCGAAAAATAGTTAATGATATACATGAGTATTATTTTTCCTTATTACAAAATCTATATACAAGGTTCGCGTCTTTAATTTAAATCACTAAACTCTTCAACTAAAATGGTACTAAATTACATTTGGATCGCTTTCTTCCTGATCGCTTTCGTCGTGGCCGTAGGTAAACTGGTCATTGGCGGGGATACCGCCGTTTTTACCGAGATTATCAATGCTTCTTTCGCTTCGGCCAAGACGGGTTTCGAGATCTCCTTGGGACTTACCGGGATCTTGTCGCTCTGGTTGGGGATTATGAAGATCGGCGAGAAAGGAGGAGTGATCCAAGCGTTCGCACGGCTGGCCGCCCCGGTATTCAGCAAGCTATTCCCGGACATTCCGAAAGACCATCCGGTGACGGGATCGATCTTCATGAACCTTTCAGCGAACTTGCTGGGGCTGGATAATGCCGCCACGCCGATGGGATTGAAAGCGATGCAACAGCTACAGAAATTAAACCCGAATAAGGAGTCCGCCAGTAACTCGATGGTGATGTTCCTTTGCATCAACGCCTCGGGGCTGACCTTGATCCCGATCACCATCATGATGTACCGGGCGCAATTGGGGGCGGCGAATCCGTCGGATGTATTCCTGCCGATCATGCTGGCTACATTCACGTCTACCTTGGTGGCTATCTTGGCAGTTTGCGTAAAACAGAAGATCAATATCTTGCAACGGAACCTCGTGTTGTTTTTCAGTGGGCTGGGACTATTTATCGGAGGATTGGTCTGGTTGTTCAATTCCATGGAGCAAGAGCAGGTTTCC
The DNA here is from genome assembly GCA_028689545.1 of Parabacteroides sp. GTDB lineage: Bacteria > Bacteroidota > Bacteroidia > Bacteroidales > Tannerellaceae > Parabacteroides. Next base: position 10,429 of record JAQVCX010000068.1, read on the forward strand.
TTGTACTCGACCTTGTTCGCCAATACGCTTCTTTTTACCATCATCTGCGGATTCATCATCAGCGGTATGCGGAAAAAGATCAACGTGTACGACGCTTTTATCGAAGGGGCGAAAGAGGGTTTCCAAACCGCTATAACGATCATTCCTTATCTCGTGGCGATCTTGGTGGGCATCGGAATCTTCCGGGCCTCGGGAGCGATGGATTTCATTATCGAGGGGGTTCGTATGGGAATAGCGGCGATAGGTCTTGATACGGAGTTTGTAGGCGCGCTACCCACGATCCTCATGAAACCGCTGAGCGGGAGTGGGGCTAGGGGCATGATGCTGGACGCGATGAATACCTATGGGGCAGATTCTTTCGTTGGCCGCCTGTCGTCCATCGTACAGGGCGCTTGCGACACGACCTTCTATGTAGTCGCTCTTTATTACGGCAGTATCGGCATTCGGAATACCCGTTATACGGTACAATGCGCCTTATTAGCGGATCTGGCCGGAGCGATAGCGGCGATAGCGATGGCTTATCTGTTCTTTTAACAGCCCATGTAACCCATCGGTATGAAATAAACAAGTTTCACACCGATGGATTACATTCGACTAAATATACATTATATAATAGCAAAACGAACCCCGCATTTGTTTTTATCGTACTTTTGCCTATACATTAAATAGTTTCAAATCATCAAGAATAACAGATTATGGCAATAGCATATTATGCCGAGGAGATCCAGCTCCCGGCCATCAAGAAAAGAGCGGTCAGCACGTGGATCAAGGCGGTGACCGAGACGTACGGGAAGAAGACGGGGGATATCAGTTACATCTTCTGTTCGGACGAAAAGATATTGGAGGTAAACCGCCAATACCTCCAGCATGATTATTACACGGATATCATCACCTTCGATTATACGGAAGGGAACAAGATCTCGGGCGACCTGTTCATCAGCCTCGATACGGTTAAGACAAACGCCGAGACTTTCCACACGGACTACAACGAGGAGCTACACCGCACCATCATCCACGGCATCCTGCACCTTTGCGGCATCAACGACAAAGGCCCCGGCGAGCGCGAGATCATGGAAGAGAACGAGAACAGGGCGTTAGCGATCTTACCGGAGGAATGTAGGGGATAAACATCAACCAACCATAAAAGCACAAGAAATATTCCATATTACTTTGCAAGAACATCAAATCATCGTACTTTTGAGGAAGATAATGATTTAGACAGTCAGTGATGGAAGTAAGTACTTGGCAAGAAATTGAGCAACTATATCGAGAGTTTCAAGAACTCGGTACTCGTGAGGCGGTAGACTATGAAAAGTACTACATCTATTCGCTTATTACCCATTCTACAGCCATCGAGGGTTCCACGCTGACTGAAATAGATACTCAGTTGCTTTTTGACGAGGGAGTGACCGCCAAAGGAAAACCACTGGTCCATCATTTAATGAATGAGGACTTGAGGGAAGCCTACGAACTCGCCAAGAAGGAAGCACGGCATAACACCCCGATAACCCCGATATTTTTACAGGGCTTGAACGCGACATTGATGCGTACTACCGGCAGTACACATGATGTGATGGGAGGCTCTTGTGACTCCTCTAAAGGTGAGTACCGTTTATGTGGCGTTACGGCAGGTGTCGGTGGCCGTTCCTATATGAATTATCAAAAAGTACCTATAAAGGTGGAAGAGCTCTGCGGAATCCTACGACACAAGCAAAAGGAAGCAAGCACCTTCCGCGAGCAATACGAACTAAGTTTCAATGCTCACCTCAATTTAGCAACTATTCACCCTTGGGTAGACGGCAACGGCAGAACGGCTCGCTTATTGATGAACTATATCCAGTTTTGCTATGATATTTTCCCTACCAAGATATTCAAGGAAGACCGGGAGGAGTATATTCTCTCTTTGCGACAATCCCAAGAAGACGAACAAAGGCAACCATTCCTGGACTTCATGGCAACACAATTAAAAAAATCACTCGCCTTGGAAGTAGAACGGTTTAAGGTTTCACAGAAGAGAAGTTTTAATTTTATGTTCTGAAAGCTATGCCGGACATGACTAATCCCCTATCAAAGGTATAACCAAGCCCCATCGAAACGGATGATTTAAGATACATAAAAGTTGCACCCCCCTGCTGAAGGTCTGTATGTATTTATTATACAAATATAAACGAGTTCTTTCACGAACACTCACTATCTTCGCGTAAAATAAAAGGGAATAAACAATGACTTTCAATTACGACGTAATAGTAGTAGGCGCGGGACATGCCGGCTGTGAAGCCGCCGCAGCAGCAGCGAATCTAGGATCAAAGACGCTTTTGATCACGATGGACATGAACAAGATTGCCCAGATGAGTTGTAACCCGGCAGTCGGGGGAATCGCCAAAGGACAGATCGTACGAGAGATCGACGCGCTAGGCGGATATATGGGAATCGTGACCGACCAGACCGCTATCCAATTTCGTATGCTGAACCGTAGCAAAGGACCGGCCATGTGGAGCCCACGTGCCCAAAGCGACCGTGCCCGTTTTATCGATTGCTGGCGGGGCATACTGGAGAATATGCCAAATCTATCGATCTGGCAAGACATGGTTCATGAACTGATTATCGAGCATGGACAAGTCTGCGGTGTGCGTACGGGAATGAATGTCGTATTCCATGCCGAAGCGGTGGTGCTCACGAACGGGACCTTCCTAAACGGCCTGCTTCATATCGGAAGAACCCAGATACGAGGTGGACGCATCGCCGAGCCGGCGGCGACCGGACTTACCGAGCAACTCATCTCTTTAGGCATCCAAACAGATCGGATGAAAACCGGAACGCCGGTCCGCATCGATGGTCGTAGCGTACACTTCGACGAGATGGGCGAGCAAGGGGGAGAGGACGATTTCCATAAGTTCTCTTACATGGATACCAGTCACCGTAAATTAAAACAATTGAGTTGCTGGACTACCTTTACGAACGAGGCTTGCCACAATATATTACGGGAAGGCCTCCCCGACTCTCCTCTTTATAATGGGCAGATCAAAAGTATCGGTCCCCGTTATTGCCCCAGCATCGAAACGAAAATCGTGACGTTCGCCGACAAGACGCAGCATCAACTATTCCTAGAGCCGGAAGGCGAGACCACGCAGGAATACTACCTGAATGGCTTCTCCTCTTCCCTACCCTTAGACATCCAGCTTCGCGCGCTCCAAGCGATCCCGGCTTTCCGTGACGTTCAAATCTATCGTCCCGGATACGCGATTGAATACGATTTCTTCGACCCGACTCAGCTAAAACATAATCTGGAGACTAAACAAATCCGTAATCTTTTCTTCGCCGGACAGATCAATGGCACTACCGGATACGAGGAAGCTGGCGGACAAGGTTTGATAGCGGGTATCAACGCCCACATCAATTGCCACGGCGGAGAGCCATTCATCCTCGGAAGGGACGAGGCTTATATCGGGGTCCTTATCGATGATTTGGTAACAAAAGGTGTGGACGAGCCTTATCGTATGTTTACCTCTCGTGCGGAATATCGCATCTTACTACGCCAAGATGACGCGGATATGCGATTAACCGAGAAGTCTTACCAGATAGGATTGGCCAAACGAGATCGCTACGATTTGCTGCGTGAGAAGAAAGAGAGCCGTGACGCCATTATCCGTTTCGTGGAGAGCTACTCCGTGAAGCCCCAATACATAAATAGCGGTTTAGAGAAACTGGGCACCGCCCCCCTATCCCATGGCTGCAAATTATTCGATGTCGTACTCCGTCCACAGGCTACGCTAGAGAACTTAGCGGATCTGATCCCAGCCCTTCGTGCCGAGCTAGACAAAGTACCGGCCTCTCGCAAGGAAGAGATCATCGAGGCCGCCGAGATATTAATCAAGTACAGCGGCTACATCAAGCGAGAGCAAATCATAGCAGACAAGATAAACCGCTTGGAGAATATCCGGATCAAAGGCAAATTCGATTACAACTCCATCCAGGCCCTGTCCACGGAAGCCCGCCAGAAGTTGTCCCGGATAGACCCCGACACGATCGCCCAAGCGAGCCGTATCCCGGGCATTTCCCCTAGTGACATCAACATCCTACTGGTATTGCTCGGAAGATAAAACACGAAATGTTCCACGTGAAACATATTAAAGGAGATATTCAAATGAATGAGGCTAAAGCACTGGTTATACGAGAGAATCTAGTAGGTATAAACAACACGCATACCTACGGGGCGGAGATTTCAATCCAGGACGGGTATATCGAAAAGGTAATCCTATCCTTGAGACTTAGCGGCAAAGGATTGTTCAATAACAACACATTCCAATTTACTCCCCTATTCGTATGATAGCCGACAAAGACGAACATATCAAAACGATCCTATCGGTCATTCCGGAGAAGCCGGGATGCTACCAGTATTTTGATGAGAACGGAACGATTATCTACGTCGGCAAGGCGAAGAACCTGAAACGACGGGTATCTTCTTATTTCAACAAGGTACATGATAGCAATAAGACCCGTGTGCTGGTAAAGCAGATCCGGGACATCAAATATATAGTCGTCGATACGGAGGAGGATGCCTTATTGTTGGAGAACAATCTGATCAAACAATATCGTCCTCGCTATAACGTGTTATTGAAGGACGATAAGACCTACCCTTCCATCGTCGTAAAGAATGAGTATTTTCCGCGGGTGTACCAGACCCGGAACATCGTTCGGGACGGATCGCAATATTACGGCCCCTATCCCTCCTTGTTCACGGCGAAAGTGATGCTACAAATGCTAAAGGAACTTTACCCATTACGCACCTGTAAATATCCCCTCACCCCCGAATCCATTGCGCAAGGACGCTATAAGATTTGTCTGGAATACCATATCAAACGCTGTAAAGGCCCTTGCGAAGGTTTGCAATCACTGGAAGAATACCAGCAAAACATTTCCGAGATCAAAGAGATACTGCGAGGGAACATCTCGCAAATCAGCAAACACCTCTATGAGGAGATGCAATCGCTCGCTGCCGATCTCAAGTTCGAGGAAGCGCAAAAGGTCAAGGAAAAATATGAAGTCATCGAGAACTACCGCTCCAAATCCACGGTCGTAACCCCGATGCTACATAATATAGATGTATTCACCATCATCGAGAATGACAATTCCGCTTATGTAAACTTTATGCATATCGGAAACGGGGCGATCGTACAAGCCTATACATTCGAGTATAAAAAACGGCTAGACGAGACCAAGGAGGAGCTATTGAGCTTAGGTATTGTAGAGATGCGAGAACGCTTCAAGAGCACAGCCCGGGAAATCATCATTCCTTTCGAGCTGGATATGGAGCTGGAGAATATAACCTTCACCATTCCCCAAAGAGGGGATAAAAAGAAACTGCTCGATTTATCCGAGATGAACGTCAAGCAGTTTAAGGTGGATCGTTTGAAGCAAGCGGAAAAGCTGAATCCGGAACAACGGAACACCCGTATCTTGAAAGAGATTCAAGAGGCCTTGCATCTGGAAAAACTGCCCGCTCATATCGAATGCTTCGATAATTCAAACATACAGGGAAGCGACGCGGTAGCGGCTTGCGTGGTATTCAAGATGGGAAAACCGTCTAAACAGGAGTATCGCAAATACAATATAAAGACCGTAATCGGCCCGGATGATTACGCCTCCATGCAAGAGGTAGTCCGCAGGCGTTACGGGCGGGCGATCGAAGAGAAATCTCCCCTACCCGACCTAATTATAACAGACGGTGGAAAGGGACAAATGGAAGTGGTCCGCTCGGTGATAGAGGATGAATTAGGCTTGTCCATTCCCATCGCCGGACTGGCGAAAGATGGCAAGCACCGCACCTCGGAGTTATTATTCGGGTTTCCACCCGTAACCGTAGGCATGCGTTTAGATAGTCCGCTATTCCATCTGCTCACCCGGATTCAAGACGAGGTACACCGTTTCGCCATCACTTTCCACAAGGATAAGCGAAGCAAAACCCAGACAAAATCCGAATTAGATACCATAAAAGGCATCGGTGAAAAGACAAAAGTATTACTTTTACGTCATTATAAAAGCGTAAAGCGAATTAAGGAAGCAAGCTTCGAGGACCTCAAATCCGTTATCGGGGAAGCGAAAGCCAAAGCGCTACAAGACGGACTGAACAAAAGTGAACAAAGAGTGAACAAAAGCGAACAAACATAGAACAAAAGCGAACAATATGAGAACAGTTACACAACGTGTACAGCACGCCTCCGTCACGATAGACGGACAGCTTACATCCAAGATAGGGAAAGGGTTATTAGTATTAGTCGGCATCGAGGACAAAGACACGCAAGAGGACATCGAATGGTTGGCTAAAAAGATCACCAACCTACGCATATTTGACGATGAAAACGGGGTCATGAACCGTTCGGTTATCGAAGCGGGAGGCGAGATCATGGTCGTCAGCCAATTTACCTTGCATGCCTCCACCAAGAAAGGAAACCGTCCCTCCTATTTGAAAGCGTCGAAACCGGATATCGCCATTCCGATGTATGAGGCATTCTGCGCCGAGGTAGGGCTTCAACTAGGGAAATCGGTGCAAACCGGCACATTCGGCGCCGATATGAAGATCGAGCTTTTAAACGACGGACCGGTTACGATCCTTATCGACTCCCAAAATAAAGAATAAGTATGGCAGATATAACGTTACAACAAGCCCAGCAAATGGTAGACGCTTGGATCAAGACCTACGGGGTCCGCTATTTCAACGAGCTTACCAATATGACCATCCTCACCGAGGAAGTGGGCGAACTGGCACGGATCATGGCACGTACCTACGGTGAGCAGTCTTTCAAGGAAAGCGACAAACACCGGGATTTAGGCGATGAAATGGCGGATGTCTTATGGGTACTGCTTTGCTTGGCCAACCAGACCGGAGTAGACCTTACCGCCGCCTTCGAGAAGAATATCCAAAAGAAAACGGACAGAGATAAAGAACGACATATAAACAATCAAAAATTATAAGAATATGACACATCAACACGATTGCGATTGCGAACATCATCATGAGCATGAATCCACCGAGGTACAGATAGACCGTTATCACGAAGCATTCAATAAATTTGAACCGGCTTTATCCGACGATCAAACCACGAAAGCCGTAACAGCCCTCTTGGAGAAACATTTTCAAGAGAACTTTACGCCGGAGGTATTGAAAACGATTCACGGCTGCATCGACTTGACCTCACTGACCAGTCTGGATACCAAAGAAAGCATCTGGAAGATGGCAGACACGGTAAACGATTTCGAGGGAACTCGTCCGGATGTACCGAACGTAGCCGCTATCTGCGTCTATCCCCTATTCGTGGAAACGGTCAAGCAGGCACTTACCGCACAAGAGGTCAAGATCGCGTCGGTTGCCGGAGGTTTCCCTTCCTCACAGACATTTACGGAAGTCAAGATCGCCGAGACGGCTATGGCTGTCATGCTAGGAGCCGATGAGATCGACGTAGTCATAAACTTAGGCTACTTTATGGAAGATAATTTCGAGGAATTGACGGAAGAGTTGCAAGAGATCAAGGAAAGCTGTCGCCACGCCCATCTAAAGGTTATCTTAGAGACCGGAGCTTTAGTCACGGCGGAGAACATCCAGAAGGCATCCATCCTAGCCATGTATTCCGGTGCGGACTTCATCAAGACCTCTACCGGCAAAGGATACCCGGGAGCGACCTTCGAGGCCGCCTACACCATGTGCAAGGCCATCAAAACCTACCATTCCATCACGGGAAATAAAGTAGGTATCAAGATCGCCGGCGGTGTGCGTACGGCGGAAGACGCTGCTCGATATTATACGATCGTAAAGGAAATACTGGGCAATGAGTGGTTGAACAAAGACCTGTTCCGCATCGGAGCGAGCAGCTTAGTGGGCGATATAGAGAAACGACTGGGGAAATAATCCATTCTAATAAACCGGACGCAAACGATTTAGAATCGTGTGTCCGGTTAAGCACTCTATAGGCAGTCATCGCGGCTCTAGGTAAATTGTTCGTATCCTCCAGTAATAAACGTTCTTTTCGTTAGATACAAACCCACTTACCACTTGATCTATTCCTAAAAGATCGCCGTGGGATGTACAGACCACGACGTGATCTGTATAAACCACGGCGTGATCTGTACAGACCACGACGTGGTTTGTAGAATTATACAGCATGCGTATAAGAATTCATATAGGAGCGGACAAGAATTCATACGGGAGCGAAGCCTTTCTTGTATTTACACCTTTATCAGAACAACGAATAGGTCAGCGTCAGCGCGAAATTGCCGTACCAACGGGCGTAATCCGTCTCCTTATCATCGATATAATAATGGTCCAGTCTAGCCTCGGCCGCCAATCTCAATTGAGGCGAGAAATAATAATACATATCCAAGGTAAGCGAGGTGTTCGTGCTTACATACGATTGGGATTCTTTCCTTGTATCCCACTCCCGCTTGTCCCATCCTACTGTTTCCCCGATACCAAGGTTGATGTTTGTCCGAGAGTTCGGATAATACCCGAACGCATAGTGACCAGACAAACGTGCGCCATACGAATCCTCTTTGCTTTTCGATTCCGCAGGCGCTAGATTCTCATAATTCCGACGCATGTAATTGCCGGACAAGAAGACCCAGGCCGAGTTCTGCCAATACAGGTTGAGCGGTCTCTCGTAATCCAAGCGTATATCTGCGCTGATGGAAGGGATCTTCGTGCGGGAGTCATACGCATCAGGGGCAGGATTGTCGTACTTGCCATAGGAGAATCCTGGTCGGATCCCCCCACTAATCTCCGTGCCCGACTTGCGCTCGAACAGATCGCCATACATCCAATAATCGTACAAGGTAGTGAAATAAGCCGCCCCACCGGAAGCCAGCGCACCGCTACGCACCAGGAAGGAATCCACCGCCGTCACCTCGTCGATCATCCGCAGACGGGCATCGAAGAAACGTTTATTCTTCACCGTGGAGATCAAACGGGTGAATTCATCGATCTCATCGTCCGTCAACCTACGATTCAGCACCTTCCGTTTGGAGAGGTTCTCCAGAATATAGATCGCTTGACGGGCATCCTCCACCCGCTCGATGCGCCCCTTACCCATACGCAAGGGGATTCCCAAAGCGACATCTTTAGAGGTATTCTTCGACTCCCGCTCTACTTCGCCAAACTGCCTGATACCTGTCATATGAAAAGAGAAATTACCACCCATCTCGAAGAATAATCCCTCACAATCACCGCCATAAAAACGGCTACTATTATTATAAAACAATCCGAGAACATATTTACTATTCTTCTCACCTATGGCATTCTTTCTATAGTCTCCCGAGATAGAAAACTCGGCGTTCTGCTTGCCCCGAAAAGAGCGGGCGTTTCGATATCGATTGAAGCCAACCTTGAAGTCTCCGTCAATCGCTCCGCTAACTCCTTCCGATTTCATATAATCATAGAAATCTCCATTCGAGTTCAAAGAGAAATCCAGCTCGTTCCGGGTAATGTCGGGCAAGCGGTAAGAACCGATATCATAGCCCTTATATTCCTGCGCTTGAATAGACAGGAAACTCAAAATTTGCAAACAAATTCCTAAATAAACAAACCTTGTTTTCCACTAGTGTCCACTAAAATTCATTAACAGTTATTGTAATGTATTGTATATTAAAATCATAGAGGTGAAAAATAGACTCTGCACGTTAGAAATGACTAAGTTTGCCGTTTATAGCAAAATGTCAGAAA